>CAMCTC010000011.1 GCA_945878355.1 Bordetella parapertussis | reverse complement strand
CGACACGCTGCTGGGCGGTGACGGCAACGATTCACTGTCCGGCCAGGAGGGCAACGACAGCCTGGATGGCGGCGCTGGCAATGATTCTCTGTATGGGAATGCTGGCAATGACACGCTGTCAGGAGGAACCGGCACTGACCTGCTCTATGGTGGCGATGGCGATGATGTCTACATGATTGCCAGCCGCGATTTCGAGCTCTCTGACACTGGCGGCAACGACACCGCGATCGTCAGCACGAGCTTCGTCAAATTGCCGCCGAGCATCGAGATCGTCAGCTATGTCAACGGTGCATTGGCGCTGCCCTATTGGCTTGACACATTGTTGGGCGGTGATGGCGCTCAATTCGCTGCCCTGCTGGGCCCGGCCAAGACTTTTTTCTATGCCTACCCGAGCGCATTGCCGGCCTATGACACAGACCACCCAGCGAATGCTTTGGGTTACCTGCCTTTCAACGAGCAGCAAATAGCGTTTTCTGTGCAGGCGATGAACTATGTGTCGTCGGTGATCGACCTGCGTTTCGAGGCCGGCACCGTGTCGGCCTTGAACACCATCGCCTTTGCCAACAACACGCAAACCGACAGCGCAGGCTACGCCTTTCTTCCTTCTGGCGCGGCCCTTGGCAGTGACCTGTTCCTCGATCGTGGGGATCCAGACAATCTCGCGCCGGTCGATGGTAGCTACGCGGCAGGCACGGTGATCCATGAGCTTGGCCACGCGATGGGTCTGAAACACCCGTTTCAGAGCGATGTGAATGAGGCGCCTTACCTGCCGGCTTCCGAGGACATCACGGCCTGGACGCTGATGTCCTACACCAGCGATCCAGCCCAGTACCACGCGGTCTACAGTCCATTGGACATCGCTGCACTGCAATACCTCTACGGCCCCAGCACATCCAGCACGTCAGCGCGCAACGGTGACGACAGCTACATCGTCAGCGCAAGCGCCGACAATTTCATCTGGGACGGCGCCGGCAAGGACACGCTCAGCGCGGCCGCGCTGTCACAGTCGGTCACGCTCTATCTGGAACCCGGCTACTGGGGTTATGTCGGCAGCAAGTCGGCCACGATCACGTCGGCTGGTCAGGTGACCGTCAATTTCGGCAGCGTGATCGAGAACCTGTTGGGTGGCGCTGGCAGCGACAGCCTGTACGGCAATGCCGCGGCCAACGCCATCACAGGTGGCCTGGGCGACGACACCTTGTATGGCGCCGCGGGCGACGACACGCTGGACGGTGGTGCGGGCACCGACACGGTGAGTTACAGCGGACCAAGGGCCGACTACACCATCACAACGATAGCCGGAGGGTTCAAAGTCAGCGGCGCCACCGAAGGCGCCGACACCTTACTGGATGCCGAGCGCCTGTCGTTCGCCGACGGCGTCGTCGCACTCTCCGCTTTGGACACCACAGCGCCGACGGTGACAAACTTTAGCCCCGCTGACGAGGCCGTCGCAGTGGCCGTGGACAGCAACGTCGTCTTGAGCTTCAGCGAAGCGATCGCCAGAGGCACCGGGGACGTCGTGCTCAAGACAGTGGCTGGCGTTCCCGTGGCGATAGCCACCAGCGCCAACCTGACGATCTCGGGCAGTGCGTTGACGTTCAACCCAACGACCGACCTCAAATACGGTACTGACTATTCGGTGGTGTTCTCCGAAGGCTCGGTCAAGGACTTGGCCGGGAACAGTTTTGTAGGGACGACGACCTACAACTTCAAGACAGTTGCCTATGTGAACAACGCACCCACGGGCGCTGTGACGATCGCTGGCACTTTGACGCAAGGCCAGACACTGACCGCCAGCAACACATTGGCCGATGTTGATGGACTGGGTGCGATCAGCCACCAGTGGAGAGCGGACGGCACCAGCATTGCCAGTGCCACCTCAAATACCTTCGTGCTCACCGAGGCCCAGGTCGGCAAGGCGGTCACTGTGCTCGCAAGCTACACCGATGGCCATGGCAGCGCCGAGACGGTCAGCAGCAGCGCCACTGCGGCGGTGGCCAACGTCAACGACGCGCCCACCGGCGTCGTGACTGTCAGCGGGGTCGCCATTCAAGGGCAGACCTTGACCGCGACAAGCTCCCTCGCCGATCCCGACGGCCTGGGCGCGATCAAGTATCAGTGGCAGGCCGCCGGCGTCAACATCGCGAGCGCCAACTCCAGCACCTTCGTGTTGGCCGAGGCACAGGTTGGCAAGGCAATGACGGTTGTGGCCAGCTACACCGATGGTCATGGGACAGCTGAGGCGGTTTCCAGCGTCGCCACCGCAGCGGTGGTCAATGTCAATGATCTGCCCACCGGCAGTGTGACGATCGCTGGCGTGGCGACCCAGGGCCAGACCTTGACGGCTGCCAACACACTTGCCGACATCGATGGCCTGGGCGCGATCGCCTACCAGTGGCAAGCGGCTGGCAGCAATATCAGCGGCGCAACTGGCGGCAGCTTTGTGCTCACCGAGGCGCAGGTTGGCAAAGCGATCACGGTCGTCGCCAGTTACATCGATGGCCACGGCATGGCGGAATCCGTCACCAGCCGGTTCACCGCTGCGGTGGCCAATGTCAATGACCCACCCACCGGCGGCGTCGCGATCACCGGCACCGTCACGCAAGGCCAAACGCTAACCGCCACCAACACGTTGGTGGATATCGATGGCCTGGGCGCGGTCAGCTACCAGTGGAAAGCCGATGGCACCAACGTCGCTAGCGGCAGCACGCTGGTGCTGACCGAGGCCCAGGTGGGCAAAGCGATCACTGTCGTCGCGGGCTACACCGATGGTCAGGGAACGGTCGAGTCGGTCGGCAGCGCTGCGACCGTACCCGTGGTCAACGTCAACGACCCAGGTTCTGTGTTCATCAACGGCAGCTTGGCCGCGGGGCAAACGCTGACCGCCGTTGCCACCGATGCTGATGGTCTGGGGCCTGTCAGTTACCAGTGGTTTGCTGATGGCGTGGTGATTGGCGACGCAACGGCCGGGTCCTTGCTGGTGTCCGCTGCGCAGGTGGGTCACGCCATCACCGTGACGGCCAAGTACACAGACCTGCACGGCACTGCCGAGTCGGTGAGCGGCGGCCTTGGTAAGGTGGTTGACCTGCTGGCCTACAGCTGGAAGGCGCATACCCTGCTGGACGCGGTGGACGTGAGCGCCGCCGGCCACGCGGCCAGCACAAGCGCTGGTGGAACTGCGGGCCTCACTGCAGGGGCTGGATCCAGCCTTGACGTGACTGCGGCCCGTGGTGTCCCCAGCGCCGAGGCCGCCGCCACCAGTCAGGCCGTCAACCTGCAGGACGCGATCGCGATCCTCAAGATGATTGTCGGACTCGACGTCAACGGTACGGGCAAGCTGCTGTCGCCGTACCAAGCCTACGCGGCCGACTTCGACGCCAATGGCAAGGTGGAACTCAGCGACGCGATCTTCGTGCTCAAGCATGTGGTCGGCCTGACTTCGCCGGACCCACAGTGGATCTTCTTCAATGAGACCGACCCCACGGTGTCGTCGATGCTGTCGCCCGGCAAGTCCAGCCTGAGCCCCGGCGCGGTGCCGGCGCCTATCAGCGTCGACCTCTCGGCGGCCAGTCCTGTCCATGTCGGCCTGGTCGGCGTGCTGCGCGGCGATGTCGATGGCAGCTACGCGCCTGCCGGCAACCCGCTCGACATGGTCAGCCGGGCTTACTTCGACACGCTGGTGGCCGGTCATCCCGAACTGAGCTTGTCCCAGTTCGGCGTCTACCCCTGATCCTGATTCAATCCGGCGCCGCCAGCCGCCTGGCGCTCTCGGCCAACGGCAGCAACTCAGCCTCGGTCAGCGTCTCCTGCGCCAGCAACTTCTCGGCGCCGTCTTCGAGCAGCGCGCGCCGGGCCCCCAGTGCGGCACTGGCGCGACCGAAAGCCTCGTCGACCAGCGCGCGCATGGCGCTGTCGATCCGGCGCGCGGTGTCGTCAGACCGGCCGCGCTCGGGCGTCAGGCTGTCGGGGTTTTCCAGAAAGCGCTGGGGCGCGCGGTCGTAGACCACCGGACCGACCTCGTCCGACATGCCCCAGCGCGTCACCATGTCGTGGGCGATGTCGCTGGCCTTGACCAGGTCGTCGGCGGCGCCGGTCGAGACCTCGCCCAGCACCAGCATCTCGGCGGCGCGCCCGCCCAGCAGGACCGCGAGCCGGTTGCGCAGCTCGCTGCGGCGCGCCAGGTAGCGGTCTTCGCTGGGCCGTTGCATCGTGTAGCCCAGCGCGCCAATGCCGCGCGGGATGATCGAGATCTTGTGCACCGCGTCGGTTCCGGGCAGGCACATCGCCACCAGCGCATGGCCCATCTCGTGCACGGCCACCGTGCGGCGCTCGGCCTCGCCCAGCACCCGCTGGTGCTTCTCCAGCCCGGCGACGATGCGCTCGACCGCGGCGGTGAAATCGGTCATCGCCACCGCCTCGGCGTTGCGCCGGGTCGCCAGCAGTGCGGCCTCGTTGACGAGGTTGGCCAGATCGGCGCCGGCAAAACCGGGGGTCAGCGCCGCCACCGCGTCGGCGGCGACATCGGCGCCCAGCTTGACCTTCTTGAAGTGCACCCGCAGCACGTCGGCCCGGCCTTTGCGGTCGGGCCGGTCTACCAGCACTTGGCGGTCGAAGCGGCCGGCACGCAGCAGCGCCGCGTCCAACACCTCGGGCCGGTTGGTCGCTGCCAGGATCACCACACCGGTGCTCGCGTCGAAGCCGTCCATCTCGGCCAGCAACTGGTTCAAGGTCTGCTCTTTCTCGTCATGGCCGCCGGCCATCGGTCCGAAACCGCGGGCCCGACCCAGCGCATCGAGCTCGTCGATGAAGATGATGCAAGGCGCCGAGGCGCGGGCCTGTTCGAACAGGTCGCGCACCCGCGCTGCGCCGACGCCAACGAACATCTCGACGAACTCCGAGCCAGTGATGCTGAAGAACGGCACGCCGGCCTCGCCGGCCATCGCCCGCGCCAACAAGGTCTTGCCGGTGCCTGGCGGGCCGACCAGCAGCACGCCCTTGGGCATGTGCGCGCCGAGCCGGCCGTAGGCCTGGGGGTTTTTCAGAAAGTCAACCGACTCGCGCAACTCGGCCTTGGCCTCGTCGACGCCGGCGACATCGTCGAAAGTGACCTGGATGTCGGTCTCCGAGTGCAGCTTGGCGCGGCTCTTGCCCACCGACAACAGCCCGCCGATACCACCCATCCCGCCCTGGGCCGCCATCTTGCGGCCGATGAAGCTCCACACACCCAGCAACAGCAGCGCAGGCAGCACCCAGCTCAGCAGGTCGCGCAGCAGCGTGTTCTCGACCACGCCCTCGAAACGCAGGTCGTAGCTGGCCAGTTCGCGCGCCAGGTCGGGTGCCACCCGGGTGGTGACGATGCGGTTTCGGCCATCGGGCTGCGGGCTCTTGAGCTTGCCTTCGATGAACTGGCTGCCGATCGCGATCGACTCGACCTTGCCCGACTTGAGCTGCTGCACGAACTCGCTGTACGGAATGGGTTGCACCTGGGTGCTGGTGACCCAGAGGTCGCGCAGCCAGAACAGCGCGACCAGCGCCAGCAGCAGCGGCCACAACTGGCCCGGCTTCCAAGGTGTGCCGAGTGGAGAGTTCGGAGCGGGTCTGGGTGCAGATCCTGGCGATGAGGGCGGTGTGGGCAGGGGCATGTCGGGTTTCCTTCGCGAACCATCGTGCCAGCCAAGGACAATCGCCGACATGACACAGCGCGTGATCGGCGTCGATTTCTCCAGCCGGCCCAGCCGGCGCAAACCCATCGTGATGGCCAGCGGGCTGCTGCACGGCGCGGTGCTGCAGTTCACTGGCCTGCAGCGCTTCGAGTCGCTGGAGGATTTCGGCGCCTGGCTGGCGCAGCCCGGCCCTTGGGTCGGCGGATTCGACCTGCCTTTCGGCTTGCCACGCGAGTTGGTCCAGCAACTGGGCTGGCCGCTCGACTGGGCCACCAATATCGCGCATTACGCCAGCCTGAGCCGGCAGCAGGTCCGTGACACTTTCGCCGCGTTCTGCGACGCCAGACCGGTGGGCGCGAAGTTCGCCCACCGCGCCTGCGACCTGCCTGCTGGCTCCAGCCCGTCGATGAAATGGGTCAACCCGCCGGTGGCCTACATGCTGCACGCCGGCGTGCCGCTGCTGCGGGCTGCCGGTCTGCGCTTTCCGGCCCATTCGCCAAGCCAGGGCGACGCCGACCGCGTCGCACTAGAGGCCTACCCCGGCATGTTGGCGCGCGAGTTGATCGCGCGACGCTCGTACAAGAGCGACGAGACGGCCAAGCAGACCGCGGACCGGCTGATCGCTCGCAAGGACATTGTCGAGGCGTTGGAGCAGGGCCGATCCCGGCTGGGCTTGCGTCTGAAGCTCAGCGCCGCGCAGCGCGACACGCTGGCCGACGACGCTAGCGGCGATTCGCTGGACGCGGTGCTGTGCCTGGTCCAGGCGGGCTGGGCGCTGCGCCAGCCCGGCTGGGGCCTGCCAGCGGTCGTCGACCCGCTCGAAGGCTGGATTCTGACGGCCTGAGAAGGGTTCAAAGGCCGCAGCTGCCGAGACACTCTTGAAAAGTCCGAGGCAGAAAGACGATGGCTTTGGTATGCTGATGCTTAGGTTCGCTAAGCATTTTCCCTCGATTTACATGGTTTTCAACCCACCGCCCGCAGCCCTTATGCCCCGCCGCCAGGTCGGTGCCGCGCGTGGCTTGGCGGTGAAGACCGATGACGCCCAATCGGCTGCGGCCGAGGTTCTGGTGGTGTTGCCGCAGGTGATGGATGCGATGCGGCTGGCGATGCGATCTCAGCTCGACGGACCACTGACTGTGCCGCAGTTTCGCGGCCTGCATTTCATAGACCGGCATCCCGGCAGCTCGGTCAGTGCGCTGGCCGGGTTTTTGGGTGTCACGCTGGCCACCGCGTCGGCGATGGCCCACAGGCTGGTGCTCGCTGGCCACCTGCAAGCCCGAGGCAGCCTGAATGACCGCCGCCGCACCGAGCTCCAGCTCTGCGCCAGCGGCAAGGCTTTGCTCGAGCGCATGCGCAGCCAGACCCAGTCCGACCTGGCGCGGGCGCTGCAAGATTGCACGCCAACGCAGCTCAGCGCGTTGGTGCAGGGTCTGGGCGTGCTCAGCGCAGCCTTCCCTCGACTTGAATCCCCTGATGCCGAATCCCTTTGATCCGCTTGTATTGGAGACCGCATTGAACCGGCTGCTTCCTGACTCATTTCTTGAATCTTTCGCAGCTCGTGGCACTGCTGTCTTGCTGATCAGTGCGGCCTTGGCTGCTTGCGGACCCCGTGGCGCAGCGACCGATGCAGCGGCGGCTGGCGTGCCAGCGTCCGGCCCGGCGAGCCCGGCCAGCGCGGCTTCAGGACCAGCCGGAGCCGCCTCAGCCCCACCGGTCAGCGTGACCTTGTTGCGCGCCGCGGCGCGCGATTTCAGCGTCGCGCTCGAGGCCAGTGGCACGGTGGCAGCGCTCAGCAGCATCGACGTCAAGCCCCAGGTCAGCGCCCAGGTGCTGCAGGTGCATGTCAAGGAAGGCCAGTTCGTTCAGCGCGGCCAGTTGCTGTTCACGCTCGACTCGCGCGCTGACGCCGCCAACCTGAAGAAGGCCGAAGCCCAGATGCAGAAGGACGAGGCCACGCTGGCCGATGCCCGACGCCAGCTCGCGCGCAACAAGGACTTGCTGGCCAAGAACTTCATCTCGCAAGGCGTTGTCGACACGGCCCAGGCCAACGTCGAGGCCCAGCAAGCTGTCGTTGCATCCGACCTCGCGGCGATCGACGCGGTCAAGGTTCAGCTGTCTTTTTCGCGCATCAGCGCGGCCAGCGGCGGCCGGGTGGGGTCGATCGCGGTGTTTGCCGGCAGCAGCGTGGCCCCGAGTGGGCCGGCGATGCTGACGATCACGCAGATTGACCCGGTGGCGGTGGGCTTCAGCCTGCCGCAGCGCAACCTGCCGGATGCCTTGAAAGCCCTCGCATCGGGAACCGGCGTGGTCAGCGCGGTGTTGCCTGACAGCCCGGCCAGCGGGCCAGCCGTTCGCAAGGGCAAGCTCAGCTTCGTCGACAGCGCCGTCGACCCTTCTTCGGGCACTGTCAAGGTCAAGGCCTTGTTCGCCAACAAGGATCAGGGGCTGTGGCCTGGCGCTTATGTGACGGTCAAGATGGAGCTGCAGAGCCTGCCTGAGGTGATCGTCGTGCCGCAGGCAGCCATCGTCCAGGGTGCGCGCGGCACGGCGGTGTTCGTCGCCGGGCCCGGCAATGTGGCGGCGGTGCGGCCGATCAAGATCCTCGCTTCGGCCGGCACCGAGGCCGTGGTCTCTGGCCTGAAGGCAGGTGAACGCATCGTGCTCGACGGTCGCCAGAACGTCAGGCCGGGCACCGTGCTGATCGAGCGTGCTGCCGACGCCGGGCGAGCTGCGTCTGGGCCCAGAGGTGGCGCCCCTGGCGCGGCCAGCGCTGCGTCAGGGGCCGCGCCCGGTGCCGCGTCCAGTGCCGCTTCGGGCCCAGCGGCCGCGGCCAGCCGCGGAGCGCGCGCATCATGAATCTGTCGGAGTTGTTCATCCGCCGTCCGGTGATGACGGTGTTGCTCAATCTGGCGATCATCGCCGCCGGCATCATCGGTCTGAGCAAGATCCCGGTGGCTGCGCTGCCGAGCTACAACACGCCGGTGATCAATGTCTTCGCCAACTTGCCTGGGGCCAGCCCCGAGACCATGGCGACCTCGGTGGCGCTGCCGCTGGAGAAACAGTTCCAGACCATTCCCGGCTTGGCGGTGATCAGCTCGACCAACACCTTGGGCACCACCAATGTGACGCTGGAGTTTGACCAGGCGCGCAACATCGATCTGGCCGCGGTCGACGTGCAGGCCGCGCTGCTGCGTGCGCAGCGCTCGCTGCCGATCGAGATGACGGTGCCGCCGAGCTACCGCAAGGTCAACCCGGCCGATGCGCCCATCCTGTTCATGGCGCTGACCTCGCCGTCGATGAACCTGGCCGATCTGCAGGACTTCGCCGAACACCTGATCTCGCCCACGCTGTCCACCCTCAGCGGCGTGGCCCAGGTCAACATCTACGGCGCCAAACGCTTTGCGGTGCGGGTGCGGGTCGACCCCAGCGCGCTGGCCGCGCGCAATCTGAGCCTCGACGAGCTGCGCCTGGCGCTGACGGCGGCCAACGCCAACACGCCAGTGGGCACGCTCGAGGGACCGCGCCAGATCCTGACGCTGAAGGCCAACCAGCAGCTCGCCAGCGCAGCCGAATACGCCGAGTTGATCGTCAGCGTCAAGGGCGGCAACCCGGTGCGCTTGCGCGATGTCGCACAGGTCGAGGACAGCTTCGAGACCTTGAAGAGCTCGGCCAACTTCAATGGCGAGACCTCGATCACGCTGGCGATCCAGCGCCAGCCCGACGCCAACACGGTGGCGGTGGTCGACGCGATCAAGGCCAAGCTGCCGGGCTTCAAGGAGCAGTTGCCGCAGTCGGTTCGCATCAACGTCGTCAACGACCGATCGGTGTCGATCCGTGAGGCCTTGCACGACATCACGCTGACGATGCTGGGCACGATAGTGCTGGTGGTGTTGGTGATCTTCCTGTTCCTGCGCCGCTTCGTCGCCACCGTGATCCCGACGCTGTCGCTGCCGGTGTCGCTGCTCGGTGCGTTGGCGATGCTCTGGGCCTTTGGCTTCACCATCGACAACATCTCGCTGCTGGGCCTGACGCTGGCGGTCGGTCTGGTGGTCGACGACGCGATCGTGATGCTCGAGAACATCATGCGCCATGTCGAGAACGGCGAGCCGCCTTTCCAGGCTGCGCTGCGAGGTTCGCGCGAGGTCGGTTTCACGATCCTGTCGATCTCGATCTCGCTGATCGCGGTGTTCATCCCGATCTTCTTCATGCCCGGGGTGATCGGCTTGCTGTTCCACGAGTTCGCGGTCATCGTCGGCCTGGCGATCGTCGCCTCGGCCTTCGTCTCGCTGACGCTGGTGCCAATGATGGCCAGCCGATTCCTCACCGACGAGGCTCACAAGAAGCCGCCGGGATTCCTGGTGCGCGGCTTTGGCTACGCCTTCGATGCGATGCTGAGCGGTTACAGCCGCACCCTGGACGGTGCGCTGCGCTGGCGCAAGAGCGTGTTGCTGGTCGCGCTGCTGACTTTTGTCGCGACCGGGTTTCTCTTCAAGGACATCCCCAAGGGCTTCTTCCCTGAAGAGGACATCGGGCAGATGAACGTCAGCACCGAGGCCGCCGAAGACGTGTCGTTCTTGGAGATGGTGCGCCTGCAGGACCGGGTCGCTGCGCTGCTGCGCGCCGACCCGGCGGTCGCTAGCGTGACCTCGTTCAACGGCGGGCAAGGCTCGCAGAACGTTGGCCGGATGTTCATCAACTTGAAGCCGCGCAGCGAACGTCCGCCGATGAAGCAGGTGATCGAGGGCTTGCGCAAGAAGCTGCGCAGCGTGCCGGGCATCAACGCCTTCATCCGGCCGACACAAAACCTGCAGCTCGGCGGCCGGTCCAGCAAGGCCCAGTACCAGTACATCCTGCAGAGCGTTCAGGCCGGTGAGTTGAACGACTGGGCGCTCAAGCTGCAGGAAAAAATGCGCGCTGATCCGCTGTTTCGCGATGTCACCAGCGACTCGCAACTGCGCGGCCTGCAGGCCAGCTTGGACATCGACCGGGCGCGTGCCAACGCGCTGGGGGTGTCTATAGACGCGATCCGCTCGGGCCTGTTCTCGGCCTTCGGCGAGCGCCAGGTCAGCACGATCTATACCGCTGTCAACAGCTACCAGGTGATCATGGAGGTGGCGCCGCAGGCCAAGGCCGACGAGAGCGCGTTGGGCGGGGTTTACGTTCGCGCCTCCACCGGCGCGCTGGTGCCGATGTCGGCGTTCACGACGGTCAAGCGCACGGTCGGTCCGACCTCGATCAACCACGTCGGTCAGCTGCAAGCAGTCACGGTCTCGTTCAACCTGGCGCCAGGTGCTGCGCTGGGCGACGCGACCAACCGTATCGACAAGGTTCGCCAAGAAATCCGGCTGCCCGATTCGGTGATCACGGCCTATGGCGGCGACGCGGCGGTGTTCAAGAATTCGCAGGGCAGCCAGATCGTGCTGATCGTCGGCGCGCTGCTGGTGATCTATGTGCTGCTGGGCGTGCTCTACGAGAGCTACATCCACCCGATCACGATCCTGGCCGGTCTGCCTTCGGCGGCGGTCGGTGCGCTGCTGACGCTGAAGTGGTTTGACATGGACCTGACCTTGATCGCCACCATCGGCATCCTGCTGCTGATAGGCATCGTGAAGAAGAACGCGATCATGATGATCGACTTCGCGCTCGACGCGCAGCGCCACGGCGGGATGACGCCGCAACAGGCGATCCGCGAGGCCTGTGTGCTGCGCTTCAGGCCGATCATGATGACGACACTGGCCGCGCTGATGGGCGCACTGCCGATCGCGTTTGGCCTCGGTGCCGGCGCTGAGCTGCGCCAGCCACTGGGCGTGGCGGTGGTCGGTGGCCTGGTGTTCTCGCAGATGATCACGCTCTACATCACACCGGTGATCTACCTGGCGCTGGACCGCTTCAGCGGCAAAGGTCCGGTGACGACACCCGAGGTCAGCGTGGCCGCAGACCACCCGACCGGGACGGCTTGAGCAGTCGACCCGCGATGACCAACCCGCTGATCCTCACGGTCGCGCCCAACGGTGCGTACAAGCAGGCCGCCGACCATCCGGCGCTGCCGCTGACGCCCAGTCACTTGGCGGCCGAGGCCAAGCGCTGTCTGGATGCGGGTGCGGCGATGCTGCACCTGCACATCCGCGACCCTGAGGGCCGCCACAGCCTGGACGCCGCAGGCTACCGCGAAGCCTTGCGCGTGGTCCACGCTGCGGTCGGCAATGCGCTGGTGTTGCAGGTCACCAGCGAGGCGGCCAAGGTCTACGCCGCGCCGGCGCAGATCGCGATGGTGTATTCGGTGCGTCCCGAGGCGGTATCGGTGGGTTTGCGAGAGGTCGACCAGCCCGGGATCGGCACTGCCGGCCTGGCCGAATTCTTCTGCTGGCTGGCACGCGAGCGGGTGATGACCCAGGTCATCCTCTACGATCTGGCCGACCTGCTGCGCTGGCAGGCGCTGCGCGCCGACGGCACGGTGCCCGACGCGCCCTGGTTCCTGCTGTTCGTGCTGGGTCGCTACAGCGCTGGCCAAGTCTCTAGCCCGCTGGACCTGCTGCCTTTTGTCCAGGCCCACAGCGGCCCCGAGCCCTGGGCGATGTGCGCTTTCGGCGCGACCGAACACGCTTGCGCGACGGCTGCTGCGGCGCTGGGCGGCCATGTGCGGGTCGGTTTCGAGAACAACCTGCTGCTCAAGGACGGCAGCATCGCGCCCGACAATGCCGCTTTGGTGATGCAGGCAGCCGACGCCGCCCGCTGTTTGGGTCGGCCCTTGGCCACTGCGCAGGATGTGCGACAGCGCTTCGGCGCCTGAAGCGCCTGGCGCCGACCGCCGGCTCTGTCACCTGATGACGAGGCCCACCATGCGCTCCGGTATTTGTCTGTCCAAACTGCTCGCGTCAAGCCTGGCGCGGCGGGTCAGGCATCAGCGCTGCAACACCGCGCCGCCCGGCAGCGCTTGGTGGTAGCCGGTGTTGAGCCTGGTGAAGCCGGCCTTGCGCTCGGCCGCAATGAAGTCGCGCAAACCTTCGCGTTGGAACGGTCGCAGCGCAGGTTCATGGTGCAGCAAGATCTCGGCGGCCAGCGCCCAGTCTGTGTCTTGCGCGCCCAGCCACAGCGTGGCATCTTCGGGCAGGTCTGCCAGCACCGCCGCGCCAATCTGGTCTGGCGCCAGCGCGAACAAGCGGATTTGTTGCGGCCAGCGGCCCAGCGGCGCTTGGCCTGGCCGCTGCGGTGGCCACAGTGTCAGCAGTTGCAGCGCAGGGTAGGTTTCGACCACCGGCCCGGCGGCTTGGTTGATGAACTCGGTGCAGCTGCCGATCACCTCGCGCAGCGCACCGGTCCAGGCGCTCGGTTGCCAACTGTTGAGCAGGCGCGGATGGGCGGTGCGGCGCAGCTGCAAGGCCGTTGGATCGGGTTGCCAGTCGGGCTCGGTGACGCCTTGAGGTTGCGTGGCGTCGCGCAGCTTGTCGGCCAGGTCCTGGACATCGACCAGGTCGTGCGGATTCCAGGTCAGACCGCTGCGCAGCGTTGCGTTGCGCGCTTCAGGTCGGGTCGATGGCCCCGATCCCTGTCGTGCGGAAAGCGCTGGCGGTTCTGTCGCCGGCTTGCCTGGGCGCATGCGGCGGGCGAAATCGTCCAGCGCTCGGGTGGGGTCGTCGTCGCCGGATTGCATGGCCAGATTCTGGTGGGGCGGCGGCCGATCCGGCACTGGCAGCGGGCTTGGCGACTCAAGACCCCGGCACTTGGCGTGACTTGATGCGCACACCCTCGGCCACCGCTGCCGGCGGGTACTCGATCACCGCCTGGCCTGCGCTCAGGCCGCTGCGCACCCAGGCCTGTCTGTTGTTGCGCCCGCCCAGCGTCACGGCACGCAGTCTTGCTCGGCCGGATTCGGCGACGAACACCGCCATCGCGCCGGGCTGGCCGGGTTGCGGGAACACCGCGCTGACAGGCACCATCATTGCGCCGTCCTGGACCAGGCTGAGGATTCGAACGCCGACCCGAAAACCATCGCCCAGTGCCGGCGGCACCGGGCTGCTCAGGTCGATCAGCACCTTGACGCGCTGTTCCTCCACGCCCAACGCCGAGACCTTGGTGAAGGCCGCGGGCTCGACACTGCGCAAGCGGCCCTGCAACAACCCCGTGCCGCCCCAGCGGTCGATTTGCACCGCCGCCCCTGGCTTGGCCTGGAGCGCGTCGGTGGTCAGCAGTTCGGCGACGATCTCTAGCTGCGCGGTGTCGCCGATTTCGAGCAGCGCTGTGCCTAGTGCGACCGTGGTCTCGCTGGCTTGCGCCACCTTCAACACCCGGCCTGCCACCGGTGATCGCAGCAAGAAGCCGGCGCTGGCGCCTGACTGCTGAGCCTGCAGCGCCGCACGCGCAACTTCGAGCTCGTGCTCGGCCACATGGCGGGTTTGCTGTGCCGCTTCCAGCGCTTGCTGCGCGGCCTGCAGCGCCAGCCGGTCGGCGTCGAGCTTGGTCGGGGCGACAAAGCCCTGGCCAGCGAGCTGCTCGCTGCGCTGCAACTCGTTGCGGGCCTGGGCCAGCAGCGTGCGCTGTTGCTCGATCAAGACCGCAGTGCGTTGCACGCCGGCCTGCGCGGCGTCGCGTCGGCCGACCAGCTCGGCCCGGCTGCGCTCGTCGAGCAGCGGCGCAAGCACCGGCGTGATCAGCGCCAGGGCTGCGCCTTCGGCCACCGCATCGCCCTCGCGCAGCGTGATGCGCGCCAGCCGGCCTGCCAGCGGGGCGTTGACGTTGTAGCGTTCGCGCAGCCGCGTGCGGCCGTCCTCGACGATGGCTTGTTCGAAACGGCCCAGGCTGACAGCGGCCAGTTCGACCGCCACCGGGTTGGGCGCAAAAGCCCAGGTCAGCAGCGCCAGCAGTGCCGCCCCAGCCAAAGCAGTGACGATCATCGTTCGGCGTTTCATCGCGGGGTCCTCGGTCTATTCCCGGACCTTGAGCGCCGAGACCATGTCGATGCGGTCGATACGCCGCCGCACCACCGCCGCGCTGGCGGCGGCCGAGGCCAGCACCGCGATCGCGGCCGTTGCATAGGTTCGGGGCTGGATCAACACGGGAAAGAAGAATTGGTCGCTCTTGAGCAGGCCAGCGATCAAGTGCACCAGCGCCCAACCCATGACCATGCCCAGCGGCAGCGCGATCGCGATCACGATCGCCATCTCGCCCAGCAGCAGTGCGCTGACCTCGCCTCGGGTAAATCCCAGCACGCGCAGGCTGGCCAATTCCCAGGCTCGCTCGGCCAGCGCGATGCGGGCGTTGTTGTAGACCACGCCGACCGCGATCACGGTCGCAAAGGCGGTCAGCACGCTGCTCATGATCAAGATGTTGCGGGCCGTCAGCTCCTGCATGTTGCGCAGCATCGTGGCCTTGCTGAAGCTGCCGGCCGCGCGCGGCAAAGCCTGGGTCGCGGCCAGAAAAGCAGTTTCGCTGCCGCGTTCGAGCGAGAGCACGAAGCCGTTGGAGAGGTCGCCGTCGCCCAGCGCCTGGTTCAGCGCGTCGCGCTGCATGTAGGCGTTCAGGCCCATCATTTCGCGCACCGTGCCGTTCACCACCAGCGTCAACTCGCGCCGCTTGCCTTGCTCGATCTCGACCCGCACGCGCTCGCCAACGCGCAAGCCGAGCTTGTCGGCCAAGCGGTCGGTCAGCAGCAGGCCGTCACCGGTCGGTCTGGCGGCGCGGCCATCGACATCGACGATGCGGTGCAGCTCGGGCACGGCTGGCACGGCCCGCAGTTGCACCCGCTCGCGGCGGTGACCGTGGACCAAGGTGGCGCTGAGTTGGCGCGACGACTCCACGGCCAGCACGCCGGGCAGGCGTGCCAGCTGCAGCGCCACGCGGTCATCGGCTGGCTCGGTCAGCCAGACCGAGACGTCGCTGCGCATCGACAGCGTGAAGCTGCTGTCGACGATCACCTCGATCGCGTCGCGAAAGAAATTGCCCATCACGACAATGGCCACCGCCGCGGCGACGCCGACGATGCCGATCCCGGTGCGCAGGGGTCGGCGCTCCATGTTGCGCAGGATCATTCGCAGCGCCGGGCTCAGCCGGGTCAGGCCCAGGCGCTCTGCGACGGTGGGCTTGAACTGCCCTGGTGCGGGCGGGCGCATCGCCTCGGCAGGCGTCAGCCGCACCGTGGCCAGGATCGCCGACAAGGTGCCAGCCACTGCGGTGATGGCCGTGATGCTGCCGGCCAGCGCCACCAAGTTTGGCGAAACCCGGTGTACGAAGCTGGGGAAATGAAAGACCTCGGCATAGAGTGACATGAAAAGACCGCCCAGCCAATGCCCTAGCAGCACGCCCAGCACGAGCCCCAATCCGACGATCGCCAGCACCAGCTTGAGGTAGTGCGCGGCGATGGTCCGGTTCGGGTAACCCAGCGCCTTCAGCGTTGCGATCTGCTCGCGCTGGGTGGCGACCAGCCTCGAGACCACGACGTTGAGCAAGAATGCTGCGACGCCGAGGAAGATGCTGGGCAGCACGGTACCGAGCACGCGCTGCTCCTTGATCTCGTTGTCGAGCATCGCGTGTGAGCTTTGCTCGGCGCGTGGTCGCGGCGCCGCACCGCCATAGCGCGCCAGCGGCAGAGCCAGCTCGGCGATCACTGCGCGATCCGACAGCGTTCGCGCGCCGGCGGGCGTCAGCCGCACCGCCAGCGTGTTGAAGCTGGCCTGCATGTCGTAAGCCGCTGCCAGCGTTGCCTGGTCGACCCAGAAGATGCCGAATCCGCGCTGGTCGGGCATGCCGAAAAGGCCGGCGAAGATGAACTCCGGCGACATCGCGATACCGACGATGCGCAGCGCGCGGCGCCGGCCATTGATCAGCGCGGACAAGCTGGCGCCAGGCTTCAAGCCGCGTGCCTGGGCAAAACCCTGAGACACCAGCGCGTCGATGGCGTTGTCGGCGCCGCCTGATTGGCCGGCGCTATCCCCGCCGTCGAACAGCGCGCGGCCTGCCACCACGCTGACCAGGTTGAGCCGCGGCGGTTGCAAGCGGTCGATGCCGATCAGCTGGCCCAGCACCGGGTCGCTGCTGCCAGCGAGCTGGATGCGCACGATCTGCTCGACCGTGGTCTGGACATCGGCCACGCCGGGCAGCGCGCGCAGCTGCTCGGCCAAGGCCTGCGGCGCGCGTTTGACGTTGGCAAACAGGTCAGCGAAGCGGCCCTGGACGTAGAACTCGTCGCGCGCCGCAGCCAGCGAGTCGACCGCCGACAGGCTGGTCAGGAAGCCGCCGAGTCCGCTGGCCACCACCAGCGCGATCGTCAAAGCCTGGCTCCACATCGCGCGCAGGTCGCGCAGCAGCTTGCGGTCCAGTACCTTCATGCCCGTGCGATCACCAGCTCAGCTCGGACGGCGTGAGTTTGTGCGCCTGGCGCTCCAGGCGCTGTATCCGACCGTCGCCGAGGTGCATCACCCGATCGGCCATGCCGGCGATCGCCGCGTTGTGCGTGATCACCACCGCGGTGGTGCCCAGTTCCTGGTTCACCCGCGCGATGGTCTCGAGCACGAGTTTGCCGGTGGCGTAGTCGAGTGCACCGGTGGGTTCATCGCACAGCAATACCTGGGGTCGTTTGACAATCGCACGTGCGATCGCCACCCGCTGCTGCTCGCCGCCCGAGAGCTGGGAAGGGAAATGATCGCGGCGTGGCCCCAGCGCGACACGGTCCAGCGCCTCGGCCACCGGCATCGGTTGGGCGACGATGTCGGTGACCAGCGCGACGTTCTCCCAGGCGGTCAGGCTGGGGATCAGGTTGTAGAACTGGAACACGAAGCCCACATGCTCGCGCCGGTACAGCGTCAGCGCGTCGTCGTCGGCGGCGCTGAGCTCATGGTCTTCGTAGAACAGCGACCCGCCGCTGGCCCGCTCGAGCCCACCGACGATGTTGAGCAGTGTGCTCTTGCCGCTGCCAGAAGGACCCAGCAACACCAGAAACTCGCCACGGTAGATGTCGAAATCGACTTCACGCAGCGCTGGGACTGCGACGTCGCCTGCGAGGTAGGTCTTGCTCAAGCTGCGTGCACGGAAAACCGCCGGTGCGTCGGGGACTTGCTCGGGAGAGGCCATCACGGCGATGCTGCAGCGCTGAGCCGCCGAGCGTCTTGACTTTGCGCAGGTGCGGCTCGTGGGCTCACCGCAATCGGTGTGCACAAGCTAGAGGCCTTCGCGTGGATTGGGTTTCGCGCTCTAGGGACTGCTGGCGATACTGGTCTGGTAATGCGGGTGCCGATGGGCTGGTGCCGATGGATTGGCCATCGATCTGCAGAAACACCTACGCAGCCATAACTCAGCTCAAAACGATGCGCCAACTCAGCGGGCATGACGCCGGTTTTCTGTATTCGGACACCGCGCGCTCGAACGCCAACCTCAGCCTGTTGCACATCTTCGACCAGTCCACCGCGCCCGGCGCGAGGGTCAGGTTCAAGAGCGTGCTGGCGCACATCGCGCGGCGGCTGCAAGGTGCACCGCTGTTCCGCCAGCGCTTGCTGCGCGTGCCGATGGGCCTGGACCGTCCGTACTGGATTGACGACGAGAACTTCGACCTTGAGTACCACGTCCGCCACATCGCGCTGCCCAAGCCGGGCGACTGGCGTCAGTTCTGCATCCAGACGTCGCGCATCCACGCCCGCGCGCTGGACCTGGACCGGCCGCTGTGGGAGGTCTATGTGATCGAGGGCCTTGATGGCTTTCTCGACCTCTCACCAGGCAGTTTCGCGTTGCTGCTCAAGACCCATCTGGCGGCGGTCGAGTTGAACCAGCTCAGCGAGCTGACGGCGATGCTGCTGGACCGCAGCGCCCAGCCTGACCCCGAGGGCCCGCCCGAGCCCTGGTTTGCCGATTCGGCGCCGGGGCTGCTGTCGCTGGCCGGCCACGGCCTGCTGCAGACGGCGACCGCGCCGCTGCGCCTGGTGCGGCCCTTGTTGAAGGTGGTCACCCACTTGGCGCCGGCGGCGGTGGCGCTGGCCAGCGAGATGCTGTTGCGGCCCGAAAACCTGCCGGTCACGCGATTCAACTCGGTGGTCTCGCCGCATCGGGTGTTCGAGACCCGGCGCTTCACCGAGGCCGAGTTCGACGACATCCGCCGGCTGGTCGACGGCGCGACGATAGCCGATGCGGTGCTGGCGGTGTGTGGCGGCGGCTTGCGCCGTTACCTCGACGCCCAAGGCGAATTGCCCGCCGGACATAGCTTGGCCGCGATCCTGCCGATGCCGGTGTCGGCCAATGAGGTCGACGGCGCCAGGCTGACATGGCGCCATTTGCGCCTGGGCACTGACATCGCCGACGCGGCGCAACGCCTGGCCGCGATCCGGGCTCAGGCCGATGTCGTGCCGGACCCGGTCGCGCGGCTGCTGGGCAACCGTGATTTGGCCGAGCTCGGTGAGCAGGCCTCGGCTGCGTTGCTGGCTTGGTCGCGCCGGTGGGTCCGGCGCGCCGGTGCCCGGCTTGGCAGCCGAACGCCGCCAGCCAATTGCACGATCACCGAGGTGCCGGCGCCCGACCAGCCACTGTTTCTCTGTGGCGCGCGAATGACTTATTACTCGGCGATCCTGCCGATCAGCGACGGCTTGGGGCTGGCCTATGCCATCACCCGTTACGACGGCCGGGTCGTGATCTCGCCCACCTCTTGCCGCGAGCTGATGCCCGATCCGGAGGTCTTTGCCTTGTGTCTGCGTGACAGCTTCCAGGAGTATCTGGCGCTGGCACGTTCGCTTCGTCGCCGATCCGTCGGCCAGCGCCGCTCGACCGGCGCGGCGCGGGTCAGCCGACATTGAGCCCTGTCTGCAGAGCTTTCAGATCGGCAGCGCCGCATGGGTCATCAAGCGGTAGACCATGCCAGGCAAGCCGGCCGGATTGAATCCCTGCCAGCGGCCCTCGGCCTGGGCCAGTCGGTCGGCGACGATGCACAACACCATCGCGTTGAAGCCCAGGCCGCTGTGGCTGCCGGCGACGCGGATGTTTTCCCAGCGCGCGTCCAGACCCTGCACCGTGGCCTCCTGCGGCGGCACCACGCCGTCGCTGATCGAATACAGGCAACTCATCGGCAGGTCCGGCAGCAGGTGTTCGCGCAGTTTCTTGGCGCGCGGCTGCATCACATGCACGTCGGTGCCCATCGGGTGGGCGATCATTCTGTAGAGCGCCTTGACCAGTGGCGGCGATTGGCTGCCCTCGGCGTCGACGCTGACCGGGCTGCCCAGCGTGATGATCTGGCGCACGCATTCGCTGGCTTGGTGCGCGCCATAGAGTGCAAAAACGCCCCCCAGGCTCCAGCCCACCAGGCTGACCTTGCGGCCGGTCTGGTGGTGCAGGTGGCGGATCTTCTGCTCCAGCGCCTCGGCATGGCGGCGTTGGAAACCGATGTTGCGGCCCAGCCCCCAGGTCTGGACTTTGTAGCCCCGGCCACGCAGAAAGGTCTTGAGCGCGACCAGGGTGATCTCGTCAGCCATGAAGCCCGGCAGCAACAACACCGGGTGGCCGTCGCCCTTCGGCGCTGCGCCCAGCAAGGGCCAGGTGAAAGGCAGCATCGCGATCTCGACCAGCGCGCGCCACTCCAGCAAGGAATGCAGGCGCGCAGGGCTGCCTTGGTGAGGGTGTCGCGTGGCCATCGCAAGCGCTTGAAGTCGGTCTGTGCGAATTGTCGCCGGCCCAGCGGTGTCGGCGGAGGGTGATCGGTCTAGCCACGGCAGCGACCCGCGCAGGCACTGGCATCAGAAAAGGTCTTTCGGTCGTGGCGCTGCCGACATCTGGCTAACCCATGAATTGACAGGGCAGGCAATGCCCACGCCAAGTCAAGGATAGACACGAGTTTGCAGCAATCTGACAACGCATCGGCTTGGGCTGGCCTAATGCGTGTCAAGATCGAGCTCGAGCGACGCTCGACAAAACCAGTAGCAGGAGATTCCGCATGACCAAAACTTCCAATTCGCGCCGCCAAGCTGCGCTGAGCACCCTCTCGCTGGCGATCTCAGCCCTTGGCGCCAACCTGTTGCTGCCTGCAGCCGCTATCGCGCAAAAACCTGCCGAGATCCGCATCGCGCTGATCGCCAGCAAGAGCGGCCCGCTGGAGGCCTACGCCAAGCAAACCATCATCGGCTTCAACCTCGGCCTCGACTACGCCACCGGCGGCAGCTTCTCGGTCGAGGGCAAGAAGCTGGTGGTGATCGAGAAGGACGACCAGGGCAAGGCTGACGTGGGCAAGAGCGCGCTGGCCGCAGCCTATGCTGACGACAAGGTCGACATCGCGGTTGGTCCGACCGCATCGCCCGTCGCGCTGGCCATGCTGCCGGTGGCCGAGGAGTACAAGAAGATCTTGCTGGTCGAGCCCGCGGTGGCCGATTCGATCACGGGCGACAAGTGGAACAAGTACATCTTCCGCACCGGCCGCAACTCCAGCCAGGACGCGATCGCCAACGCGGTGGCGCTGGACAAGCTTGGCACCACGCTGGTCACGCTGGCGCAGGACAACGCTTTCGGCAAGGACGGCGTCAAGGCTTTCCGGGAAGCGCTGAAGAAGTCCAAGCTCGCGCACGAGGAATACCTGCCCGCAGCAACCACAGATTTCACCGCCGCCGCCCAGCGCATCATTGACAAGCTCAAGGACCAGCCAGGTCGCAAGATCGTCTGGATCATCTGGGCTGGCGGCAACCCGTTCAAGATTGCCGACCTCGACTTCAAGCGCCACAACATCGAGATCGCCACCGGCGGCAACATCCTGCCGGCGATGACCGCCTACAAGCAGTTCCCCGGCATGGAAGGCGGGCTGTACTACTACTTCGGCATACCGAAGAACCCGGTCAACGAGTGGCTGGTGGCCAACCACTACACCAAGTACAAGTCGCCGCCCGATTTTTTCACCGCCGGTGGCATGAGCGCGGCGATCGCGGTCGTCGAGGCGCTGAAGCGGACCAAGGGTGACACCAACACCAACAAGCTGATCGCGGCGATGGAGGGCATGAGCTTCCAGACGCCCAAGGGCAAGATGGTGTTTCGCAAGGAAGACCACCAGGCGCTGCAGGACATGTACCACTTCAAGATCAAGGTGGACCCGGCTTTTGCCTGGGGCGTGCCGGAATTGGTGCGGGAGATCAAGGCCGAAGAAATGCAGGTCCCGATCCGGAATCAGCGCTGATGCGCTGATTCCGGTCGGGACCTCGATTCCCGTCCGTTGTACTCCCCCAGCCCCCTCCGGGAGAGGGCTCCAGTCAGACTGTCGATGCGCCGGCCCTCGGGCCGGCGAACGCACCCCATGCTCGAAACCCAAGACCTGACCATCCGTTTTGGCGGACACGTGGCCGTCGACCATGTGTCCTGTGCGTTTGCGCCGGGCACGCTCACCGCCATCGTCGGTCCCAACGGTGCGGGCAAGACCACCTTCTTCAACCTGATCTCTGGCCAGCTGCCGGCCAGCGAGGGCAGGGTGCTGCTCGACGGGCAGGACATCACCCGAATGTCGGCGCCGCTGCGCACCAGGCGCGGTCTGGGTCGGGCCTTCCAGCTGACCCAGTTGTTTGCCAACCTGACGGTGCTTGAGAACGTGCGCTTGGCGATCCAGGCCCGCGAGGCTGGGCGCGGGCGGAGCGGTGCTTGGGGCGGGGTGGACTTCTGGCGTGTCTGGCTCGACCGCAAGGCCTGGATTGACGAGGCGCAGGCCATCCTGACCCAGGTGCGGCTGGCCGACAAGGCGCAGGCTCATGCCAGCAGCTTGCCGCATGGCGACCAGCGCAAGCTCGAGGTGGCGTTGCTGATCGCGCTCGACCCCCGGGTCTTCATGTTCGACGAGCCGACCGCTGGCATGGGCGTTGACGAGGTGCCGGTGATCCTGGACCTGATCCGCGCGCTGAAGGCGCGACGCGATGCCACGATATTGCTGGTCGAGCACAAGATGGACGTGGTGCGTGAACTGGCCGACCGCATCATCGTGCTGCACAACGGCCAACTGGTGGCCGACGGTGAGCCGACGGCGGTGATCGCCTCGCCTATCGTGCAGCAAGCCTACCTCGGTGGCCCCGCCGCCGAGCCAGGAGGGCATCCCGCATGAACGACGAATTCCTGGTGCTGCGAGGCGTACACACCCACATCGGCGCGTACCACATCCTGCACGGTGTCGACTTCGCGGTGCCCGAGGGCCAGGTGACGATGCTGCTGGGCCGCAACGGCGCGGGCAAGACCACCACGCTGCGAACCATCATGGGTCTGTGGCCGGCCAGCGCGGGCGAGTTGCGCTTCATGGGCCGGTCGATCAAAGGCCAGGCCACGCCTGACATCGCGACCCAGGGCATCGCCTATGTGCCCGAGAGCATGGGCATCTTCAGCGACCTGACGGTCAAGGACAACATGGTGCTGGCCGCCCGCGCCGCGCGCCACGCAGGCGAGCTCGACACCCGACGGCTGGAATGGATCTTCGAGCTCTTCCCTGCGCTGAAGAAATTCTGGCTCTACCCGGCGGGCAAGCTGTCCGGTGGGCAGAAGCAGATGCTGGCGGTGGCCCGCGCCATCATCGAGCCGCGTTTGCTGATATTGATCGACGAGCCCAGCAAGGGCTTGGCGCCTTCCATCGTCCGCAACCTGATCGACGCTTTCCATGAACTCAAGCGCCAGCGCACCACCATCTTGTTGGTCGAGCAGAACTTCGCGATGGCCCAGGCCTTGGGCGACCAGGTGGCGGTGATGGACAACGGCCGGGTCGTACACCGCGGGACCATGGCCGAGTTGGCCGAAGATCAAGCCATGCAGCAACGGCTGCTGGGCCTGTCGCTGGGAGCGACTGCATGACGACCAACGAAGCGAAGCGGGCCGAGCGCCAGTTCACCAAGGCGGCCCGCGTCCCCTCGGGGGACCGGCCGGCGTACGCGCCGGTCGAGGGGCTCCAGATCCCGAAGGCTCAGTTCGACTGGCGCCCGCTGGGCTTGCTGGGCGGGCTGATGGGGCTGGCCTTGCCCGCCATCGCCAGCCCGAGCAGCTGGTTGACGCTGACCGTCGCCGGGCTGGCGATGGGGCTGATCATCTTCGTGATCGCCTCGGGCCTGACGCTGGTGTTCGGCTTGATGGATGTGCTCAATTTCGGCCACGGCGTGTTCATCGCGCTGGGCGCTTTCGTCGCCACCACGGTGATCGGCGGGCTGGCCGATTGGGCCGGCGAATCACCGCCAGCCCAGTTTGCCAGCGTGTTTGCGGCGATGCTCGCTGCGATGGTCGTGGCGGGCGCGGTGGGCTGGGCATTCGAGCGCGTGATCGTTCGGCCGGTCTACGGCCTGCATCTCAAGCAGATCCTGATCACGATGGGCGGCATGATCGTCGCCGAAGAGTTGATCAAGGTGATCTGGGGCCCGCAGCAGATCGCGTTGCCGCTTCCGTCGGCACTGCGCGGCTCCTGGTTGATCGCCATCGGCGACGGTGCGTCGGTCGAGATCTACCGGGTGCTGGCCGGCGCGATCGGGCTGCTGGTGTTTGCCTTGCTGGCCTGGACGCTCAACCGCACCAAGGTCGGCCTGCTGATCCGCGCCGGCGTGCAGGACCGCGAGATGGTCGAGAGCCTGGGCTACCGCATCCGGCGGCTGTTCGTCGGCGTGTTTGTCGCCGGATCGGCGCTGGCGGGCCTGGGTGGCGTGATGTGGGGGCTGTACCAGCAGAACGTCACGCCGCAGATCGGCGCCCAGGTCAATGTGCTGATCTTCATCGTCATCATCATCGGCGGCTTGGGCTCGACGCTGGGCTGCTTCGTCGGCGCGCTGCTGGTCGGGCTGATGGCCAACTACACCGGCTTCCTGGCGCCCAAGGTGGCGCTTTTCTCCAACATCGGGCTGATGGTGGCGATCCTGCTGTGGCGGCCGCAGGGCCTGTATCCCGTGACGAACCGATGAAAGGCTCATCGTTGATCGAAGCTGGCGGGCCGAGCGCCGGGCCACCATCGGCCAGAGGCCGATGGTCCTCGGCAGGCACGGGCAGTCCGCAGGGACTGCCCGAGTTCGACCTCAGGTCACCAAGCCGGCCCGCATCCCCTTGGGGGATCGGCCGATGTACCCGTCGGACGAGGGGTTGACATGAAAATGCTAAATAGACTGCTCTCCCACGACCTGCCGCGCAGCCGCTGGCTCGCGCTGATTTTGATGCTGATCGTCATCGGCCTGGCCATCGCGCCGTTTGCTTTCCCCGGCAGCAAGGCGCTGGGCGTGGCGGCCAAGATGCTGGTGTTCATCCTGCTGGTGGCCAGCTACGACCTGCTGCTGGGCTATACCGGCATCGTCA
Organism: Bordetella parapertussis; assembly: GCA_945878355.1. Lineage (GTDB taxonomy): Bacteria > Pseudomonadota > Gammaproteobacteria > Burkholderiales > Burkholderiaceae_C > Pseudaquabacterium. The sequence goes on along the minus strand of CAMCTC010000011.1, from coordinate 53,907 downwards.
GCTTCGCCCACACGATGTTCTTCGGCATCGGCGCTTACGGTGTCGCGATCGCGAGCCACCGGCTCGGTGCTGGCTGGGGCGCGCTGGCGCTGGGCCTGGGCCTGGCGCTGCTGTTGTCGCTGGGCCTGTCCTTGCTGATTGGCCTGTTCTCGCTGCGCGTCAAGGCGATCTTCTACGCGATGATCACGCTGGCCGTGGCCTCAGCCTTCCAGACCCTCGCCTCGCAGCTCAGCGACTTCAGCGGCGGTGAAGACGGCCTGAGCTTCAAGAATCCGGTTTGGCTGAGCCCGGCGTTCGAGCCGCTGGACGCGCCCTGGATGGGCCTGACGATAGATGGTCGGGTCGTCAGCTACTACCTGTTGTTCGCCGTCGTCACGCTGTCGTTCCTGGCCTTGCTGCGCATCGTCAACTCACCTTTTGGCCGGGTGCTGCAGGCGATCCGAGAGAACGACTTTCGGGCCGAGGCGATCGGCTACCGCACGGTCGTGTTCCGCACCTTGAGCAACGTGATGGCGGCCTTGTTCGCCTGCGTCGCCGGCGCGCTGCTGGCGCTGTGGCTGCGCTACACCGGGCCTGACACCACGCTGAGCTTCGAGGTCATGCTCGACATCCTGCTGGTGGTGGTGATCGGCGGCATGGGAACGATGTACGGCGCGGTGGTCGGTGCGGTGCTGTTCGTGCTGGCGCAGAACTACCTGCAGGACCTGCTCAAGTTGGGTGCCCAAGCCTTCGACGGCGTGCCGCTGCTGGGCCAACTGGTCTCGCCCGACCGCTGGCTGCTCTGGCTAGGCCTGCTGTTCGTGCTGTCGGTCTACCACTTTCCCACCGGCGTGGTGGGCCGATTGCGCGCGCTCAGCGCCGCCCGTTGGCGCCGATGATCGCCGGGTTGGTGTAGTCGAGCTCGCCAAGGCCGAAGCGGACCCATTTCGCATCACGGGCTCGGTCGGTCGACCGATCGCCCCGCAACCCTGTTGGCGGCCATACCCTCCCTAGAATGTTGGGCCTTGCCCCCAGGAGTGCGCCCGATGTCTGGCCGAACCAAGTTGTCCCCAGCCACCGAGCGTCAGCCCACCCCGCCGGATCAACCTGGCGACGCGACCGGGCTGATCCGCATACGCGGCGCGCGCCAGCACAACTTGAAGAACCTCGACCTCGACATCCGCACCGGCGAGATGACGGTGGTCACAGGCCCCAGCGGTTCTGGCAAGTCCAGCCTGGTGTTCGACACGCTTTACGCCGAGGGCCAGAGGCGCTATGTCGAGACCTTTTCGGCCTACGCGAGGCAGTTTCTCGACCGCATGGATCGGCCGGCGGTCGATCGGGTCGACGGCGTGCCGCCGGCGATCGCGATCGACCAGACCAATCCGGTGCGCACTTCGCGCTCCACGGTCGGGACGATGACCGAGCTGAACGACCACCTGAAACTGTTGTTTGCCCGAGCCGCGCAGCTGTTCGACAAGCAGACTGCGCAAGCGGTGCGACACGACACGCCCGAGACGATCTACGCCAGTCTGATGGCACGCGCTGCGGCGCAGGGCGACCCGCGTTTGGTGATCACCTTCCCGGTCGAGCTGCCCGAGACCGTGACAGCGGCCGAGGTCGAGCAGTGGTTGTCGGCCAGCGGTTTCACCCGGGTCCAGGCCGAGCGCGTGGTCGATCACCGGAAAGTGCTCGATGTGGTGGCCGACCGGCTCAGGCTGGCCGGCGCCGACAAGATCAGGGTGGTCGAGGCGATCGAGCTGTCGATCAAGCGCGGCAGCGGCCGCGTCAACGTCTACTGCTTGAATGAGGGCGCCGAAGCGGATCTCTGGCGCTACTCCACCGGCCTGCACTGTCCCGACAGCGACTTGCGCTACGCCGACCCGCAGCCCGCGCTGTTTTCGTTCAACTCGGCTTTCGGCGCCTGCGAGACCTGTCGTGGCTTCGGCCGGGTGATCGGCGTCGACATGGGGCTGGTGATCCCCGACCCCCGCAAGACACTGCGCAACGGTGTGATCAAGCCGCTGCAGACACCGGCCTGGGCCGATTGCCAGAGCGATTTGCTGAAATACGCCGGCGAGGCAGGCATCCCGCGCGACACCGCCTGGACCCAGCTCAGCCAAGCCCAGCGCGACTGGGTGATCGATGGCAACCCGAACTGGGCCGGCAACTGGAACAAGCAGTGGTACGGCGTGCGTCGCTTCTTCGGCTATCTCGAGAGCAAGGCCTACAAGATGCACATCCGCGTGCTCTTGTCCAAGTACCGCAGCTACACGCCTTGTGGGGCTTGCGGCGGCGCCAGGCTCAAGCTCGAGGCGCTGCTGTGGCGTCTCGGCTCGAAAGCCGATGCGGACGGGGTGCAGAAACCCGAGAAGCGTTTTCTGCCGACAGGCGCAGCCTGGTCGCGCGAGCAACTTGAGGCCTTGCCGGGTTTGAGCCTGCACGACCTGATGATGCTGCCTATCCAGCGCCTGCGCAGCTTCTTCGACGGCGAACCTGAGCCCCAAGACGCTTTCGGCGTCGCCCCCCCGAGGGGGAGCAGGCCGCTTGGGGCGACTCGGCGTGGCCTGGACCTGCCCAGCAGCATGCTCGACGAAGCGCTGAAACTGCTGCTCGACGAGATGCGAACCCGGCTGCGCTACCTCTGCGATGTCGGCCTGGGCTACCTGACGCTGGACCGCCAGAGTCGCACCTTGTCGGGCGGCGAGGTGCAGCGCATCAACCTGACCACCGCGCTCGGCACCTCGTTGGTCAACACGCTGTTCGTGCTCGACGAGCCCAGCATTGGCCTGCACCCGCGCGACATGGGCCGCATTGTCGAAGCGATGCACCGGCTGCGCGATGCCGGCAACACGCTGGTGGTGGTCGAACACGATCCGGCGGTGATGCTGGCGGCCGACCGGCTGATCGACATGGGGCCGGGTCCGGGCGAGCGTGGCGGCCAGATCGTCTTCGACGGCACGCCCGACGCGGCGCGCCATGCCGACACGCTGACCGGTGCCTACCTGGGCGCGCGCAAGCATGTGGGCATCGGCCTGCGCCGGCTCGTCGTCGAGTCCACGCCGAAACTGATACTGCAGGGCGCGCGCGAGCACAACCTGAAGAACCTGGAGATCGTCTTCCCGCTGCAGCGCTTGACTGTGGTGACGGGCGTCAGCGGTTCGGGCAAGAGCACGCTGATCCAGGACGTGCTGGTGCCGGCGCTGTTGCGCCACTTCGGCAAGCCCACCGAGGGTGCGGGCCAGCACGACGCGTTGCTGGGCATGGACTGGCTGAGCGAGGCGGTGTTCGTCGACCAAAGCCCGATCGGCAAGACCGCGCGCAGCAACCCGGCCAGCTATGTCGGCGCATTCGACGAGATCCGCAAGCTGTTCGCTTTCGCGCCGCTCGCTGTCGAGCGCAGCTACACCGCCGGCATGTTCAGCTTCAACGCCGGCAACGGGCGCTGCCCGACCTGCGGTGGCTCGGGCTTTGAGCATGTGGAGATGCAGTTCCTGTCCGACGTCTACCTGCGCTGCCCCGATTGCGACGGCAAGCGCTTCCGTGCCGAACTGCTGGAAGTCAAGCTGACCCGCGGCGCCTGGCAGCTGTCGGTGGCCGAGGTGCTGGAGCTCACCGTCGCCGAGGCGATGACCGTGTTTTCCGGCGACACCGCAGTCACGGCCAGGCTGCAGCCCATCGTCGATGTCGGGCTGGACTATGTGCGGCTCGGCCAGCCGGTGCCCACGCTGTCAGGCGGCGAAGCTCAGCGACTGAAGCTGGCAGGCTTTCTGGCCGACGCCGCGCAAGGACCCAGGCAACCTGCGGCCAGGCGCGGCACGCTGTTCCTGTTCGACGAGCCGACCACCGGCCTGCACTTTGACGACATCGCCAAGCTGATGCGCAGCTTGCGCAAGCTGCTCGAGGCCGGGCATTCGCTGATCGTGATCGAGCACAACCTCGATGTGATCCGCAGCGCCGATTGGATCATCGATCTCGGCCCCGAAGGCGGTGAAGCCGGCGGCGAACTGGTGTGCTGCGGCACGCCCGAGGACGTCAAAGCCCATCCCAGCTCCTACACCGGTCGGGCCTTGCGCGATTACGAGCAGTCGCTGGGCATCGGCTTGTCGGTCGAAGAGGGCAGGCCCTTGCAGCTCCTCGCCAAGGCCAGGCGTGATGCCGAAAGAGCGGCCGCCAGACTGGCCGCTGGCAATGCCATCCGCATCGTCAACGCCAAGGAAAACAACCTCCAGAGCCTGAGCGTGGACATCCCGCGCGGCAAGTTCACCGTCGTCACCGGCGTGTCGGGGTCGGGCAAGAGCACGCTGGCCTTCGACATCCTGTTCAACGAGGGCCAGCGGCGCTACCTCGAATCGCTCAACGCCTACGCCCGCAGCATCGTCCAGCCCGCAGGCCGGCCCGAGGTCGATGCGGTCTACGGCATCCCGCCGACAGTGGCGATCGAGCAGCGGCTGAGCCGCGGCGGTCGCAAGAGCACGGTCGCCACGACCACCGAGGTCTGGCATTTCCTTCGCCTGCTGTGGGTCAAGCTCGGCACCCAGCGTTGCACGAAAGATGGCGCCGAGGTCAAACCGCAGAGCGTCGAGAGCATTGCCGCACAACTGCTGCGCGACCACCGAGGCCAGCATGTCGGCCTGCTCGCGCCGCTGGTCGTCAATCGCAAAGGCCTGTACACCGACCTGGCGAAATGGGCCAAGGCGCGTGGCCATACCCACCTGCGGGTGGACGGCGAATTCGTCAAGGTTGACCCCTGGCCGCGGCTGGACCGCTTCAAGGAACACACCCTAGAGCTGCCGGTCGGCGACCTGGTGGTCAGTCCGGCCAAGGAAGCCGAACTGCGCGAGTTGCTGGCCAAGGCGCTGGATCTGGGCAAGGGTGTGCTGCACCTGCTGACGCCGCTGGACGGCTTGGCCGAAGCGATGGCCGCGGTGGATTCCACCGCCGGCATCGGCACGCTCAAGGTGTTTTCGACCAAGCGCGCCTGCCCGCAATGCGGGACCAGCTACCCCGAGCTCGACCCGCGCATGTTCAGCTACAACAGCAAGCACGGCTGGTGCACCAGCTGCGTGGGCACCGGTCTGACGCTGACGCGCGAGCAGCGCAAAGCCTACGACGACAGCGTCCGCGACGACGACCAGAAAGGCCGCGAGCAGAGCTTCCCATCCGAGGAGGCCGATGTCGAGGGCGTCAGCGGCGAACCTTGCCCCGATTGCCAGGGCAGCCGGCTCAACCCGATCGCCCGCAACATCCGCTTTGACGAGCACACGATCACCGCGGTGGCGCAGTGGGCGGTGGGTCAGGCAAGGGCCTGGGCTGGTGGCTTGGCGCTGCAAGGCCGCGACGCGGCGATCGCCCGCGACGTGGTCAGCGAGATCCGCAGCCGGCTCGAATTTCTGGAGGAAGTTGGTCTGGGCTACCTGACGCTGGACCGCGCCGCGCCCACGCTGTCGGGCGGCGAGGCACAGCGCATCCGGCTCGCCGCGCAGCTCGGCAGCAATCTGCAAGGCGTGTGCTATGTGCTCGACGAACCGACGATAGGCCTGCACCCGCGCGACAACGCGGTGCTGCTCAAGGCGCTGGCCCGGTTGTCGAGCCAGGGCAACACGCTGGTGGTGGTCGAGCACGACGAGGACACGATACGCCGCGCCGACCACCTGATCGACATCGGCCCCGGTGCCGGCAAGCGCGGCGGCCATGTCGTTGCCCAGGGCTTGGTGGCCGATCTGTCGGCCAACCCTGACTCGGTCACCGGCCGCTTCCTGGCGCATCCACTCAAGCACCCTCTGCTGCCGCGCCGGGTGGTCAACCGTGCCACGCTGCAACTCGGCCTGCAGGGTGCGAGTCTGCACAACCTGCGTGGGATCGACATCGAGCTGCCGTTGCAGCGGCTGGTGGCGGTGACGGGGGTGTCGGGATCGGGCAAGAGCACGCTGGCGCGCGATGTGCTGCTGGCCAACGTGCAGGCCATCGTCGCGACCAAGGTCAGCAAGGCAGGCCGCGACGCATTGGCCGCTGGCGTGCTGCCGGCGTTGGTCGGCTGCACAGGCTTGACCGGTTTCGAGCCGATTGACAGGGTGCTGGAAGTCGACCAGACGCCGATCGGCAAGACCCCGCGCAGCTGCCCGGCGACCTACATCGGCTTCTGGGACACCATCCGCAAGCTGTTCACCGAGACGCTGGAGGCCAAGGCGCGGGGCTACGCGGCGTCCCGGTTCTCGTTCAACACGGGCGACGGCCGCTGCCCAGCCTGCGAAGGCCAGGGCTTGCGAACGATCGCGATGAGCTTCCTGCCCGATGTGAAGGTGGCCTGCGACGCCTGCCACGGCCAGCGCTTCAGCCCCGAGACCCTGGCGGTGAGCTGGCGGGGAAAAAGCATCGGCGACGTGCTGCGCATGGAGGTCGACGAGGCGGTGGACTTCTTTGCCTCGATGCCGTCCATCGCCCACCCGCTACAGCTTCTCAAGGACGTCGGGCTGGGCTACCTGACGCTGGGCCAACCCAGCCCGACGCTCAGTGGTGGCGAGGCCCAGCGCATCAAGCTCGTCACCGAGCTCAGCAAGGTGCGCGACGACGTGACCCGGCGCGGGCAGAAGCCGCCGCACACGCTGTATGTGCTCGACGAGCCCACGGTCGGCCTGCACATGGCCGATGTCGAGCGGCTGATCCGGGTGCTGCACCGGCTGGTGACCGGCGGCCACAGTGTGGTCGTGATCGAGCACGACCTCGACCTGATCGCCGAGGCCGACTGGGTGATCGATCTCGGCCCGGAAGGCGGCGACGCCGGTGGCCAGGTGGTGGCAGCCGGGCCGCCCGAGTTGCTGGTCGTGCGCGGCACACACACCGGTGTGGCGTTGGCGCCGGTGCTGGCGCGTGATGAGCAACGGTGATGATCGCTGGCGGCACAACGCCGCTCAGCCGTTGTCGAACTGCCGCCAGTTCTTGCCTTTGAACGGTGCGTACCAGGCCTTGATCGCTGCCATGTCAGCGTCGACATTCCCGGTGGGTTGGAAAACCGGGCCCAGGCCGCTGAGCTTGCGTGGATAGTCCATGTACGCCATCACGATCGGCACGCCGGCCTCGTGGGCGATCCAGTAGAAGCCGGTCTTCCACTGGCGCGTCTTGCTGCGTGTGCCTTCGGGCGGCACCACCAGACACATTGCGCCGTCGGCCGCGCGAATCGCTGCTGCTGAGGCTGACACCAGGTTGGTCGACTGCGAGCGGTCGACCGCGATGCCACCCAACCAGCGCATCACGGGGCCCCACGGCCCGCGGAAGAGCTGCTGTTTGCCCATCCAGTAAATGTTGAGTCGCAGCGCGAACGCCACCATCAGCGTGTAAGGCAGATCCCAATTGCTGGTGTGCGGCGCGGCGATCAGCACACACTTGGGTTGATCGGCAGGCAGTTGGCCGTCCAGCTTCCAGCCGGTGGCGCGCAGAAAGCCTAGCGACAAGGCGCGCAATACCGTGTTGACGCCCGGCGTGGTGAAGATCGTGCGGTGCATGGGACAGATGGCGCGCCTGGGCGCGGCAAGGGCTGGACCCGCATTGTGCGGCGGCGCGGCAAACAGCCCGCTGGCGGCCCTTGCCCGGACTACATCAGCGTGGCGGGGCCGGCGATCCGCAGGCTGTCCTGGGATATCCTGGGTCTTGCGTTGTGCTGGGGTGCCGAGCTGTTCATCAGCTTGTCGGCTCGCAGTTTGAGCTGCGCCGCGTCGTCGTGGTCGCCGCAACGCACCAGCACATCGCTGGCGCGCAGCAGCAAACTGATTTCCCAATGAGGGTCGGCGCGCTGATCGGCCAGCCTCACTGCCTCGAAGGCCTGGTCACGCGCCCGGTCACGGGCCCGGCGAACGGTGTTGGGTTGTTCGCCATTCGTCTCCGCCATGTCGGCGACCTGGCTTGCCAGTTCGGCCAGCTTGCAGCACAAGTCGGCTCGGGTGTCGACTGCGCCCATCACCATCGCCCAGCGCAAGGCCTGGGCCAGGTGGCTCTCAGCCGGGCTGTAGGCCTGCAGCCCGGCCAGTGCGCTGGCCGTCTCTGTCAAGGCTTGGCACAGCGCAGCGGGTCGACCTGGGCCGGTTTCGAGTTCGGCCTGGCTCAGCGCCTGCAGCGATCGCCAGAGTGACTCGCGTGCCGGACCGGTGCCCAGCGCCTGACCGTCGGCAGCCGAGTCGACGATGCCGCGGGGATCGGTGGGCGGGCTGGCATGATCTGGCATTTTTCAACCGGTTTGGGCTGGCGGGGCATGGTGGTTGACTCTAGCGGCGGCATCGGGTCAGTTCCGGATCTGCGCGCGGACAGCCGTGACAGGCGCCACGCCGACCCGTTTTGAGCGCCCCAAGTCCGGCCAAAGCCGGCCGCCCCTCGTGGGGATCAAGCAAAGTGGCAAAGCCACACTTGCTTGAGAGCGTGGCGCTACACCGACATCTCCCGGTCCTGGCCCCTGGTTTTCTGCAATGTCGCGCGGCCGCAGATTGAGGCAGCATCTGCAGTTGCTGCAGGCTCGCAGCTTGCTATTCCATCTTGAGGAGATTCAACCATGTCCCTGCTGTCGAACCTGGTTCGCCGCGCCCTGATCACGACGGCAGCCTCGGTAGGCTTGGCCGCACCGGCCATGGCGCAAACCGTGCTGACGCTGTCTTCCTGGGTGCCGCCTTCGCACACCCTGACCTTGTCGCAGATCGAGTGGTGCGGCATGCTCGAGCAAAGAGCTGCTGGCAAGATCAAGTGCAACGTGCTTCCGCGCGCGGTGTCGGCGCCGCCTGGTACCTTCGACGCGGTGCGCAACGGCCTGGCCGACCTGTCGTTCACGGTCCACGGCTACACGCCGGGGCGCTTCGTCAGCCCGCAGATGGTCGAGTTTCCTTTCATGGGCAATTCGGCCGAGGTGACCTCGGTCGCTTTCCAGCGTGTCTACGCACGCCACCCGGCGTTTGCCGAAGAGCACAAGGGTGTCAAGGTGCTGGCGGTGTTCACCCACGGTCCGGGCATTGTTTTCAACACCAAGAAGACGGTGGCCAAGGTCGAGGACATGACCGGCATGAAGTGGCGCGTTGGCGGTGGCATGGTCAATGACATCACCAAAGCCTTGGGCATGAATGCCACCCTCAAACCTTCGACTGAGAGTTATGAGTTGCTGTCGACCGGCGTGATGGACGGCACATTGTTCCCGGCCGAATCGGTCGAGGGTTTCAAGATCGACAAGGTGATCAAGTACGCCACCACCTTCCCGGGCGGTCTGTACAACACCAGCTTTGTGTTCATGATGAACCAGGCCAAATACGACGCGATGCCGGCTGATGTGAAGAAGATCGTTGACGAGATGTCGGGAGAGTTTGCTGCCCGCATGATCGGCCGCGGCTGGGACAAGGTTGACCGCCGTGGCATGGCCTTCATGCAGGCTGCCGGCGTTGCCTTTACCAAGGCCGACGCGCCCTTTGTTTCGGCGGTCAAAGCCAAGACCAGCGGGTTGGAGGATGCCTGGATCAAGGCGGCCGAGGCCAAGGGTCTGAAGGACGCGAAGAAGGTGCTGGCCGAGTACCGTGCCGAGATCACCAAGCTCGAGAAGTGACCCCCGTGCCGGGACCTTCCCGGCTTGCTGTACCCCCGCGGCCGCTCGTCGCAGCGATCGGCCGCGTAGCAAGGAAACCGTTTGAAACGTCTTCTCGATGCACTGTGCGGCCTGTTGGCCGCAGTGGCCCTGTTTGCCATCATGGCGCTGACCCTCGTCGACGTGCTGGGGCGAAAGCTGCTCAGCCAATCTGTGCCGGGCTCGCTGGAGTTGACCGAAATCCTGATGGTGGTGGTGATTTTCTCGGCGCTGCCGCTGGTCAGCCTGCACGGCGAACACGTGGCTTTTGACTCGCTCGACGCCTTGATGCCGGCTTGGCTGCGCCGACTGCAGCAGGGCTTGATCAACCTGTTGTGTGGCCTGGCCTTGGCGGCGCTGGCCTGGTTGATGTGGGACAAGGCCATGCAGATGGCCGGCTATGGTGACACCACGGCCCAGCTCAAGCTGCCGCTCGGGCCTTTTGTCGGGCTGATGAGCGTGCTGTGCGGGCTGACCTCGCTGATGCATATGCTGTTGGTGGCGCAGCCCGGTGACCCCGATGCGAGCCCCGACATCGGGGGTGCGACATGACCGAGGCGCTGTTGGGTTTTGCCGCGGTCTTCGTGCTGGCGCTGCTGCGCGTCCCGCTGGCCTTCGCGATGGGCTTTGTCGGTTATGTCGGCCTCGGGCTGATGCGTGGCTGGGGGCCGACCGCCGCCGCTGCGGCGCAGGTGGTGTACGACTCGGGCTTTGCCTACACGCTGTCGGTGGTGCCGCTGTTCATCCTGATGGGCAATTTCGTCGCCCGCGCCGGACTGGCGCACGAGCTGTTTCGCGCCGCATTTGCCTTTGTCGGACACCGCCGAGGTGGTCTGGCTCACGCGACGATCATGGCTTGCGCGGGTTTCGGCGCGATCTGCGGCTCGTCGATCGCCACCGCAGCGACGATGACCAAGGTGGCCTACCCGTCGATGAAGAAGCTGGGTTACGCCGACTACCTGTCGACCGGGGTGATTGCCGCCGGCGGCACGCTGGGCATCATGATCCCGCCTTCGACCATCATGGTGATCTACGGCATCGTCACCGAGACCCATATTGGCAAGCTGTTTGCGGCCGGCGTGGTGCCGGGTCTGCTGTGCGCTGGGCTGCTGATGACGGGCGTTGCCTGGATCATTCGACGCCATCCTGAAGCCGGCCCGGCGGGTCAGCGGGTTGACTGGCCTGAGCGCTGGGCCGCGCTGCGTGATATCTGGGGCGTCGCGCTGCTGGTGGTGCTGGTGCTGGGTGGTATTTACGGCGGCTGGTTCACTGCCACCGAGGGCGCAGGGATAGGCGCCTCGGGCGCATTCGCGTTCGCGTTGGCACGCGGCAGCTTGACGCCGCGGGTGCTGTTCGACGTGTTGGCCGAGAGCTCTCGCACCACGGCGATGCTGTTCACGATTCTGATCGCCGCGGCGATGTTCTCGAACTTCGTCAACTACACCAGCATGCCGGGCGACCTGAAGACCGGCATCACCCATCTCGGCTTGCCCCCGCTGGTGGTGATCGCCGCGATGATGGGTGTCTACGTGGTGCTGGGTACGATCATGGAGGAACTCAGCATGGTGTTGCTGACGATCCCGGTGTTCTTTCCGGTCGTCACCCAGCTCGGCTTCGATCCGGTCTGGTTCGGCGTGCTGATCGTGTTGGTGGTGCAAGTCGGGCTGATTTCACCGCCAGTGGGCATGAACATGTTTGTGATGAACGCGCTGTTGAAGAACGTGCCGATGTCGCAGATCTTTCGGGGTTCGGCAATCTTCTGCCTGCCACTGGTCGTGGGCCTGGTACTGGTGCTGGTATTTCCGCAGCTCGCGCTGTGGCTGCCAGGATTCATGAAATAGCGCTTCGCCGCCGCAAGGCTTGGCGCAAGCGCCAACCCAACAGCAGGGCCACGATGGCCGCATAGACCGACCATTCGGTGAAGTTGTGCTTGGCCGCGCGCATCCAGAAGAAGTGCAACAAGGCCAGCAGCGCGACCGCGTAGACCACGCGGTGCAGCGCTTTCCAGCGCGCTGCGCCCAGCGCCCTGATCGCGCGGTTGAACGAGGTCGCGGCCAGCGGCAGCATCCCGAGCAGCGCGAGCGTGCCGACCAGGATGAACGGGCGCTTGGGGATGTCGCGAACGATGTCGTCAAAGTCCAGCCCCATGTCTAGCCAGGCATAGCACAGAAAGTGAATCACACCGTAGCCGAAGGCGAACAAACCCGTCATCCGGCGCAGCCGGGCCAGCGCGCTCCAGCCTGTTGCTTCGCGCAATGGCGTGATCGCCAGCGTCAGGCAGACAAAGCGCAGCAACCAGTCGCCACTGCCACGGATCAGTGCTTCGGCTGGGTTCGCACCCAGGGTGTTGGCGATCGCGCCCCACAGCAGTTGCGCGAACGGCAGCAGCGCCAGGCTGAACAGCAGCGGCTTGGCGGCGCGATGCAGCAGCAGCTTGTTCATGCGCTGCGCCGGCGCTGTGTCAGAAGTTCTTGGACAAGTCCAGCCCGGCGTAGAGCGACCCGACCTGCGCCTCGTAACCGTTGAACATCAGCGTCGGCCGCTTCTTGGTGAACACGCCGTCCTCGCCGATCCGGCGCTCTGTGGCCTGGCTCCAGCGCGGGTGGTCGACTTTTGGGTTGACGTTGGAATAAAAGCCGTATTCCTGCGCAGCGGCCTTGACCCAGGCGGTCTTGGGTTGCTGCTCGACGAAGCGGATCTTGACGATGGACTTGGCCGACTTGAAGCCGTATTTCCAGGGCATCACCAGCCGCACCGGCGCGCCGTTCTGGTTCGGCAGCACCTCGCCGTACATGCCGAAGGCCAGCAGCGAAAGCGGGTGCATCGCCTCGTCGATGCGCAGGCCTTCGACATAAGGCCAGTCGAGCACGCGCGAGCCGACGAAAGGCATGGTCTTGGGATCGGCCAGGGTGTGGAACTCGACGTACTTGGCATTGCCCGTCGGCTCGACCTGCTTGATCAGTTCGGCCAGCGAGTAGCCGACCCAGGGGATCACCATCGACCAGCCTTCGACGCAGCGCAGCCGGTAAATGCGTTCTTCCATGGCGCTGAGCTTGAGCAACTCGTCGATGCCAAAGGTCTTGGGCTTTTTGACCTCGCCCTCGATCGTCACGGTCCACGGCCGCGTCTTGAGCGTGTGGGCGTTGCGCGCAGGGTCGGCTTTGTCGGTGCCGAATTCGTAGAAATTGTTGTAGCTGGTGGCGTCCGCTCTGGGCGTGGATTTCTCCATCGTCACCACACCGGCCACCGCGCTCTTTACGCCGGCCAGCGCAGCGCCCTTGGCCGCGCCGCCGGTTGCCAGCGCATCGCGCGCTGCCCAGGTGGCCAGTCCGCTGCCCAGCGCGCCAGCGGCCAATCGTTTCATCCAGCCGCGCCGACCCTCGTAGATCGTGCGTGGCGTGATCTCGGACGGCGCGGGTTGGCCTGAAACACGGTTAAAGACTGATGGCATGGGATCTCCAGTTGTCAAGGCAGGCCGGGGTCAGGCCTGTCGAACCTTAGCCCAGAGTCAGACGCCTTGGTGGCAGCAAGGTCAGCGGCCCTTGTTCGCAAGGCCGCGCAAACACCGAGGGCCGGTCATCGACCGGCCCTCGGTGTTTGGAGTGCAGGTGTGGTTTAGCGCAAACCGGCAACGTAATCGGAGACAGCCTTGATTTCCTTGTCGCTCATGCGGGCCGCAATCGCGGTCATCTGGGCCGAGTTGGCGCGGGTGCCGGATCGGAAAGCGCTAAGCTGCGCTTCAGAGTAGTCTGCATGTTGTCCACCCAAACGTGGGTATTGCGAAGGGATGCCGGCGCCGGTCGGGCTGTGACAGCCCGCGCAGGCCGGCACTTGCTTGGCAGCGATGCCACCGCGGTAAATCTTCTCGCCGAGCACGACCAATTCCTTGTTCTTGGCGAAGCCGGGTTTGGCTTGCTTGCTGGCATAGAACGCGGCAACGTTCTTGATGTCGTCGTCGCTCAAGGCGCTGGCCATGCCGGTCATGATCGCGTTGGCTCGCTTGCCGGCTTTGTACTCGGTCAGTTGTTTGACCAAGTACTCGGCATGCTGGCCCTGCAGGATCGGGTTGGCCGGGCTGCCGCGAGAGCCATCAGCGGTGTGGCATGCGGCGCAGACCTGGGTGGCTTTTTCCTGGCCTTTGGCCAGATCGGGCTTGGCAGCAGCCTTGGTTTCGGAAGCAAAGGCCGAACTGGCCGACACTGAGATCAGGGCAGACAGCGACAGGGCGAGCAGCGACTTCATGTCGTGGAACCTTGGAATGGACAGGGCCTTGTGCGCCGGTTTTGCACTGCCGGATGGCGGCGTGCAGGATGGCGTGTTCGGCCTGTTGATGGGGTGAGTAGCTTGTTGGTATCGGGTAAACCCATCGATTTTACAATGCTCCATGAACCCAAGCGCCAACGTACGGAGCAGCGACTCCGATATCCCCACCGACCCCGCTGTGCGCGAGGCCCTGGCCTGGACGCAAAGCGCCCGATTCTTGACCACGGCCAGCCTGTTGTCGCAGTTGCCGGCGTCGGATCTGCCCGAGGTCGCGTTCGTCGGCCGCAGCAACGCCGGCAAGTCGACTGCGATCAACACGCTGGCCCAACACCGGCGCCTTGCGTTCGCGTCGAAGACGCCGGGTCGTACCCAGCACATCAACCTGTTCGACCTGGGGCCGGCAGACGCCCCTGATGGCCGATGGGCTGACCTGCCGGGCTATGGCTACGCTGCAGTGGCGCGCGGCGCCAAGCTGCGTTGGCAGCAGGTGATGGCCGATTACCTGGCGATGCGCCACGTGCTGGCGGGCATTGTCATGATGGTCGATTGCCGCCATGGTTTCACGCCGCTGGACCAACAGTTGCTGGACTTTGTGTCTGAGCGGGTGGGTCGCGGTGAGGTCAAGCTGCTGGTGTTGTTGACCAAGGCCGACAAGCTCAACCGCAACCAGCAGGCGCGTGCGCTGGCGCAGGCGCAGACAGCGCTGGCTGAAATGGCCACCGACGCCTCTGACATCAGCGTGTCGCTGTTCTCGGCGCTGTCGCGCCAGGGCTTGGGCGATGCGGCGCTGACGCTGCGCCAGTGGCAGCAATCGCCCGGCCCAGCGCCAGAGGCCGATTCCGCTTCGACCTGATCCCGGGTCTTGCGCGCGCCGCAACGAAACAGGCCACCCGAAGGTGGCCTGTGTGTACTTGGCAAGAGCCACTGATTGACCGGCGAGCCGGTCAATCATGGTCTGGCAGCGAGGGACGGCAAGGCCGTCCCCGCGACATCACATGTCCATGCCGCCCATGCCGCCCATACCACCCATGCCGCCCATGCCGCCGCCCATGCCACCGCCGGCCGACTCGTCCTTCGGCGCTTCGGCGACCATGCACTCGGTCGTCAGCATCAGGCCGGCCACTGAAGCTGCGTTTTGCAGCGCAGTGCGCGTCACCTTGGTCGGGTCCAGGATGCCCATGTCGATCATGTCGCCATAGGTGCCGTTGGCAGCGTTGTAACCGTAGTTACCCTTGCCTTCGAGGACCTTGTTGATCACGACGCTCGGCTCGTCGCCAGCGTTGGCAACGATCTCACGCAGCGGCTGTTCAACGGCGCGCAGCACGATCTTGATGCCAGCTTCCTGGTCGTGGTTGTCGCCCTTGATGGTGCCAGCCGATTGGCGAGCACGCAGCAGCGCGACGCCGCCACCAGCCACGATGCCTTCTTCGACGGCGGCACGCGTGGCGTGCAGCGCATCTTCGACGCGGGCCTTCTTTTCCTTCATCTCGACTTCGGTGGCAGCGCCGACCTTGATCAGCGCAACACCGCCGGCCAGCTTGGCCACGCGTTCTTGCAGCTTTTCACGGTCGTAGTCGCTTGTGGCTTCTTCGATCTGGACGCGGATCTGCTTGACGCGCGCTTCGATGTCGCCAGCAGCGCCGTTGCCATCGATGATCGTGGTGTTTTCCTTGCCCACTTCAACGCGTTTGGCTTGGCCCAGATCGGCCAGCGTGACCTTCTCGAGCGTCAGGCCAACTTCTTCCGCGATGACCTTGCCGCCGGTCAGGATCGCGATGTCTTCCAGCATGGCCTTGCGGCGATCGCCGAAGCCCGGAGCCTTCACGGCGACGACCTTCAGGATGCCACGGATGGTGTTGACCACCAGCGTCGCCAGGGCTTCGCCTTCGACTTCTTCAGCGACGATCAGCAGCGGACGGCCGGCCTTGGCGACTTGCTCCAGCGTGGGCAGCAGGTCGCGGATGTTGCTGATCTTCTTGTCGAAGAGCAGCACGAAGGGGTTGTCAAGAATCGCGGACTGCTTTTCCGGATTGTTGATGAAGTAAGGCGACAGGTAGCCGCGGTCGAACTGCATGCCTTCAACGACGTCGAGTTCGCTGTTCAGGCTCTTGCCGTCTTCGACGGTGATGACGCCTTCCTTGCCAACCTTGTCCATCGCTTCGGCGATGATGCGGCCGACTTCTTCGTCGCTGTTGGCCGAGATCGTGCCGACTTGCGCGATTTCCTTGCTCGTCGTGGTGGCCTTGGACTGCTTCTTCAGCTCGGCGACCAGGGCGATGACCGCCTTGTCGATGCCGCGCTTCAGGTCCATCGGGTTCATGCCGGCGGCAACGTACTTCATGCCTTCGCGCACGATCGACTGGGCCAGCACCGTGGCGGTGGTGGTGCCGTCACCGGCGATGTCGCTGGTCTTGGAAGCAACTTCCTTGACCATCTGCGCGCCCATGTTCTGCAGCTTGTCCTTGAGTTCGATCTCTTTCGCGACCGAGACACCGTCCTTGGTGACGGTGGGAGCGCCGAACGAGCGCTCGAGCACAACGTTGCGGCCTTTGGGGCCGAGCGTGACCTTGACCGCATTGGCCAGGATGTTCACGCCTTCGACCATGCGGTGACGCGCGTCAGCGCCAAAAATGACGTCTTTTGCAGCCATGTGTAAATCTCCGAATTCAGTATTGATGGGGGTTCGCGCTTTTCCTCGCCGCACGGGTCGTCGGCAAGGAAAGCGTCGCGAGCGGCGGGCTGGCTAGGCGGACGGAACGCAGGAACCGGAACATAGCAGCGCTATGTGAGGATTCCGAGCACCGCCCAACGACGCCAGCGCGTCGCGCAGCAGCTTTACTTGGCGACGACAGCGAAGAGGTCTTCTTCGCGCATCACCAGCAACTCATCGCCATCGACCTTGACGGTCTGGCCCGAGTACTTGCCGAACAGCACGCGGTCACCGACCGCAACGTTCAGGACGATGAATTCGCCCTTGTCGTTGCGCTTGCCCGGGCCGACGGCCAGAACTTCGCCTTGGTCAGGCTTTTCGGCGGCGTTGTCAGGGATGACGATGCCAGAGGCTGTCTTGGTTTCTTGTTCAAGACGCTTGACGATCACGCGATCGTGCAAAGGACGAAGTTTCATTCGTATCTCCTTGGGAGTTCAGTCAAATGGGCACGCGGCTGAAGCGCCAGCACCCCATCACATGCATGAAACCGAGGACCGACGACGCCGGTTCGGTTGTTAGCACTCATCAACGCCGAGTGCTAGCAATCAATTATAGGGCTGAAGTCTGGCATTTCAAGAGGCCTGATCCGGGCCTTGGTTGCCAATTCCGTCGCGGCTGCGCGCGCTTGTTCCCGCACGCCAAGCGGGTCAGCGCTGCCGGCGGTCAGTCGGGCAGCGTGTCGTCAGCCTCGGGGCTTGGCGCGACCTCGACCCGGTAGCGCTCATTGGCCCAGGCGCCCAAGTCGACGCCGCGGCAGCGCTCGCTGCAAAAGGGGCGCCAGGCGTTCTGGGGTGCGAACAGCGCTGGCCTGCCGCAAGTCGGGCATGGCACCCGACGCGCTTCGGGTTGGACCGACTCGGTCACGTGCAAAGTGTCAGCTCGAACGCCATGTCGACGGCTTCGGGCCGCAAGCGCCCTTCGGCGTCGGTCCGCATCAGCCGCACTGACACCATCAGCCGGTGCCCGGTGATCTCGGGCACCAGTTCGTCGCCACCGTCGATGCGCAACCTCAGCAATTGGTAGGTTCGCCCGGCAGGCAGGCTTTGCTGGAACTGCCCGCCGTTGCTGACCACCTTGTGTGGCACGCCGGTGTCGCGCAGCAGTTGCAGCAGGGTGTGCAGCGCTTCAGCCAGCGGCGCCAGCGTGTCAAGCCAGGTCTTCAGGTCGGCACTGCGCCGGGCCGGCAGGCGTTGCTGCCAGGCGTGGTACGCCGGCAGATCGAACCCACAGGTTCCTGCTGGGATGGTGATGCGGCTTCGCACACTGGCAAGCCACTCGTGGCCGGCCAGTGACTGACCCGCCTTGCCCTGCTGCTGGTTCAGGCCGGTGACCGCATGTTCGATGCGCTCGATCACCGCGTCGAGCGCGGCCTGCGACACCTGTGGATTGCTGCGGTAGGCAGTGAACTGCGCTTTGTGCCGTTCGAGTTCTTTGAGCAGGTCGGGCTTGAGTTCGGCGCGCGAGGCGAGGTCGAAGATCTCGAACATCGTCACCAGCGCGAAGTGGTGGTCGACCGCGGTGTCGCGGGGCACCAACTGGTCGAGCCTGTCGAACAGATGTTCGAGCCGCAGCATGGTGCGGACGCTCTCGTTGAATGGGTGCTCGTATAAGACCAAGGCGCGCTCTCTCGTCAGGCGGCCACTGCATCGGGCCACGGGCTGTGGCTTGATTGTTTCACAGCGGCCGAGTTGGACTGGCTGCGGGTCGGCTTGAGGCCTGGCAACTGGTCTGTCATCAGCCCAGTGCCCAGATCGCCCACAGCGAGGCTACCTCTTCGGCCAGCGCCTCGGGCGTCAGGCCGTCGTTGAAGATCACCGCATCGGCGATAGCGCGCCGGGCTTCGCGGCTGGTCTGTTGTGCGATCACGCGTTCGACTTGGTCCGACGACCAGCCTGAGCGCGCCATCACGCGCTGCACCTGGGTCTGGGCGCTGCAGTCGATCACCAGGATGCGTTCGCAGCGATTGCGCCAGGGGCTGGCCGCTGTGAGCAAGGGTACGTCGAACACGACCACCGCGCCGCGTGCCTGTGCCACGGTGGCCTGACGCATGGCCTCGTCGCCAATCATCGGGTGCAGGATTTTTTCCAGCGCCTGCTTGGCCTTTGCGTCGGCAAACACCAGTTGGCGCATCCGCGCCCGGTCCAGCGCACCGTCGGCGCCTGCCACCTCTTCGCCGAAGCGCTGGCGCAGCGCCGGCATCGCGGGACCGAAAGGCGCCGTCAGGCTGTGGGCGATGGCATCGGTGTCGACCAGCGCCGCGCCGTGCGCCACCAGCAGTGCAGCTACCGTGCTCTTGCCGCTACCGATACCGCCGGTCAGGCCGACTGCACGGGCCGCTGCTGTTGGAATGTTGTTCATAGCCCGGGCCACATTCTGTTGAGTTGGGTGCCAAAAAACAGCGCGGCCATGCCGCCGCCAGCCAGGAATGGGCCGAAAGGGATGGGCGCATTGCGGCCATGGCCGCGGGCGACGATCATGAAGATGCCCACCACAGCGCCGACCGCCGACGACAGCAAGATGATCGAGGGCAGTGCCTGCCAGCCCAGCAGTGCACCCAGGCCGGCCAGCAGTTTAAAGTCGCCCTCGGCCATGCCTTGCATGCCACGCAGCAGTTTGTAGCAGAACGCCACGGCCCACAGCGACCCATAGCCAAACATCGCGCCCAGCGCGGAATCGACCAGCGTCACAGGTGTCCACTGCAGCCAGGCTGCAGTCAGTCCCAGGCCAACCAAGGGCAGCGTCAGGTCATCGGGCAGCAGCGTCGTGTCGAGGTCTATGAAGGCGGCGGCCACCAGCAAGGACAGTGCCACGCAGTACACCACCGTGCCGCAAGTCGGGCCGGCAAGCGTCGCTGCTGCGGCGAACAGCGAGCCGGTGAGGGCTTCGACCAATGGATAGCGCAGCGAGATCCGTTTGCCGCAGGCCGCGCATTTGCCGCCCAGGCGCAGCCACCCGATCAGCGGGATGTTCTCGTGCCAGGCGAGTTGGTGGCCGCAATGCGGGCAACGCGAGCGAGGCCGCGACAGGCTCAACGCTGGCAGTTGCGCCAACTCGCTGGCCAGCGACCGGCCTTGGCCCGCGAGTTCGGCGCATCGCGGTGCGCCGCAACCCAACACCCGATCCATCGCGGCATCGTCCTGCAGGTAGCCCGCGACATCGCCCAGCCATTCGCGCTCCAGCATCGGTGGCAGGCGATGTATTACCACGTTGAGAAAGCTGCCGATCACCAGGCCTAGCAAGCCGAACACCCAGGGCGACAGCAGCCATGGCATGAGACTGGAGTCTGTATTCATCGCCATTCAGACCACCGAGCCGATCTTGAAGATCGGCAGGTACATCGCGACGACGATGCCGCCGATGATGGTGCCCAGGATCACGATGATGATCGGCTCCATCAGGCTTGACAAACCCTTGACCATGTCATCGACCTCCTCTTCGTAGAACTCGGCCGCCTTGGCCAGCATATGGTCTAGTGCGCCCGATTCCTCGCCGATCGACGACATCTGGATCACCATGTTTGGAAAAACGCCGGTGCCCTGCATTGCGGTGGTCAAGGCACTGCCGGTCGACACATCGCGCTGGATCACCCGGGTGGCCTCCGCATAGACCGCATTGCCCGCCGCACCACCCACTGAGTCGAGCGCCTCGACCAGCGGTACACCGGCGGCGAACATCGTTGACAGTGTGCGGGTCCAGCGCGCGACCACCGATTTGTTGATCAACACACCGAATATCGGCAGGCGCAGCAGCAGGCGGTCCATCACCATCTGCATTTTTTCTGATCGCCGCCAACCCTGCATGAACAGGTAGCCGCCGCCTATCAGTCCACCGAAAATGAAGGGCCATGTGGCGACGAAGAACTCTGACATCGCGATCACCAGCAGCGTGGGTGCAGGCAGGTCGGCGCCGAAGGAGCTGAACACCTCCTTGAAGGCCGGGATCACCTTGACCATGATCACCACCACCACCACGAATGCCACCACCAGCACCGCGACCGGGTACATCAGCGCTGCCTTGATCTTGCTCTTGAGCGCCAGTGTCTTCTCCTGGTAGATCGCCAAGCGTTCGAGCAGCGCTTCCAGGATGCCGCCGGTCTCGCCCGCCTCGACCAGGTTGCAGTACAGCGCATCGAACTGCATCGGGTGCTTGCGGAACGCTGCCGACAGGCTGGTACCGGTCTCGACATCGGACCGGATGTTGCCCAGCAATTGGGTCAGTCTAGGGTTGGTGGCGCCGCGGCCAACGATGTCAAAGGACTGCAGCAGCGGTACACCGGCTTTCATCATCGTGGCGAGTTGGCGTGTGAACAGCGCGATGTCGCGCGGCTTGACGGCGCTGCCACCACTGGTTCGGCGCTTTTTGACCTTGGTCAGCAGGATGCCTTGGCGCCTCAGGCTGGCGCTGACGGCGGCCTCGCCGCCAGCGCGGATTTCACCGCGCAGAATCTTGCCGTTCTTGTCCCGGCCTTCCCATTCGAAGACCAGTTCCTTGATGTTTCTTGCGGCGGTCGCCATGCTTGCTCCGGGGCTTGCGCGGCACGGCGCCTGAATCAGACCCTGTGCGACGGTTTCAACAAGTGTTTCACAGGTTGGTGACGGCGATCACCTCTTCGAGCGATGTGACGCCGGCTCGGACCTTGACCAGACCCGATTGACGCAAGTCGCACACACCCTCGGCTCTTGCCTGGTCTGCAATGTCCATCGCCGTGCCTTCGGTCAGGATGATTCGCTGCAAGGCGGCGGTGATCGGCATCACTTGGTACAGCCCGACCCGTCCCTTGAACCCGTTGTTGCAAGCTGCACAGCCGACCGCACGAAACGGCTTCCAGGCGCCGTCCAGGTCTTCGGGCGCATAGCCTGCGCGCAGCATGGCTTCGCGCGGGTAGTCGGTCGGGGTCTTGCAGTTCTCGCACAGCCGGCGCGCCAGTCGTTGGGCAGTGATCAAGATCACGCTGGAGGCAATGTTGAACGGCGCCACGCCCATGTTGAGCAAGCGCGTCAGCGTGGTTGGCGCATCGTTGGTGTGCAAGGTACTCATCACCATGTGGCCGGTCTGGGCAGCCTTGATCGCGATGTCTGCGGTCTCGAGATCGCGGATCTCGCCAACCATGATGATGTCAGGGTCCTGGCGCAGAAATGATTTGAGCGCAACCGAGAAGGTCATGCCGGCGCGCTCGTTGACATTGACCTGGTTGACGCCGGGTAGATTGATTTCGGCCGGGTCTTCGACGGTGGAGATGTTGACGCCCGGCTGGTTCAGGATGTTCAGGCAACTGTAGAGCGATACCGTCTTGCCCGAACCCGTCGGGCCGGTGACCAGGATCATGCCGTAGGGCCGCGTGATGGCGGCCATCAGCCGCTCTTTCTCGGCACTCTCGTAACCCAGGGCCTCGATGCCGACCTTGGCCGATGACGGGTCGAGAATCCGGATCACGATCTTTTCGCCGAACAGCGTGGGCAGCGTGGAGACTCGGAAGTCGATCGCCTTGGCACCGAACTTCATCTTCATGCGGCCGTCCTGCGGCACGCGCTTTTCCGAGATGTCTAGCCGACTGATGACCTTGATCCGCGACGCGAGTTTCTCCTTGATCGCGATCGGCGGCTGCGTGATCTCGCGCAACTCGCCGTCGACCCGGAACCGTACCCGGTAGTTGTATTCGTAGGGCTCGAAGTGCAGGTCGGAAGCGCGCATGTTGATCGCGTCGATCAGCATCTTCTGCAGGAAGCGCACCACTGGCGCGTCTTCGACCTCGGAAACCAGTTCGGCAGCCTCTGCGGCGCCGGCGTCCTCGGTGACGTCGAATTCGAAGTCTTCCGCGGTCAGCGCATCCAGCGTCTCGTTGGCGGAATGACCTCTCGCCTCGATGATGCGTGCGAGCTTGTCGTACTCGACGATCACCCACTCGGGCGAAAGCTGGGTGGCGAACTTGATGCGCTCTACCGCTTCCTGGTCGGTCGGGTCGGCACCGCCGATGAACAGCCGGTTGCCTCGCCGACCCAGCATGACAAGCTGGTATTGAAGGCTCAGTTTGGCATCGACCAAGCCTTTGGGCAGTCGATTCTGATCGATCGCCGAAAGGTCCAGCAGCGGCAATGCCAACGACAGCGACAGTTGATGCGCCAGATCGAAAGCCGAGACAGCGCCTGACGCAATCACCGCACCGATGAAGCTGATCTTGCGGTCGCGCGCAGACTTGTCCAAGTCTTGCGCGGCCTTGCTGCTGAGCTTGCCGGCGTGAACCAAGACCCTCGCGACGCCTGAGAGGGATGGTTGCGGGATGTCGACCGAGGTTTCCAAGGCGGGGCAGTGTTCTCGCGGCGTGCCGATTTCAGCATCATCGCCTGTCGAGTCGTCGCTGTAACCCCAAGATCGGTGGCATTACCGGCCTTGTTTCTTGATTAGCTCTCGCATCGCGAGGTCTGAAACATGTGGCCTTGTCAGCGCGCTGATGGCTGCTTGACGCGAAATTTTGGTCGGGGTGAGAGGATTCGAACCTCCGGCCTCTACGTCCCGAACGTAGCGCTCTACCAGGCTAAGCTACACCCCGATTGGGCTTTTCACGCTGTTGCCGGCGTGGCCCGAATCTCTCTCTGGTCAGAAATTTCTCTCTACCGAGCGAGCCGATAATTCTAGCAGAGCCTTTCTCGCGCTCGTGTCGGGCAGCGAAGAAAGCGCTGCGCAGGCCTTGCCGGCTTCGGCCCGGGCGGCCTCGCGGGTGGCTTGCAGCGCGCCGGTGCGCCGCACGATGGTCAGGATGTCGTCTAGTCTTGACGTGTGCCCATGTTCGATGGCGTGTCGCATCAGTTGCCGCTCATCTTCGCTGCATCTGGCCATGGCCAGCAGCAGCGGCAAGGTGGGTTTGCCTTCGCGCAGGTCGTCCCCGACCGTCTTGCCCATGGACAAGGCGTCTCCCTCGTAGTCGAGCAGGTCGTCAACCAACTGGAAAGCCGTGCCAAGCGAGCGGCCGTAGTCTGCGCAGGCCTCTTCCACGGCATGTCCGGCGTCTGCCAACACGGCACCCAAGCGGGCGCTGGCTTCAAACAGCTTGGCGGTCTTGTACCTGATCACCCGCAGGTAGTCCTCCACGCTCAGGTCCGGGTCGTGCATGTTCATCAACTGCAGCACCTCGCCTTCGGCGATCACATTGGTCGCGTCGGCCAGAACCTCGAGCACATGCATTCGGTTCACACCCACCATCATCTGGAAGGCGCGTGAATACAGGAAATCGCCAACCAGCACGCTGGCGGCATTGCCGAACATCGCGTTGGCGGTTTGCCGGCCTCGCCGCAGCGAGGACTCGTCGACCACATCGTCGTGCAGCAGGGTTGCCGTGTGGATGAACTCAACCGCGGCGGCGAGTTCGAAACGCTCAGCGCCGGCGAAGCCCAGTGCCTCGGAGAACATCAGAACCAATCGCGGTCGGATTCTCTTGCCGCCAGCGTTGACGATGTAATGCGAGATCTGGTTGATCAGCGCGACGTCGGAGCTCAGGCGCTGGCCTATCACGCGATCGACCTGCAGCATGTCGGCGGCCATCGGGTCAACAGCGACAGGTTTTGGGGTTTCAATCAACGTGGGTCAGTTTTAGTCTGGCCACTAATTATAGGGAGCCTGCCATCGACCTCGGATCGGATCGCTCGGAGCTGGCGTGAACAGCGGGATCGACAAGAATATCTGCTACAGTCTAAGGTTCCTTCGGCCGTGCTGGTCGATGGATGAATCATTGAATCAATCGAAGGCATCGAAGGCACATATGTACGCGCTCATAAAAACCGGTGGCAAGCAGTTCAAGGTTGCTGCCGGCGAAAAAATCAAGGTAGAACAGATAGCAGCGGACGTGGGCCAAGAGATCGTGATCGACCAGGTTCTGGCAGTCGGCAGCGGCGCAGAATTGACGATCGGGACTCCCTTGGTGGCCGGCGCGACGGTGACAGCCACCGTTTTGTCGCACGGCAAGCACGACAAGGTGCGCATCTTCAAGATGCGTCGCCGCAAGCACTATCAGCGGCACGGCGGCCATCGCCAGACCTACACCGAGCTGCAAATCGGCGCCATCGGCGTCTGAGGCCCACGGGCTGCCGCTTGGCGGTAGTCGTCCACCATGGGTGGGATCCAGTCAACCGGTCGAATCCGACTTTGAACTGATCCGGCCCTCGTCAATCAGGAGTTTTTTAAACCATGGCACAGAAAAAAGGCGGCGGCTCAACCCGCAACGGCCGCGATTCCCAACCCAAGATGCTGGGCGTCAAGGTCTACGGCGGTCAGGTCATCCCGGCTGGTTCGATCATCGTTCGGCAGCGTGGCACCCGCTTCCACGCCGGCACCAATGTCGGCATGGGCAAGGACCACACCTTGTTTGCTTTGGTCGACGGCACGGTGTCGTATGCCATCAAGGGCGCGCTGAACCGCCAGACGGTGTTCGTCACCCCGTCCTGAGCGCCCCGACGCCGGCCGACGCCGGCCGCCCCCCGTGGGGGTCAAGCAAAGTGGCCAAGCCACATTTGCTTGAGAGCGTCCTCGACGCCGCTGTTGCCCCGGTTCGCTGGGGCGATGGCTTGAGCCCGGTTGTCGGGCTGCGGTTATCAAGCCCCGGCCTGCCGGGGCTTTTGTGTTATTGAGGCCTTGGGCCCGAGGGGTTGAGCAGCATGAAATTCGTTGACGAAGCCACCATCGACATCGCCGCCGGTGCCGGCGGCGCGGGCTGCATGAGCTTTCGGCGCGAGAAGTTCATCCCGTTTGGCGGGCCCAATGGCGGTGATGGCGGTCGTGGCGGCAGCGTTTTCGCGGTGGCCGACCGCAACATCAACACGCTGATCGATTACCGTTACGCGCGCCGTCACGAAGCGCGCAATGGTGAGGCCGGGCGTGGCTCGGACCAGTTCGGTGCGGCATCTGATGACATCGTGCTGCGTATGCCGGTAGGCACCATCGTTCGCGATTTCGAGACCGACGAAGTGCTCGCCGAGTTGCTGGACCCGGATGTCCGGGTGCTGCTGGCCAAGGGCGGCGACGGTGGTTTTGGCAACCTGCATTTCAAGAGCAGCACGAACCGTGCGCCGCGCCAGAAGACCCCCGGATGGCCCGGCGAGGCCAGGAAGGTCAAGCTCGAACTTCGCGTGCTGGCCGACGTC
Source organism: Bordetella parapertussis (assembly GCA_945878355.1). GTDB lineage: Bacteria > Pseudomonadota > Gammaproteobacteria > Burkholderiales > Burkholderiaceae_C > Pseudaquabacterium. The sequence continues at coordinate 28,235 of CAMCTC010000011.1, read as the reverse complement.
GGACTGCTGGGCATGCCCAACGCCGGCAAGTCGACGCTGATCACCGCGATCTCCAATGCCAGGCCCAAGATTGCAGACTATCCGTTCACCACGCTGCACCCCAACCTGGGCGTGGTGCGCGCCGGCCCTGAACGCAGCTTCGTCGTGGCCGACCTGCCGGGTCTGATCGAAGGCGCAGCCGACGGTGCCGGTCTGGGGCATTTGTTCCTGCGCCATTTGCAGCGCACGCGTTTGCTGCTGCACATCGTCGACATGGCGCCTTTTGACGGTGTCGACCCTGTCGCGCAGGCCAAGGCCATCGTCAAGGAATTGCGCAAGTACGACGAATCGCTGTACCAGAAGCCCCGCTGGATCGTGCTCAACAAGCTCGACATGGTGCCGGCCGAGGCGCGCGACGCGCTGGTCAAGGACTTTGTCAAGCGCATGCGCTGGAAGGGCCCGGTGTTCCAGGTCTCGGCCTTGGCACGCGAAGGTCTGGCGCCGATGGTCCAGGCGATCTACGAGCATGTGGCGGCGCACAAGGTGCAGGCCCCAGTCGAGGTCGACCCGCGCTTCGACAGTGTGCCGCTGGTCGGCGCAGCGGCGACATTCGATGATGACTGAGCCCTTGTCAGCGCCCGACGACCCACTCAAGAGCGCCAGGCGCATCGTCGTCAAGGTCGGTTCCAGCCTGGTGACCAACGAGGGCCGCGGCATCGATGCCGAGGCGGTGGGCAATTGGTGCCGGCAACTCGCAGCGCTGGCAGCCCAGGGTCGCGAGCTGGTGATGGTCAGCAGCGGCGCGGTCGCCGAGGGCATGAAGCGACTGGGCTGGCGCACCCGACCGACCGAGCTGCACGAGCTGCAAGCTGCTGCCGCTGTCGGCCAAATGGGATTGGCGCAGATGTATGAAACCCAGCTCTCGCGCTTTGGCATGGGTAGCGCGCAAGTGCTGCTGACCCATGCCGACCTGGCCGACCGCGAGCGCTACCTCAATGCCCGCTCCACATTGCTGACGCTGCTGCGTCTGCAGGTGATCCCGGTGATCAACGAGAACGACACGGTCGTCAACGACGAGATCAAGTTCGGCGACAACGACACGCTGGGCGCGCTGGTGGCCAATCTGGTCGAGGCCGACGCGCTGGTGATCCTGACCGACCAGCGCGGCCTGTATTCGGCCGATCCGCGTCAACATCCCGACGCCCGTTTCATCGCCCAGGCCCAGGCTGGCGACCCGGCGCTCGAGCAAATGGCCGGCGGTGCCGGATCGTCGATTGGCCGTGGTGGCATGCTGACCAAGATCCTGGCCGCCAAGCGCGCCGCGGGCAGCGGCGCCAGCACCGTGATCGCCTGGGGCCGCGAACCCGATGTGCTGTTGCGACTCGCCGCCGGAGAGGCCATCGGCACCGCGCTGCTGGCGGGCACGCCCAAGCTGGCGGCGCGCAAACAGTGGATGGCAGATCACCTGCAGCTGCGCGGGTCGGTCCGGGTCGATGCGGGCGCGGTGCTCAAATTGCGTGACGAGGGCAAGAGCTTGTTGCCCATCGGTGTCATTGAGGTCGAGGGTGAATTCCACCGCGGCGACGTGATCGCTGTGCTGTCTGTCGCAGGCACCGAGATCGCGCGAGGCCTGGCCAACTATTCATCCGGCGAGGCCAGGTTGATCGCGCGCAAACCATCGTCGCAGATTGTCGGGCTGCTTGGCTACGCCAACGAGCAAGAGCTGATCCACCGGGACAACATGGTCCTGGCCTGAACCAGGCTGAGGTCAGGCGGCCAGTTCGGCCTTGGCCAGCTCGATATCGAGACGTTCCATCGCATCGGCTGCTTCGCAGGCGGCAGCCCTGGCATAAAGCTGCTCGGCCTCGGCCATTCGCTTGTTGCCTTCGAGCATCACCAGTCCGTTGGCGTACTCCATCATCGCGATCGCTGAGCCCGGGTTGAGCTTGAGCGCGTGCTGGTACATCCTCAGTCCGGTGGCCGCATCGGCACCTTGTGTGCGGGCCAGCAGCTTGCCCACTTTGTCGATCACTTCGGCATGGAAGGTGCCCAGCGCGATGTGCGCATCGGCATGCCGGGGCGACAGAGCCAGCGTGGTCTCGAGCGCAGCCTTGATCCTGCCGCCCATGCCTTGGGCCAAGGCCTTGGTCACGCTGATGCTCTGGCTGTAGCGGCCCAACGCATAGGCCAGCCAGTAGTACGCGTTGGCGTTGGCCGGCTCACGAGCAGCTTGGGCCTGCGCCCGGGCCGCCACCTCGTGGAACATCGATTGCTTGGTGGCAGCAGTTTCTTCCAGGTAGTTCGCATAGATCGCCTGTGCCTTGTTGGCCAGTGTGATGCCTGCGCCGCCGATACCGATCCCGATTTCATGCGCTTGCTCGAACTCGCCGGCATGAAACTGTGCCCAACCCCGCAGCAGGTCAGGGTCCTTGGGGCAGTCCTCGGTGTCGCCGAGGTGCAGTCTTGGCCAGGCTTTCTTCAGCGCTGCGCTGCTGCGACGGTATGGCGCGCTGTCGTAGGGAAAAGCGGTCCACTTGGCCATTGCGGATCTCCTGGCAGAGTATTTCAATCAGCGCTGCGGTAGGCCCCAGCGATCTCGAACAGGTGCTCGCGAGCTTGCGGCTCCAGGTAGGGCATCAGCAGGGCCAGCACATGGTAGGCGCCGCGCGACAGCGCTGCGGCCGCGCTCTCGGGTTCGAGCGCGCGGCGCGGATCGCGGACATACTCGAAGCTCAGCCAGTAGGTGAGCACGACCACCATACTGCTGGCCACAGGCTCGGCCTCGCGGCGGTCTATGCGCATCGAGTTGCCGCGCGTCAGACCCTCGAACACCTGCTGCACAGCCCGCGACTTGTTCTTCAGCACGAACTGGAAATGGGTCTCTAGCCTGCGGTTCTTGCTGAGCAGGTCATTGAGGTCGCGGTACAGGAATCGGTACTGCCAGATCAACTCGAACAGCATGTGGAAGAACAGCCAGGCGTCCTCGACGTTGCGCACGTTGTCGGCAGCCTGCAGCAAGTCGTTCAGGCCATGCTCGAACGCCGCGAACAAGGTGTTGATCAACTCGTCCTTGGCCGGGTAGTGGTAGTACAGGTTGCCCGGGCTGATGCCCATCTCGGCCGAGATCAGCGTGGTGCTGACATTGGGCTCACCGAAGCGGTTGAACAGATCGAGCGTGACCTCAAGGATGCGCTCGGCAGTGCGGCGTGGCTTCTTGCCCTGCGACTTGGGCGTTGATGTTGGCGCTGGTTTGGACGGCTCGCTGTTCAGCGCCAGCGCTAGCAACTCGACGGGTTGTTGCGACGCCTGGTCGCTGGGTGGGTTCGTTTCGCGCATGGGGTGCCCGCAATCTAGCACCAAGCGGCCGACGCGGGATTGATCTCGCTCCCTACAATCGAGATCTATGCCCGCTGTCAGCTTTCAACAGGTCGCCAAGACCTACGCCGGTGCACGCGGTTCGTTTCGCGCGCTCGACCAAGTCACCTTCGATGTACCGCAAGGTGAGTTCTTCGGCTTGCTCGGCCCCAACGGCGCCGGCAAGACCACCTTGATCAGCATCCTGGCGGGTCTGACCCGGCCCAGCGGTGGCCGGGTCACGGTGATGGGCTTCGACGTTCAGCGCGATGCTGCCGCCGCCCGCAAGGTGCTAGGCGTGGTGCCGCAGGAACTGGTCTTCGACCCTTTCTTTACGGTGCGTGAGGCACTGCGAATTCAGAGCGGCTATTTCGGCGTTCGTCACAACGAGGCCTGGATCACCGAGTTGCTGGATCATTTGGGTCTGGCGGACAAGGCCGACACCAACATGCGCCAGCTCTCGGGGGGCATGAAGCGGCGCGTGCTGGTGGCGCAGGCGCTGGTGCACCGGCCTCCGGTGATCGTGCTCGACGAGCCCACCGCAGGCGTCGACGTCGAGTTGCGTCAAACCCTGTGGGCTTTCATCGCCCGCCTGAATCGCGAAGGCCACACCGTGCTGCTGACCACGCATTATCTGGAGGAGGCCGAGGCGCTGTGCCAGCGAATCGGCGTTCTGAAGCAGGGCAAGCTGGTGGCGCTGGACCGCACCTCCAACTTGCTGGCGGCCACTTCCAGCACGATGCTGCGCTTCAAGACCGACCAGACACTGCCTGAGGCGCTCGCACCTCAAGCGCGCGTCACCGGGCGCATCGTGCAGCTCAAGGCGCGCGACGCTGCAGATGTCGAGCGCCTGCTGGCCGCGCTGCGCTTGGCCGATGTGCGGATCGAAGATCTGGAAATTGGCCGCGCTGACCTGGAGGATGTGTTCCTCGAGATCATGCAAGCTGCATCGCCCCAGGCGGCGCAGTTCCAGCCCACAGCGGGCCTGTTGGCTGAGGTGGCAGCATGATCAGCTTGGCGGGCGCGCGAACGTTGTTTTTCAAGGAGTTGCTGCGTTTCTGGAAGGTGGGTTTCCAGACCGTGGCCGCACCGGTGCTCACAGCGATGATGTACCTGCTGATCTTCGGCCATGTGTTGCAGGGCAGGGTCGAGGTTTTTCCAGGGGTGGGCTACACCAGTTTCCTGGTCCCGGGGCTGGTGATGATGAGCGTGCTGCAAAACGCGTTTGCCAACAGCTCGTCCAGCCTGGTGCAGAGCAAGATCACCGGTAACTTGGTGTTCTTGTTGCTGTCACCGCTGTCGCACTGGGCCTGGTTCGTCGCCTATGTGGGGGCCAGCGTGGTGCGCGGGTTGGTGGTGGGGGCGGGGGTGTTCCTGGTCACGGTGTGGTTCGCGCCGCCGTCGTTTGCCCAGCCCTTGTGGATCCTGGTGTTCGCTTTGCTCGGTGCCGGCATGTTGGGTGCGCTGGGGCTGATCGCCGGGCTGTGGGCCGACAAGTTCGACCAGATGTCGGCGTTCCAGAACTTCATCATCATGCCGATGACTTTTTTGTCAGGTGTTTTCTACTCGGTGCATTCGCTGCCCGCTTTCTGGCTCCAGGCGAGCCATTTGAACCCGTTTTTCTACATGATCGATGGCTTCAGACGCGGCTTCTTCGGCACCAGCGATGTCTCGCCCTGGCTCAGCTTGTGCGTGGTGGGTGGCAGCTTTCTGCTGGTCTCGGCGCTGGCGCTGCGCCTGCTCAAGACCGGTTACAAGCTCAGGGCGTGATCCGTCGGCCTGCGGCGCCGCCGGTCCCTCGGGGCGCCCTGAGGCCGGCCGCCCCGATGGGGTCCAGCAAAGCGGCAAAGCCATATTTGCTTGAGAGATAATCCAGCGCATGGCTGACCCAACTGCTGACGACGTGCGTGGCTTCATCGCCGCTGGATTGCCTTGCGACCACCTCGAGGTCGAAGGCGATGGCCATCACTTTTTTGCCACCATCGTCTCGGCCGAGTTCACCGGCAAGAGTCGGGTGCTTCGGCACCAGCGCGTTTACACCGCGCTGGGCGACAGGATGCGGGCCCAGATCCACGCGCTGTCGATGAAGACCTTGACCCCTGCCGAATGGGCGGCGTCTCCCGACCCGCACCACATCCAACACTGACAGGCCGCAGCGGGGCCCCCGCTGGCGCATGCGCCCGGTCCCCCGAGCGGCTCTGAACCTGGGCCAAGCTCATGGACAAACTCCTGATACGCGGCGGCCGCCGCCTGACCGGCCAGGTGCCGATTGCCGGCGCCAAGAACGCGGCCTTGCCAGAGCTGTGCGCTGCGCTGCTGGTCGACCAGCCGGTGCTGCTGCACAACGTGCCGCAGTTGCAGGACGTCTCGACGATGCTCAGGCTGTTGCGGAGCATGGGTGTGGTCGCTGAGCGATCGGCCAGCGACGCGGTGGCATTGGACGCCAGCCAGATCACGGCGCCCGAAGCGCCCTACGATCTGGTCAAGACCATGCGCGCTGCGATCCTGGTGCTGGGCCCGCTGCTTGCGCGCTGTGGACACGCGAGGGTGTCGCTGCCCGGAGGCTGCGCGATCGGCTCTCGGCCGGTCGACCAGCACATCAAGGGCTTGCAGGCGATGGGTGCCGAGATCAGCGTCGAGCACGGTTACATCCTGGCCAAGACCACTCGCTTGCGCGGGGCCCGCATCACCACCGACATGGTCACGGTCACCGGTACTGAGAACCTGATGATGGCCGCCACGCTGGCCGATGGTGAGACCTTGCTCGAGAACGCGGCCCAGGAGCCCGAAATCGGCGACCTGGCCAAACTGCTGATCGCGATGGGTGCGCGCATCGAAGGCCATGGCAGCAGCCGAATTCGGATCCAGGGCGTGGATCGGCTGCATTCGCCGATCGCGCCGCACAGCATCCTGCCCGACCGGATCGAGGCCGGCACCTACCTGTGCGCAGTGGTCGCTGCCGGTGGCGACGTGACCTTGCTCGGTGCCGATGCACAACACCTTGATGCGGTGATCGACAAGCTGCGCGACACCGGCGCCACGATCAGCCACGGTGACGAGGCGGGTCAGGGCTGGATCCGCGTGCAGGCCAGCGGCAGGCCGCGCGCGGTGGGGTTTCGCACCAGCGAGTACCCGGCTTTTCCCACCGACATGCAGGCCCAGTTCATGGCCATCGACTGCATTGCCGAGGGTGTGGCACGGATCAGCGAGACGATCTTCGAAAACCGGTTCATGCATGTCAACGAGTTGGTTCGCTTGGGTGCGCGGATTGAGGTCGATGGCCACACCGCGCTGGTCACCGGCGTGCCCGCCTTGTCTGGCGCCACCGTGATGGCCACCGATTTGCGCGCATCGGCCAGCTTGGTGATCGCCGGGCTGGTGGCCAAGGGTGAGACCTTGGTCGACCGGATCTACCACCTCGATCGCGGCTACGACCGGATGGAAGCCAAGCTGCGCGCCATTGGCGCCGACATCGAAAGACTCAAATGACGAATGCGACTGCGACGATCACGCTGGCGCTGTCCAAGGGTCGCATCTTCGACGACTCGCTGCCGCTGCTGGCTGCGGCCGGCATTGAGGTGCTGGACGACCCCGAGAAGAGCCGCAAGCTGATCCTGCGCACCAGTCGACCCGATGTGCGGGTGGTGCTGGTTCGGGCCAGCGATGTGCCGACCTATGTTGAGCATGGTGGCGCCGACCTGGGGGTCGCGGGCCTGGACGTGCTGCTCGAGCACGGTGCCGAGTGGGCGGGCGGGCAGGGCGCTGCGGCCTTGAGCGGGCTGTACATGCCGGTGGATCTGAAGATCGCGCGTTGCCGGATGAGCGTGGCCACCCGCGCCGACTTCGATTACGCAGCCGCCGTCAAACAGGGCTCGCGCATCCGCGTGGCCAGCAAATACACCCACATCGCTCGCCAGCACTTTGCCGACAAAGGCGTCCACGTTGACCTGATCAAGCTCTATGGCTCAATGGAGTTGGCACCGTTGACCGGCTTGGCCGACGCGATCGTCGACCTAGTCTCGACCGGCAGCACGCTCAAGGCCAATCACCTGGTCGAGGTCGAGCGCATCATGGAGATCAGCGCGCGCTTGGTGGTCAACCAGGCGGCCTTGAAGCTCAAGCGCGAGCCGATGCGCAGGCTGATCGATGCGTTCGCCCGCGCCGCAGGCTGAGCCTCAACCGAACCAAACTGAACCAAACCAAATCGATCTGCGCCATGCCTGCCGTCGACATCCGCCACCTCAGCACCGCGTCCGCCAGCTTCGAGGCTGAATTCCAGCGCGTGCTGCACTGGTCGGCCGAGACCGACGACGCGATTGAGCAGCGCGTGGCTGGTATCCTGGCCGACGTGAAGCAGCGCGGCGATGCTGCGGTGCTCGACTACACCGCGCGCTTCGACGGTTTGGCCGTCGCCAGCATGGCCGAGCTGGAACTGTCGCAGGCCGATTTCAAGGCCGCCTTCGATGGCCTGCCCACCGCGCAGCGCGAGGCCTTGCAGGCCGCCACCCGGCGCGTGCGCAGCTATCACGAGGCGCAGAAGAAGGCCTCGGGCGAGAGCTGGAGCTACCGCGACGAGGACGGCACCTTGCTGGGCCAGAAGGTCACGCCGCTAGACCGCGTGGGCATCTACGTGCCCGGCGGCAAGGCCGCCTACCCGTCCAGCCTGATCATGAACGCGGTGCCGGCGCATGTGGCCGGCGTGCAGGAGATCATCATGGTGGTGCCCACGCCGGTGCGCGGCAGCGTGGCCACCGGCGGCAGCGGCGCGGCGGCCACCGCAGCCCGCGGCGAGCGCAACGAGTTGGTACTGGCGGCGGCCTACGTGGCCGGCGTCACCCGCGCCTTCACCATCGGCGGCGCGCAGGCGGTGGCCGCGCTGGCCTACGGCACGGCCACCGTGCCGCGTGTCGACAAGATCACCGGACCGGGCAATGCCTATGTGGCCAGTGCCAAGAAGCGGGTGTTCGGCAGCGTGGGCATCGACATGATTGCCGGCCCCAGCGAGATCCTGGTGCTGGCCGACGGCAGCACGCCGGCCGACTGGGTGGCGATGGACTTGTTCAGCCAGGCCGAGCACGACGAGCTGGCGCAGAGCATCCTGCTGTGCCCCGATGCCGGCTACATCGCCGCAGTGCAGCGCGAGATCGACCGCCTGCTGCCGACGATGCCGCGCGCGGCGATCATCGCCCAGTCGCTGGCCGGCCGCGGCGCGCTGATCCTGACCCGCAGCATGGAAGAGGCCTGCGAGATCAGCAACCGCATCGCGCCCGAGCACCTGGAGGTGTCCAGCCGCGACCCTCATCGCTGGGAGCCGCTGTTGCGTCATGCCGGCGCGATCTTCCTCGGCGCCTGGACCAGCGAGAGCCTGGGCGACTACTGCGCCGGACCCAACCATGTGCTGCCGACCTCGGGCACCGCACGTTTCTCGTCGCCGTTAGGCGTCTATGACTTCCAGAAACGCAGCAGTCTGATCGAAGTCAGCCAGGCCGGTGCCCAGGTGTTGGGGCCGATCGCCGCTGAACTGGCCTATGGCGAAGGGCTGCATGCGCATGCCATGGCCGCGCAGATGAGGCTCAAGCCGGTTTGAGCTGTGGCTGGCGTTCAGGCGCCGAGGTCAAGAAGGCATCGGTGAAGCACAGCCCCTCGCCCAGCCCTTGGGCGATGAAGGCCGGCACGGCGGCATCGACCATCTTCACCGACCCACAGACGTAGACCTCGAACCCCCGCAGGTCGGGAAAATCGGCCAGCATCGCTTCGTGGACCCTGCCGCGCCGGCCGCTCCAGCCATCGCCTTCTGAGCCTTCGGACAGCACCGGCACGAGCTGGAAATTCGGATGCTCGCGCTGCCACTGCTGCGCCAGGTCCAGCGCATACAGGTCGGCGCGCTGGCGAACCCCCCAGTACAGCCACATCGGCCGCAGCACGCCGCGCGCGAATGCGTCCTCGACAATGCTCTTGACCGGCGCAAAGCCGGTCGCGCCGGCAACGAACAGGACCCGGTTCTGGCTGTCACGCAACGTGAAGTCACCCAGCGGCCCCTCGAATCGCAGCAGGTCACCGACCTTCATCCCGGTGAAAACATGGCCGGTGAAACGCCCGCCTGGAATGCGCCGCACATGCAGTTCGATGTGATCGGCCTGCTGCGGTGGGTTGGCGAACGAGAACGCGCGGCGCTGTCCGTCTTCGAGCACGATGTTGATGTACTGGCCGGCCTTGAAAGCCAGTGTCGGCTCGCCGACCAGCGCCAGGCGCAGCCGCACCAGCTCAGGCGACAGATGCTCGAGCATCGCCACGCGGGCCAGATGCTCGCCCACCGTCAAGCGCGCCGGCGCGCTGCCCGCCTCGAGCTCGATCACCAGGTCACCCAAGGGTTTGGCGCAGCACATCAAAGCCTGGCCACTGGCCCGCATCGCGGCGGTCAGTGCCCTGGGCTGGTAGGCACCGTGATCGACGCGGCCCTGCAACACCGTGCACAGGCAAAGCCCGCAAGCACCGTTTCGGCATTCGTAGCGCAAGGCCATGCCTTGGCGCAGGCCGGCATCGAGAATCGTCTCGCCATCGCGCACCGTCAGGGGCTGGGCCAGCGGATGCACGGTGACACTGCAGGCGCGCGCCGACCCGCGACGCAGGCCCAGTGGCAGCCAGGGCAGCGCCACCAGCAGTGCCGTGCCGGCAGCCACCAGGGCCCAGACAGTGTCCAGCGGCAACCGATAGAGCAGCGGCAGCAACGCCAGGTAGAACCAGTCGAGCGCCAGCGTGCCGGCCGCCAGCCCCAGATCCGCCGCCCCGCCCTGGCTCAGCGCCGGCGTGGCCAGCGCCAGCACCAGCAGCGTCAAGCCCAGGCTGGCCATGATGCGGCGCGGCGGCAACGTCTTGGCCTTGGGCACGCGCTGGACATGGACGAACAACAGCAGCAGCAGCACCAGCGAGACGCCGATGTGCACGAACGCGAGCAGCGAGAACAGCCGATCATTGACGCTGCTGGCGGAGATGAAGTTGCGCATCAAGCTGCCGCCGAAAGTCGGCAAGGCGTCCAGCCACTCGAAGCTCGCGACCACCACGAACTGCGCCACGCGGTCCCAGGGCAGCATGTAGCCGTTGATGCCCAACACATAGACGAGCCATATCAGCGCCACGCCGGTGACCCAGGAGAACCAGCGCAAACCGCGCAGCCGGTCGAAGGCGAAGTGGCGCACCATGTGCAGCAGCATCACCATCACCATCGCGTCGGACGCATGGCGGTGCGCAGTGCGCAGGATGCCGCCGGCGAACCACTGCCCGTGGGTCAGCGCTTGTACCGAGGCATGGGCACCGGCCACACCGGTCTCGAAGAAGGCATAGAGGTACAAGCCGCTGCCGGCGACGATCCAGAACAGGAAGAAACCGATCTCACCCAGGTGGTAAAGCGGATTGAGCCGGTCGCCGAAGGCGGTGTTGAAGACCGCCTCCACGCGCATGAAGAGATGTCGCAGCAGCGCCTGCAGTCGGCGGGTCATGGCTGGGTCATGGCCGTGTTTTGGCCGTGTTATGCCCGCTCGCCAACGCGCTGCGGCGCAGCGACTGGATCACCACCGCCACGAACAGCAGGCCACCGGCGATCGCGACCGCGCCGCCCAGGCCCATCAAGGCCATGCCCGCCACCTCGCCGCTGCTGCGCAGCACTTGCTCGGCACCCGCCACCTTGCGCTGCACGCCATAACCACCGGACCACACCAGACCGACGATGTGCATCAGCTGACCCGCACCGTAGAGCGCGGGCTGCAGGGTCGCGATCCGCCCCTGTGGCGCGCCGTAGCCCAGTTGGGGCAGCAGATGGAACACCAGGCCCATCAGCGCCAGTGTCACGCCGACGATGCAGCCGTGGTAATGCGCCGGGATGCGCACATTGCTGCCGGCGATGAAGACCCCTATCAAGCCGCCGGCGGCAAACAACAGCACCGACGACAGCAGCGCCGCGCGCAGAGGCGCTGCGGGACCGCGCCGCTGCTGCGCTGCCATCGGCGTCCTGGCCAGCGCGACCACCACCGCCAGACTGATCGGTGCGATCGCCACCCCGCCGCCCAGACGCATCGCCCAGGTCAACAGCTTGCGGTGCTCGACCGAGGCGATGTCGTGGGCCAGGTAGGCATAAGGCGTGACGAACACCGCGACCAGCGCCATCGCCAGCATCAGCAGCGTGATGCGCGGGCTGAGCGCCACCGGCGCCCCGCAAGCGCTGGCCAAGGCAAGCCAGCCCACCAGCATCAGCAACGTCCAGGTGAACTGGAGCGCATGGCCACCGCCCCAGAACACGATCTCGTAGTAGGCCGTGCCGGCCAGCGTGGTCGGCACCAGCGCGAAAGAGGCGGCGAAGGCAGCCAGCGCCGCGGCCGCGGACACGGCCGCGGCGTTCAAGCCGAAGCGCAGCGCGCCGTCGCCGCCGAAATTCCCGCCCGGCTTGGGCGCCGTCAACAGGCTGCGCAGCACCAGCAGCGCAGCGCCGGCACCGAAGACCCAGAGTCCGGCGATGAACAAGGGTCCGTCTAACACCGGAATGTAGTTCGCCATCACCGGATCGGCGCGCAGGCCAAAGCCCACCATGAAGGGCGCCAGCGACATCAGCGCTGCACCCAGCGTGCACAGCAGCAGGGCCGCCCAACCCCAGGCCATGCCCCGCGCCGAGCCGTTCACGCTCCACAGCAGTCCGCCCAGCGCGACGAACCAGACCAGCACTGACAAGTCCACGTGCACCACCAGCGCAACGCGAAAGAAATGGGCGACGTCAAACCACTGGTTCAAGCCCGGTGTGCGCGACAGCACCAGCAGCACCGAGAACAGGCCAGCGCCGATCAACGCCAGCAGGCCGAGCCCGAGCCAGCCTCGCGCCAAAGCGCGCTGGGCACCTTGCGGCACGGCCAGCGAATAAGTCCAGGTATGGGCCTTAGACGGCCTGCCGCGGGCCGTCACAGCCGACGGTGACGGTGATGCCGAGGTGGGCGAATGCAGAGGGTTGGCAGTGTTCATTGCAGCGTGATGCCGCCTCGTTCGGCGTCGAAGTCGATGACCAGGATGTGCGCCGGCGCCAGGGTCACGTTGGCGTCACGGGTGTAGTCGAAGCCGCTGCCGCCCGGGCTGTCCTTCAGGCGCACGCTCAGGCGGTGCGGGCCGGCCGCCACCTGCACGCGGTGGTAGACCGCCGAAGCGCCATCCCGCGACAGCCCTGAGGGCGGGGCTTGCTGGCGAAGCACGGTCTGACCATCGATGTCGAGCTCGACCAGTACCGGCGCGCGTTCGCGCGGGCATTGCGTCGGTGCGCGCATATTGGGTGGCAGCTTGGCCAGTTCGGCCACGCTGGTTGCTCGGCAGGCCGAAACATGTTTGCCGTGGTGGCTGAAGCTGAGCTTGATCAGCGACTGGTCTGCAGCGAGGTGCTGGTAGGTCGGCCATTGCGAGAACACACCGATCAACAGTGCGAAAAAGCCGTACAGCAATCCCTGGGCCAGCCAGACCAGCGCCCCAGTCGGTTTGGAAGGAGAGACTTCAACCATGAAAGACCTCGGCATTGACGGCAGACAGCGGCGCGCTGCGCGCCATGTCGCGCAACTGGTCCAGCGCGTCGGCCACCCGCCCCGGTGCACCCGCGGTCGGCCAGACCACGCGCAGGCGCGAACGTGGCACGCTGGCACGCAGCTGCGGCTCGCGCTCGCCACGCAGGCGCTGTTCGGTCCAGCGCTGGCCGAAGCGGAAGACACAGTCGCCTTCATCGCAGCCGGTCACGACGACGCCAGACGCACCGCTGCGCAACACATAGTCGACAAACGACGGCGGCAACATGCCGGTGCAGACCAGGCTCAGGCTGACCACGTCGCGCTGCGCCGCTGGCAGGAACGCTGGCGCTTGCGCACAACCCAGCACCACAAAACGGTGCTCGCTGTGCAGCGCCGCCAGGCCGGCGTCGAGTTCGCGCCGCACGCTGTCGATCGGCTGCTGTGGCATGTCGATGCCGGTGACCAGCACCGCGGTGCCGCGAAAAGGTGTCGACGACGGACAGGCACCGACGCAGATGCCGCAGCTGGCGCACAGATCAGCATCGACCTGCGCCAATTCGCGATTCGGCCGCCCGGGTGTCTGCCAGTCGGGGTGCGGCACCATCCTGACCGCGGCGTAGGGGCAGTCGACGACGCAGCGCCGACAGCCATTGCAGTTGGCCGGATCGACCTGCGCCACCGGGACCGGTGTCTGGGCTGGCGCGCTTGCCGGCAAACGCGTCCGCTGCGGGAGGAATGGCAGGCCAAACAGCGTCAGCAGCGCTGTGGCGAACAACAGCCAGACCGTGTTGGCCGAGCTCGCATCGGCCAGCGGATGCAAGAACAACAAAAACCAGTCCAGCGCCAGCGCGCCCGTGACGCGTGACAGATCGGCCGGCCCCTGGCTGACGACAGGGGCGAGCATGGCCAGCGCCAGCAGCCCCAGCGTGCTGAGCAAGACCAGCCTGCGTGTTGGCAGCACTGCGGCGCGTGTCAAGCGCTGGATGTGAAACCACAGGCCGAACAGCAACAGCAGCGGCAGGCCGAGGTGGATGAAGATGAACAGCGAGAACAGCCGGTCGTTGACCGCCGCGGTGTTGACGAAATTTCGCGCCAACGGTGAGCTGAAGATAGGTAAGGCGTCCAGCCACTCGGCGGTGGCGATGGCTGAGAACTGGCCGAGCCGGTCCCAGTTGAGCCAGAAGCCGACGATGCCGGCGCCAAAGCCGAACAGCAGCAAGGGCACGCCGGTCAACCAGGAGAATCTGCGAAACCCCTGGTAGCGACCGAGCAGCCATTCACGCAGCAGGTGGGTCAGCATCGCGATGACGAAGGCATCTGCCGCATAGCGGTGCACGCTGCGCAGCCAGCCTCCCTGGTACCAGGGCAGTCGAGACAGTCCGGCGATCGACTCGAAGGCCGCGGTGGCCGAACTGTCTAGCGCCGCGAACAGGTACAGGCCACTGGCCGCAAGCCACCAGAAGAACAGAAACCCTAGCGCTCCAAGCTGCCGAAGCGGGTTGGCCGCAGCGCCGACCAAGCCGTCTAAGCTGCGCTCCAGAACCCGCCATGCCCCCAGCGCCGGCGCGCGCAGCCAGCCCGCATCGAGCGACGTTGAAGCGTTTTTCAAGCTGGCGTTCATGCTTGCGGCGCGCGGCGCATCGCCCGTCGATGGCGCCACTCGTTTAGAAAATACAGCAGCACCGCTGCGAGAAAAGTCAGGCCGCCGCCGACTTCGATCGCCAGGCTGTAGTCGATGCGGTAGGTGCCGGTTTGAGGGTCGTACACGGTGCACAGGATGCGGACACGGTCGACGAGATCGGCCAGGCTCAGTTGCGGCGGCAGTGGCGCCCCGGCCAGCAACTGCTTGAGCGGCTCGCCGAGTGCGTCGGCAGGCAACTCGCCGCCGTAGACCTGGCGCACGATGCGGCCCTGCGCGTCGACCAGCGTGACCTGCAACACATGGTCGAAGCCTGCAGGCGTGGCCTGGTAGCTGAAGCCGAACTCGCGCGTCAAGGACGCCACCGCCGCCGCCGGCGGGCTGAGAAAAGACCAATGGGCGAAGTTGATGCCGTGCTGTGCGGCGAAAGCCTTCATTGCCAGCGGTGAGTCAGCCGGCTGGTTGAAGCCTATGCTGACCACCTTGAACTGGTTGGTGCCAAAGCGCGCCTCCAGCTTGCGCACGGCCTGCTCCAAGGCCTTGGTGTTGGTCGGGCAGACCTGGAAGCAGCCGGTGTAGATGAAGCTCACCAGCAGCGGCTTGCCGCGCCAGGACGACAGCCGCACCCAGCGCTCATTGCGGTCTAGCAGTTCATGCTCGCCGAGCATCCGACCGACTGCCGCCTGGCTTGCAAAAACAGCCGTCGCAGCGTCGAGCCCGGGTGGTGGGTTGGCGGCTGGAGGCAGCGATGCGTCGTCAGCCCATGCGGGCGACGGCGCGGCGCAGAGCGCGAGTTGCAGCACCAGGGCCGCAGTGCGCAGCAACGACAAGTTGAGGGCGCGGCGTGACAGAAATGGCACGGTTCCAGCTTGCAAAAGGGGCGCGGAACCTGTGACGCGCAGCAAGTCGTGACCTAGCGCAGCGCGCCGTCGAGGCTGGCCGCGGCGAGCAACGCACCGAGTTGCACCAGCGACGCCAGGAACGATGCGATCGCCGTTGCGCGGCTGGGCGCAGACGCCAGCGCTCTGGCCTTGTAGACGAAGTACAGCCCACCGCCTAGCGAGCCGGCCAAGTAAACCCATCCGGCGCCGAACAACATCGGCAGCAGCGACGCCAGCGCCAGCGCCACCGCACTGGCGTAGACCACCTGGGCGGCGCGCTGGTCGCCCACCACCACCGGCAGCATCGGCACGCCGGCAGCGGCGTAGTCGGCGCGGCCGGCAATGGCCAGGCTCCAGAAATGCGGTGGCGTCCACAGGAACAGCGCCAAGGCCAGCAAGCAACCGTGCACGCCGACCGCCGGGTTGACCGCCGCCGCGCCTGCCAGCACGGCAAAGCTGCCGGCCAATCCGCCGATGACGATGTTGAGCCAACTGCGTCGCTTCAGCCACAGCGTGTAGACCACGCCGTAGAAAAACGCGCCCAGGAACACATACAAGGCCGACATCGCGTTCAATACCCAGCCGGCTGCAAGGACTGCGACCAACAGCATCAGCGCCATCAACAGCAACCAGGCCGGCCGACGCGCCAGCGCACCGGTTGCGAACGGCCGGTTGCAGGTGCGTGCCATCAGGCGGTCGGTGTCGGCCTCAGCGTACTGGTTGAAGGCACCGGCGCTTGCCGATGCCAACAGCACCGACAGTGCAAGTACCGTCACCTGCAACAGGCTCAGCCCTGGCCCGGGCGTGACCATCAAGCCGACCAACGCGGTGACCATGATGAAGAATCCGATGCGCAGCTTGAACAAGCCGAGCACCTCGCGGGCGCGCTGGCCCGCATGGATCGCAACGGGAGCGAAGGTGGAGGCCATGGTCATGTGCCCGCGATCAGCTCAGGCCCCAGACCTGAGACAGGTACTTCCAGTTGATGAAGTAATACAGCACGAAGGCCGTCAGGAACACCATCGCCAGCACGAAGGTTCCCGGTGCGGCAAAGCCCGCCGAACCGTAGTTCTGCACCGCTTCCCCGGCCGGCGTCGGCGGGATCGGCGTGAAGCGCGCGCTGACGCTGCCACTGTCGAGCTTCTTGCCCCACAGCAGCGAGCCCACCGTGATGTAGATGTAGATCGCGCCACCGACCATCGCCACCACGCCCGCGATGCCCACCAGGCCCATCATCAGGTAGGCCGCGCCAGGCCATTCGTAAGCCATCGCCGCCCCGTTGAAGGCCATGTCCCAGTGACGGCGCGACACGCCCAGCGTGCCAGCACCCATCATCACCAGACAGAAGAAGTACATCGACAGGCCGAACAGCCAGGGCTGAATCTTCGCCAGGCCGGGGTTGATCATCTCGCGCCGGAACAGCACCGGAATCAGGAAGTAGGTCAGCGCCATGAACGACAGCGTCGTTCCCACCACCACCGTAGCGTGGAAGTGGCCAGGCACATAGATCGTGTTGTGGATGATCATGTTGAGCTGTTCGGTGCCCATCATCACGCCCGATATGCCGCCGAGAAAGCCGAAGCCGATCAGCGAGATGAACATGCCGGAGAACACCGGATTGCCCCAGGGCGCCTTGCGCAACCACTCGAACAGGCCGTTGTTGTAGCCCTTCTTGCGCTGCGCGACCTCGATCGCGCCTGGAATGGTCAAGCCGTGGATCATCGAGGCCAGCACCGCGAAATACATGAAGTAGCTGGTGTTGACGACTTTCCAGGCAGTGCTCACGCCTGGGTCGGCCAGCAGGTGGTGTGCGCTTGCAAGTTGCAAGAACAGGATGTAGAGCAGGAAGGCACCGCGGCTGACACGCTCGGACATCGGCTTGGCGCCGAAAGCGATCGCTGCCACCGCATACCAAATCGAGATATGCGCCGCGACATTGATCTGCTGCGACGAGTGGCCGAAGGCCCACCAGATCGTGCGGTAGACCAGCGGGTCGACCTCCTTGACGATACCCACCGACATCAGGAAGGTGGGGATCAGGATGATCGCGCCGGAGGTGATCGTGAAGACCGCGATGATCGCCGCGGTGATCGCGCCGAAGGTCACCAGCGGCACCGAGCCCTGGTAGGTCTTGTCGCGCTTGGCGATCACCAGCGTGCCAAAAAAGACGAAGCAGGCAATCAGCGCGCCGACCGCGAACAGAATCAAGCCGAGGTAGAAGTGCGGCGCGGCCATCATCGGCACATAGCTCGTCATCATCACGCTCGATCCGCCTTGCAGCACGGCGATGTTGTTGGTCACCGCGCCGATCAGCATCAGCGCGAACGCCAGCCAAGCAAGCCTGGGCGTGGCGATGCGACACCGCAGCAGCGTGGACGAGCAGAAATAGAGCACCGCGACCTCGAAGAAGATGATCCAGAAGATCAGCATGTCGATGCCGTGTGCGGTGAGCACCTGGTAGAAGGTGTCGGCAGCGAGCCAGTGCACGGCAGGCCAGCGGGTCAACACGACGCCGACTGCGAGGATCCCGCCGATCAGCAGGAACACCACCGCCACCACGGCGTTGGTGATCATCAGTTTTTCGGCCTGGCCCTCGAATTGCAGGCCCGAGCGCGGGCAGGTCCGGTAAGTCACGGTGCTGGACATGGCGCCCTCCTCATTTGACGTAGACGCGGCCGACCATCGTGTGATGGTTGATGCCGCAGTACTCGTTGCACACCACCGAGAATTGCCCCGACTGGTTCGGCGTGACCTTCACCACATGCTCGAAGCCGGGAACGACCTGGATGTTGATGTTGGTGGGCTGCAGTGAGAAGCCGTGGTTGTAGTCCATCGAGGTCAGGTGCAGGCGATAGGTCTTGTCCTTCTCCAATTCGATGATCGGCCACCAACTCCACAGCCGAGCGACCAGGTAGACGTCACTGCCTTCGGGTGGGTGCACCACCGGGATCTTGTCGACAGTCTCTGTGCGCACGGTGTACTTGTCGACCATGGCCTGCGCCTTGGCGCTGAACTTCTCGGGTGTGGTGCGGTAGGTCTCTGTCGACAGGTTCTGCTTGCCGTAGACATGCCAGCCGACCATCATCGCGAACATCGTCAGACACCAGACCAGGGCGATGGCGATCCATGTGCCTTCGACACGGTCCAGTGGATGTTTCCACCAAAGCCGTTCCGCGGGAGGGAGTATGGCGCTCATGGTCGGGCTCCTCTGGGCAAGAGGCGGCGTACCGCCGGGAATGACTTCGTCACGCGGCTACTTGGCCAGCGGTACGGTCAGGATGTCGATCACGCCCCAGAGGGTGTAGACCAGCATTGGGACCATTACGCCGATGAACAGCAGCAAGAAGGGGTTGTCCAACAGTTGCTGCATCAGCGGAACTGCTTCATGCTCGTTGTTGATGTCACTCATGGCGACTCCTGATTCGGGTAGATGCGACCGTGCCATGCGGATGGGCCGCAGAGCTGGCTTGATTCTGTGAAATGTGCGCGTCTTGACCCTTGAACCAGTTCAAGTAATTAAAAAGTTATTGATGTTTTTCAAGGCATGCCGCAGCGCAGGCGATACGATTCGAGCCGTCCGGCCGTTACCCGATCTCTTGAACAGTCAGCGCAAACACAGTGAACCCGAACCTCCGTCAATTCAGTCTGTTGCGCCGCCTCGCGCTGCTGAGTGCGGTGCTGGTGCTGGTCGTCGTCAGCCTGAGCGCTTACATGCGGCAGACGAAAGCGGGATTGGGCTGTGCCGATTGGCCGCATTGCTATGGGCAGAGCCTGCGGCAACTGCAGCATGGCGTCGCACTTGGCATTGACGAGCAATTCAGCCATGCGACAGCCAGGCTCGTGCACCGCATCGCTGCGGTGACGGTGTTGCTGCTGGTGATCGTGATGGTGTACGTCTGTTTCGGTGTGCAGCCGGTGCTGCGCGCCGAAGGGGCGATGGCGCTCGCGCTGCTAGGGCTCGCGCTGTTTCTCGCTGTGCTCGGGCGTTGGAGCAGTGGTGCGCGCGTGCCTGCGGTTGCGATGGGCAACTTGCTGGGAGGCTTCGCGATGCTGGCGTTGTCCGCTCGGTTGACCTTGGCCGGACGATCGCCGAATTCGACGCGAGGACGTTTCTGGGTCGTCCTGGCTGCCACACTCGCGATCATTCAGGTCGCGCTCGGTGGCCTTGTCAGCGCGTCTTTTTCGGGGCTGAGCTGCACCGCAGGCTGGGCCGATTGTCTGCAGACTGCTGGCAGCGCGGACTGGGCCACCCTCAAGCCCTGGCGTGAGCCTGTGATCGCCGCTGCGCCGCTGCTGAATCCGTCGGGGGCGCTGGCGCAGGTGCTGCATCTCGGTCTGGCATTCGCTTTGCTGGTGCCTGTGGTGGTTTTGATGGCGCTCGGTCGGTGCCGGCCGAAAATCGCGGTGGCCATTCTCTGCGCGCTGGCGTTGCAGATGGCGATCGGCCTGGCGCTGTCGCAGGGGTCGCTGACCATCGCGCTGGCTCTGCTGCACAACGCGCTTGCCGCCGCATTGCTCGTTTTACTCGTGTTGGCATTCTGACATCCGTCAATTGACCTGTATCAAGTGGGACGGACGAGCCTGCTCGGACAATTAAATCTCCGCGACACCTTCAGGAGGCTCCGGTGGACGTCAGAGCCTTCGATTTGCCGCGTTACCTTTCGGTCTTGCCCTTGTTCGGCGACATGACGTCGGTCGAACTCGAGCGTCTGGCTGACGGCAGCCAGATGCGCCGTTTGGCCCGGGGCGACATGGTGTTTCGCGTCGGGCAGCCTTGCGAGGAGTTCCATGTCACAGTGGTCGGACAGGTCAAACTGTTCGCGATTTCCGTGGCTGGACAGGAAAAAGTGATCGAACTGATTGGTCCGGGTCAAAGCTTTGCCGAGGCCATCATGTTCATCGGCATGGCTTACATCGTCAATGCACAGGCGTTGACAGACACGCTACTTCTAACAGTTAGCAAACAAGCGGTTCTGGACGAAATCAGCCATGACCCGCGTTTTGCGCTGCGTATGCTGGCCGGCATATCGCGCCGACTCCATGGTCTGGTGCGTGATGTTCAGGGTTATGCGCTTCACAGCGGTCAGCAGCGGGTCATTGGCTACTTGCTTCGAGGTCTGGATGGTGAATCAGGCGCCGAAGCTGGCGAGGTGATGGTCTCCTTGCCTGTCAGCAAGTCGACGGTTGCATCGCGGCTGTCACTGACGCCAGAGTATTTCTCTCGCGTACTGCATGAGCTCGAGTCGGCTGGCTTGATCGAAATCGAAAAGCGTGACATCCGCATCCTCGATGCGAATCGTCTGGCGAGGTATCAGCCTGGGTCGTGAAGCAACGACTGCGTCCGGTGAAGGTTCGGTTCAGTGGAACCGTTTGCGGCATGAGGCGCTGAGCGCATGGACTACGCCACATTGAAACTGATCCACCAGACGGCAGTGCTGCTGTCGATCGGCGGGTTCCTGGCGCGTGGGCTCGGCGCATTGTCGGGCGCCACATGGGTGCGCAGCCGTGCGGCGCGAACATGGCCGCATCTGATCGATTCGTGCTTGCTGGCCTCGGCCTTGAGCCTGGCCTGGACCATGCGCCTGAATCCGATCGACGCACCTTGGTTGCTGGCCAAGATCGTCGGAATGTTGGTCTACATCGGGCTGGGCATGTTGGCGTTGCGATCGAGCCTGGGCTGGCGTGTCCGGGCCTTCGCATTGGCGGCCGCACTGCTGTGCTTTGCGCAGATCGTCGCGACAGCCATCAGCAAAAATCCGTTCGGCTTGCTGGCCTGGGGACGAGCGCTGGCTGTTTGACACCGGGTGCCCGTGCCGATCGTCGGCGCACTCGTTGGCCGCTGTCGCGCCACAATGCGGGCGATGACCGGCCTGGCGGCAGGCTCGCGCCGGAGGCGGCCAGTGCGCCATGTCCAACGACCGACCCATCTCGGAGATCCACGATGCCCACTGACTCCCGGCCCGACGCCATCCATCCCGACCAGGCCAGCGGCGGCATGGCCAAGGGTTTGACCAATTACGGTGACCGCGGCTTCTCGCTGTTCCTGCGCAAGGCCTTCATCAAGGGTGCTGGCTACACCGACCAAGCGCTCGACAAGCCGGTGATCGGCATCACCAACACCGGAAGCGCTTACAACCCTTGCCACGGCAACATGCCGCAGTTGATGGAAGCCGTCAAGCGCGGCGTGATGCTGGCCGGCGGGCTGCCGATGGACTTTCCGACGATCTCGATCCACGAGAGCTTTGCGCAGCCCACCAGCATGATGACGCGCAACCTGATGTCGATGGACACCGAGGAGATGATCCTGGGCCAGCCGATGGACGCGGTGGTGCTGATCGGCGGCTGCGACAAGACCGTGCCGGCCCAACTGATGGGCGCGGCATCGGCCGGCATCCCGGCGATCCAGCTCGTCACCGGGTCGATGCTGACCGGTTCGCACCGGGGTGAGCGTGTCGGCGCCTGCACCGACTGTCGCCGCTACTGGGGTCGCTTTCGTGCTGGCGAGATCGATGCTGAGGAAGTGGCCGGCGTCAACAACCAGCTGGTGGCCAGCGTGGGCACTTGCTCGGTGATGGGCACGGCCAGCACCATGGCCTGCATCGCCGAGGCACTGGGCATGACGGTGCCGGGCGGCGCGTCACCGCCTGCCGTCACCGCCGACCGCATCCGGGTCGCCGAGATGACCGGCACACAGGCGGTGCAGATGGCGCGCGATCGGTTGACGGTCGACAAGGTGCTCACGGCCGAGGCCTTCGAGAACGCGATGCGCGTGCTGCTGGCCATCGGCGGCTCGACTAACTGCATCATCCACCTGACGGCGATCGCCGGTCGCATGGGTTTCGAGGTCGATCTGAAGGCGCTAGACCGCATGGGCGCGCAGACGCCGGTGCTGCTCGACTTGAAGCCCTCAGGCCAACACTACATGGAGGACTTCCACGCTGCGGGCGGTATGGCCACCTTGCTGCGTGAACTCAAACCCTTGCTGCATCTGGATGCGATGACCGTCACCGGTCGCACCTTGGGCCAGGAGATGGAACGGCACCCGGCGGCGTTTGCGCAGACTGTGGTGCGTCCGGCGTCCAACCCGATCTATCCACAAGGCGGTATCGCCGTGCTGCAGGGCAACCTCGCGCCTGGTGGCGCGATCATCAAGCAGTCGGCAGCTGACCCGCGATTGATGGAGCACGAAGGTCGGGCGGTGGTGTTCGAGAACGTCCAGGACATGGCCGAGCGCATCGACTCAGCGGATCTCGACGTCACTGCCGACGACATCATCGTGCTCAAGAACATCGGCCCCAAGGGCGCGCCCGGCATGCCCGAGGCCGGCTACATTCCAATCCCGCTCAAGCTCGCGCGCCAGGGCGTGAAAGACATCGTGCGGGTCTCCGATGGCCGCATGAGCGGCACGGCTTTCGGCACCATCGTGCTGCACGTCACGCCCGAGGCGGCGATCGGCGGGCCGCTGGCCCAGGTGCGCAACGGCGACCGCATCCGGCTGTCGGTGGCAGCGCGGGCCATCGACCTGTTGATCAGCGACGATGAACTGGCGCTGCGGCGAGCTCAAAACCCGGTGGTCGAGCCGACCGCGCCGCGCGGCTACCGCAAGCTCTTCCTGCAGACCGTCACACAAGCCGACAAGGGCGTCGATTTCGATTTCCTGCGTGCCGAGGCCATGCATGCAAGCTTGCCCAGGACCTGACAGATCCCCAACCCGTCACCCTTCCAGGAGAACTCCATGAGCACCCATCACAAGGTGGCCGTTGTCACCGGCGCCGGTACCGGCATAGGCAAGGCCGCAGCGCTGGCGCTGTTGGCCGCTGGCTATCGGGTCGCGCTGGCTGGGCGTCGCTCGGCCATGCTCGAGCAAGCCTTGGCCGAGGCCGACGCTGGCGACCGCGCGTTTGCACTGGCCACCGACGTCGCCGATGCCAAGCAAGTCGATACGCTGTTTGCCCAGACCCGGTCCCGGTTCGGCCGCGTCGACTTGCTGTTCAACAACGCCGGTGTCAACGCGCCTGGGATCGCGTTTGAGGACCTGAGCTTGGAGAAATGGCAGTCCGTGGTCGACATCAACCTCACCGGCATGTTCCTGTGTGCGCAGGCCGCATTTCGGATCATGAAGGACCAAGACCCGCGAGGCGGCCGCATCATCAACAACGGCTCGATCTCGGCCCATGCGCCGCGCCCCGACTCCGTGCCCTACACCTGCACCAAGCACGCGGTGACCGGCCTGACCAAATGCATTTCGCTCGACGGTCGCAAGTACGACATCGCCTGTGGACAGATCGACATCGGCAACGCGCTGTCGGAGATCTCCAAGCGCATGTCGGTCGGCGTCAAACAAGCGAACGGTCAGGTTGCCATCGAAGCGATGATGGATGTGCAGAAGGTGGCCGAATCGGTGGTCCACATGGCGGGTCTGCCCTTGGACACGAACATCCAGTTCCTGACGATCATGGCCACCAAGATGCCTTTCGTCGGACGCGGATGATGCCGCTGTGACGACTTTCGCGTTGCGACTCAGCGCGCCCGGTCGTTCGACCATGCCGCAAGCAGCGTGGCGGGCTCGCGCTTGAAGGCATCGACCGGGATACGTCCGCCCAGGCTCTCGGCGACCTTTGGGCATTCGACGAAAAGCCGGGCTGTCAGCTTCCGCTTGTATGCTCGATCAGGCTGGCGCTGCCGAGTTGCTTCTGTGGCGCGCGGCGCTGGCAATCCGATGCTTTGATGAGGAGTTGAGCATGATCGAGGAAATTCCGACCATTCGAGTCCAAGCTTTTTCGCGACCCGATCCAGACCTGATGGCGCAGGTGATGAAGACACCGACCGGGTTCTTGGTCGACGCGATGGGCGGCGTCGGCGCGCTCGATTTCAGGTTGGTTCCGGCGATTGCCGAGCAGTTTGCCTTTTGCGGCGTGGCCTTGACGTGCCACGCTGGGCCGGCCGACAACCTGGCCTTGATACAGGCGCTGGACCAGCTCCAGCCCGGTGATGTGCTGGTGGCCGCAGCAGACGGTTTTACCGGCTGCGCAATCACCGGAGACTTGGTTCTGGGCATGGCCAAGAACTGCGGCGCCGTCGGTTTTGTGACAGATGGCTGTGTGCGCGACCTGGTAGGCATTCGGTCGGTCGGTCTGCCGGCCTGGTGTGCTGGCGTGACACCGAATTCTCCGCATCGCAATGGTCCCGGCAGCGTTGGATTTCCAGTCAATATCGCTGGGCACCGGGTCTGCAGCGGTGACGTCATCGTGGCCGATCTGGACGGTGTGGTGGTCATCCCGCAAGACCAATTGGCGCAGGTGGCAGCCAAACTGCCGGCGATCCGAAGCTCGGAAGCCGCCGCCGACGAGGCGGTGCGACTGGGCGCTCGGCGCCCTTCATTCCTCAAGTAGTCAAGCCACTGTTCTGCGATGAGCACTCCCGACCGCCTGCGCCGTGAGGGGTTCAGCGTCGAAGCGCTGCGCCGATTGGCACGTGATCGATTGCCACGACCGATTTTCGACTTCATCGATGGCGGCGCCGAAGGCGAGGACACGCTGCGCGAAAACGAGTCAAGTTTTCAAGATTGGTCGATACTGCCCCGGCCACTGAGCGGCGCCGCGGTTCGGGACCTGTCAATCGATCTGTTTGGTCAGCGCTTGTCCAGTCCGATCCTTATGGGTCCGACCGGATTGGCTGGACTCTTCTGGCCGCGCGGCGAAATTGTGTCGGCTCGGGCCGCCCAGCAGCATGGCACGGTGTATTGCCTGAGCCATGGGTCGGTGTGCACTTTGGAGTCGCTGGCAGCAGAACATGGCGGACAGCGATGGATGCAGATCTTCATCTACAAGGACCGTGGTTTTACCCGTGAGTTGACTGCGCGGGCCCAGGCCAGTGGATACCAAGCTCTGGTGCTGACGCTGGACAACCAACTCATAGGCAAGCGCGAGAGAGACATCGTGAATCGATTCACGATTCCGCCCCGGTTCGGTCTCACTCAAATGCTGGCGTTTGCTCGCAAGACCGCTTGGTGGTGGGCCATGCGGCAAGAGCTGGCAAGCCTGACCTTCGGCAATTACGTTCGTCCTGGCCTACCAGAGTCGGCAGCGCAGTTGGCAGGCAAGATGGCAAGCTTGCTCGACCCGGGCATGACCTGGCAGGATGTTGATGCGGTCAGGTCGCAGTGGCGAGGGCCGCTGTTGCTCAAAGGTGTACTCCACCCGCAGGACGCCATCGAGGCGCAACGCCACGGCGTGGACGGGATCATCGTGTCAAACCATGGCGGGCGCCAACTCAACGGCGCAATGGCCAGCGTGCGCGCATTGCCGGCGGTGGTCCAAGCGCTTGGCGGCCAATTGCCCGTGCTGCTGGATGGCGGCATCCGCCGCGGCAGCGATATTTTCAAAGCCCTGGCTTTGGGTGCGACAGCGGTCATGCTGGGTCGGCCTCATCTTTGGGGCCTGTCCGTGGCGGGAGAGGCCGGCGTCGCTCATGTCTTGAGCCTGTTGAGCGCTGAACTGGACATGGTCATGGGCCTGTCGGGCGTGCAAAACATTTCACAGATCCGGGCAGCAGATCTCTTGGTGCGGAACGTGACTGTGCGCTGATGCGGCCGCAAGTTGCGGCAATGGCGGGCAAGCGCCCCCTCCCGCGCAAGCCCGGCGACAGCTTGGTTGCCTGGCTGCCAGAAGCAACAAAGCCTCGTTTTCTGAACCGGGCTGTGTGCATGATGCAATTGGTAGCTTAGGTGCACCGATTCGAGGCATTGGCAACTGGCGCACGATTTCCATAACTCAACCCATCCGCCTGAGCGGTTGGCGTGTTGACGAAACGCTATCCTTTAGGAGCAATCTTGGAAAAAACACCGCTTTATCACGATGGTATGCGACAACTTCAAGACGTCCGTGAGACCCGAAGCTTGGCAGATCGCTTGGAGCAAGTGACCGTCCGAAGTGAGTTTACAGAAGAAGACCGACTATTCATCGAAGGTTCTTCGATGGTCTTCGTGGCAACCGCAGACACCCATGGTCATCCCGATTGCTCATACAAGGGTGGCCTACCCGGCTTCGTCCGCGTGCTCGACAAATGTACTCTTGCATTTCCAGATTATGACGGCAATGGCATGTACAGAACCTGGGGCAACGTTGTTGTTAATCCAAACGTCGGATTACTTTTTCTAGACTTCGATAAATCAAAAAGAATCCGCGTCAACGGAGTGGCAACGGTTACAGAAGACGATCCATTGCGTCAGGAGTTTCCAGGTTCTGTTTTAATTGTGAGGGTCATTGCGAGTTATATTTTTCCTAACTGCCCTCGATATCTTCACAAGATGAAACTCACAGAACACTCGGTCTACGCCCCCAGGGCGGATTACAAGCCACCTGCGCCCGCTTGGAAAAAGTTTGAAGCCTTCCGGGACTCGCTCCCTGGTCGAGACAAAGACGCAAATGATCAGTCTTGAGTTCAATGCGCATGTCGAGTGACGCAAGCTAGCGAATGAGCCCTAACCGGTCCCGCAATCGGGCCCTGCGCAGCGTGCCGTTTAGCTTCGTTTGACGTCAGAGGAGTCGCTGTGCAAACCTTGTCCTAATTCGTGGGCGATGACGCACAATTCGTACTGTCGAAAAAACGGATTGCTATTAAAATACATCATGAATATATCTTCCAATCAACTTGCTGCCCAGGATGTTCAGATGATTTTTATCTCGATATAGGACTGCTCCGTCATTGGTCATAGCGCATCTGGTATCGGTGCACAACGGTGTGGCGATATCAATGTAGGTTACACCGTACTCTTTGCTCAATTTTTCCAGCAATGAATGATATACGCGGCTTTGACGCTTGGCTTCATCTATTGTGATGTAGCAAGAAGATGATAGTTTTTTGGAGGGGAGCGCATACACACAATAGCCTGGGTTTTGATGAAAACTGGGGACATTGCCTACCAGTGAAACGGTCTTGCCCGCGTCTTTCAATGCTTTTATTGTTGCCGCAAATCCTTCGTACAAGCCAGAAGCTGCAGAATCAAGTCTCACCAAGTAATACATCGTGAGAACGATGTGCTGTGGTTTCTGATTGTTTAGGAGTTCATTGAAAATATTGTTGAATTGAGGGTTGCTGATGTATGGGTTGCCATCCAGAATATAAAATGAGATATTTAGATCAGGCTTGTATTCGGCAAGTCCAAGGAATAAATGTTCAGCGTGGCTATCGCCCAGCAAGACGACATCTGGAATGCCTTTCTTTGATTGCTTGCAGCGCAGGTGGCTTTCCCATCGTAATGCCTGCTTGGCAATGGTTTTGGGTTCGCAGTCATGAAATTTATCATCAATATATTTGTGGAACTCGGCATGACCGACATCACCGACCAACTCCCGATTGAAGCGATGCTCAAAGCCATTGTTACTAAGCAGTAAAATAAATTAGTTCACACAAGCGTAGCGCACTCTGGATGGCGAAAGAAGCCTCGAACGATTTCCGGCAGGTTCTGCAATCTAGTCAAGGCTTCATTCAAAAGGATGCGCATGCTGAACTTGTCAACTGGCTTTTGTTTTGCAACGCGCTCCTTGATGTTCTTCCATACCTGCTCGTCGGGATTGAGCTGCGGCGAGTAAGGTGGCAAGAAGATGAGTTCCAATTCGCCGTTGGTGGAGGCGACGTAATCTTGAACAATTTTGGCTTTGTGAATTGAATGACCCTCTACGACCAAGAATATTGGCTGGGTTGCGCCGAGCATCAACTGCCTGAGGAAGCCGCAAAATACCTCAGCGTTGCCGCGCCCGTCATGGATCATGAACTGCAGTTGGCCATTGGTGCCGATGGCCGACAGCATCTGCACAGACACGCGTTGGCCGGTGGCACGGACCACAGGCGTGC
>CAMCTC010000010.1 GCA_945878355.1 Bordetella parapertussis | reverse complement strand
GTCAGGCTGACGTTGTTGTCCAGTGCCACCGAAAAATAAGAGGCACCGGCATGCCCCGCTATGGTCATGGCGTCCACCGACGTCAGGCTGGCACCGCTGAGCAATTGCACCCCATGGTGGTCGAAGCCCATGGACGACAGGTTGCGCCCCTCCAGGTTCAAGCTGCCACCCGCGCTCACCGTGCCCGCCAGCTTCAAGCCCGCGTTGCCGTTGGTCATGGCGTAAGCAGTCAGACTGACATCGCCGCCGGCAGTGAGTGTGGTGCTCAAGGCCAACCCCTCGTTGCTGCTGGTCTTGGTGCCGCCACGCGCTGCAATCGTGATATTGCCTTGGTTGGCCGCAGTGGACGAAGCCACCAAAGCCCCGCCGGTCCAGTTCACTCCCTGGTCGTTGAAGTTCAAGCCCCGGCCGAGGTCGGCATCGAGAAGGATGCTGCCTGCCGTGCTGGTCAGGCTGGCGCTGCTCTGGTTGCGGATTTGCCCACCGTAAAGGGAGATATCGCCGCCGATGCTCAGGCTGCTGTTGACCGAGACCATTTTGGTGTTGGTGTCCTTGCCAATCACCAGGCCGCCGAGCGTGGCAGCGTTTTGAATGGTCAGGCCGCGCGTACCGGTCACGCCAGCGGTGTTGACGCCCACCCAATCGGCGCCACTGAGCGCCCCCTGCAGATTGAAGGTATGGCCAAAGTTGTCGTCCCACGACCGGATGGTGAACACACCGGTGGTGTTGATGGTGGTTCGCGAGGTACTGGTGTAGACACCCCCGAAGTCGATGCGGTTGCCGACAAAGGTGACATCGCCACTGCCGGTGTTGATGGCCAGGTTGCCAACGGTGGTGTTGATGTCCCAGCGGTAGCTGCTGTTGACATTGGTCTTGCCGGCCACATAAAAGTCACCCCCGCCGGTGTTGAAAGTGCCGCGCAAATCGGCCGAGATGAAGTCGTAACCGGCGCCTGCGGCGCCATCACCCACCGTCAAGCCGTTCCACTGCACAGCATTGCGACCCCCGCCCATCCAGATATGGCCACCATTGCTGCTGAAGGTGTTGGCACCTGAAGTGCTGACGCCGCCCTTGGTGTCAGCGTTGTCGTCGGCCCACACCACTATGTTCAGCTTACCCGTGCCAGCACCGCTAGCAGTGATGCTATTTTTAAGGTCGATCCGTCCCGGTGCACGCAGCGTCAGCGTTGCATCACCACCACCGGTTTTGCTGATGACGTTGCTGAGCGTGATGCTGGGCGCGAATTGCTGCAGCGCGCGCAGGCTGATGTCGCCATTGCCGGTAATGGTCAGCGGAGACGACACCGTAACCCTGCGTCCATACGCCGTGACCGGTCCGGCTACGGTCACCGCATTGCTGGCACTGCCGTTGCTGCCGTTGATGTTGACATCCGCCGTCTTGTTGGTGGGCTTGCCAATCGTCAGGCTGGCCATGGTTTGGCCATTTTGGTTCCAGTTGAACCAGCTTGTGAACACGTTCTGCCTAAACGAATCGGCAAAAGAGGTCCACGTTACATCACCACTGGTGCCGACATTGGCTTGACCGGGAAAGCCGTAACGGTCAAAGCGGATGTTCAGATCGCCGTTTTTGGCAAAGCTGCTGTAGGCAGGGTCGGCGGAGCTGACCCAATATTGGGAGTCCGCATTGACCATGTAAAGCCCGGCGCCAGAACCGCCGGCACGGGTGGAGCCCAGCAAATTCAGCGCCCCGCCGTTGGTGATCAGGCTGGTAGGCTGCCGCATGACCAAGGACCATTCGTTGCCGTAGCCATCCAGCGTGATGCCACCGCCTGTGCCACTGGCCACTACAGTGGCTGTGCCGCATGCACATTCATTCAAACCAATGCCATAGTTATAAAGACTGCCCAAGCTGGTGTTTTTACCGATGACGGTGATGGCGTCCGCACCCGCAAAGGCTGATCGGAAGTCGGTATTGCCGTACACCGTAACGCCCTGCTTGACCGACCCGGAGCCACTGGAACGGGAGATGCCCTCGATATAGATCTTGCCGCTGCCAGCATCTGCGACAAATGCACCGCCTGAGCCCCACACACCCACCCCCCAGGCACCCGCGCCATCAGCCACGGCACCAGACCAACTGCGCCCGCGCAGGCTGATGTTGCCGCCGCCGGAACGGATGTAGAAGCCGTTGTCGACCCGAATGCCTTCGGCACGGTTCGAGTCCACTCCCGAGGCATAGCCGGTGCCGGCGGCATTGCCACCGCCCAAGGTCACGTTGCCACCACCGGTCAGCGCCGTGCTCTTGGTGCTGCCGCTGGCAATGGCGCGGGTGTCAATGGTCAGACCGTTGTAAATGTCGATGTTGCCAAAACCACTGCCATCGCTGTCAGACGCCAGAACCACATCACCTGCATTGGTGCTGAGGGTCTTGGCGACGGTGTCGCCGTAAATGTAGTTGCTCGCGATCAGTCGAATCTTGGCGCCGGCCTGGGTGCTGGTCAGGTGATCTTTGAGCCAGATAATGCCGCCATACACCGTGATCGGACCGGCTGCGGTCAGCGGTGCTGAAAGGGTGACAGTTTTGTTCTCGGTGGGCTTGCCAATCGCGACGCTGCTGTGTCCGGTGCCGAGGTCCCAGTTGTCGGTCAGCGCAAAGTTTTTGGCTGAGGTCGCACCACTTGAAGAAAAACTCAGCGCGCCGGCGCCTATGACTTTGACCGAACCCAAAGTGGTGGTGGCGCCAAGGTTTTGAATTGAATCGGTCTCAATGGTGATGTTGCCGGTGGAGCTGCTGGCCAGATCGTTCGCTGCGCCGATGCGGATGCTGCCGGCCACGGCAGCAGGCGTAAAACGCATAGCGTTGTTGTTGGTGGCCACGCTGCGCGAGCTCTGAAACCCTTGCAGGTAAATATCACCACTGCCAGAGACCACCTCCAACCTGCCCGTGGTGGCGTCAACCTGGAACTGCAGTCCGGAAGAGTCGGCACGCGTGGCACTCGAACTTCCCTTCAGCGTGATGCCGCCGCTGGTGGTTTTGACCAGCATCTTGTCGCTGCCTTTTGCGATCAGGTACAGGCCGCCCTGCCAACCGCTGCTGCCCGTGCTCTGGGCACTGGCATCCAACAAAATATTGCCGCTGTTGCTCAGCAGGGCCACGCTGTAGCCAGTGCCTAAGCCCGTGGTCTGGTTGCCGTCGCCGCCGGTAGCACTCACGATGGCCAGTCCGCCGCCGTACAGAGAGTTGGCCGTGGTCGTGCCATAGAGCTTGATGTCGCCACTGTCGCTGCTGAGGGTGACCTTCTTGTTGATGTCGGTGGCAAACACTGTGCCGCCCGGGCTGTTGCTGGCACTGGCGGTGCCGCGCAGCGTGATGCTGCCGCTGGTGGTGGTGATGGCACTGCTGTTGCTCACCTCAAGCCCGGCGCCCGCGCTGTAGCTGCCCAGGATGTCGCCCACCAGCGTGACGTTGCCCGAAGTGGTGGTGATGCTGCTGCCGTTTACCAGCAGGCCCGTGACCGTGTCCGAAGTGCTCGCGCCGCTGTATTGACCCGAACCGTAGACATGACCCGCTCCGGTGGCAATTTGTGTGCTTTGCAGCAACAGGGAGGCCGTGCCGGCCTTGGCCAAGGTGCCCCCATTGCCGACGGACAAGCCGTTCCACGCGCTGCTGCCCGAGAAGCCGCCCCCCATCCAGACATGACCACCGTTGGTACTGAGGGTGCTGCCTATGACCGTGATGGCGCCCGAAACGGTGGAAGAACTTGAACGGGTCCAGAGCACCAGGTTCAAAGCCCCGGCGGTGGACGAAATGTTGGCGGTGTTGAGGTTAATGCTGTGCGAGTTGTCGCCACCCGCCCGCAAAGTGAGCGTGGCATTGCCGCCAGCCGTCTTCTGCAGCGTGACCCCGCTGTTCCAGGTGATGCTGCCCACCACGTCGTTGAGCACGCTGGTGCCGGTGTTGAGGGTGGTGGCGTAGCTGTTGGCCACTGTTTGCGAGATGGTGGTGTCAGACGGGTCCAGATACCAAAGGCCACCCTGACCGCCGTAGCCAACATCGGCCCCGGCGTTGACGCGGGCCCCCTCGACATTGAGCGTGTAGCCCGAGGTTTCGACCCGCCCGCCGTCGCCGCCTTGCGTGCCGCCACGGGCGGTGAGGTTGCCCGCCACGGTGGTGACGGTGCCCGCGCGCGTGGCATCGCTCCACAGCACCACGGTGCCGCCCTGGCCTTGCACAGTGGCACTGGCGTCGATGCTGGCGTCAGCAGCCAGCGTGACGGTGCTGGCCTGGGGCAGCGCCTGCGGCCACACGCGGCTGTCTGCGTCAGCACCGCCTTGCCAGTCACCCCCCACCAGCACCTTGCCGCCGCCGGTGGTGCCGCTGGCGTTGATGTGGGTGCTGTCCAGCAACTCAATATGTTCGCCCAGCAAGAGTGCACTGCCGCCCTGGCCGCTGCGCCCTCGCGTGCTCAGCGTGCTGTTGCCCATGATCGCCAGACGGCCCTGGCCTGGCGAATCGGGCAAGGGCTGGGGGTTGCCCGGCTGCAAGGGCGCTGCTGCGCGAAGTTGGATCTGACCGCCGTGGGCGCCACTGGCGTCCAGTGTGGCGTTGTTCAGTTCGAGATCGCCACCGGCGCTCACCTCGATCTGGCCACCCTGGCCACCCTGGATGACGGCGGCCGCTTCAGCCGCTTCAGCCGCTGCGCCCGTGGCCGAGACATCCACCTGGCCTTGCAACTTCACTGGGCCAGTCGCCTGCACCGTGAGCGCCCCGCCTTGCAAGGGTGCGCTGAGATCGATGCGGCCGGTGTCGGTCTGGGTGAATTGCGTGGCCTGAATGTGCACCGAGCCTGCACGGCGCACCGCTTCTTCGATGAACTGGGATGCCGGTGCTGCGGCGCCGATGGTGCCGCTGTTGAGCACTTCTGGGGCGCTGATCTCGATGCGGCCAGCCGGACCGCTGTCGGCGGCGGTGCTGCCCGCTGTGGCGTTGGCGCTGATGGTGCCGCTGTTGTCCAGCTTGCGGCTGGCCGACAAGATGATGCGCCCGCCCTGCATCTGCAGACCTTGGGCTTCAATCTGACCGCTGTTCTTGACCACGCCGCCGACCAACCGGTCCATCGACTGGGCGCTGATGATGATCAGCCCGCCCGGGGCCTGCACCGCCTGGCGGTTGTCCACCAGGGCCGCAATCTGGCTGGGCTCGACCCGGATGCTGGTCAGGCGGTTGTTGGCGTCAAACTGCAGGTCCACCGCCTCGCCCGCGGCCAGGGCCACGGTGCCCATTCGCGCAATGATGGCCCCCTGGTTGCGCACCTCCGGCGCCAGCAGCGCGATGTAGCCGCCCAAGGCGGCCCTGAGCTCGCCTTCGTTGACCACAGCGCCATTGCTACCGCCGCGCTGGTAGCGATGCTTGCCCGCCATGAAGTCGGCGTCGCTGGTGCCCTGGGTGGTGGCCACCAGACCGCCCACATCCACCCGGGCGCTCGGGCCGAAATAGACCCCGGCCGGGTTGGTCAGGATGACCTGACCGTTGGCCGTGATGCGGCCAAAGATCTGGCTGGGGTCCGTGCCGATCACCCGGTTGAGCGTGACACTGGTGGCACCGGGCTGCTGGAACTGCAGCTGCGCGTCCTTGCCCACATTGAAGGTCTGCCAGTTGATGGCCGCAAGCGGCGTGCTCTGCTGGACGACCATGTTGGCACCGCTGGTGCTGATGTTGGCCTGCCCTGCGCGCAGCTGTCCCCCGGTGGGCAGGGCCGCCGGCGGCGTCTGGGCCTGCACGATCCAGCCCCACAGCAGGCCAAGCAGGCCAAGCAAGGGGCGGTGCGGGAGCAATTGCATTTTGCGCATGCGCTGTCAGAAGCTCAGGCTCAGGTTGAACCACAGGCGATTGAGCTTGAGCGTGCCGTCCGAGTCGGTGCCCGCAGCCGTGGGCCGCGGGTTGGGGCCGTCACGCCGCGAATAGCTGAGCTTGGCCATCACACCATCGAGGCCCTGCCAGGTGGCACTCAGGCCGTGACCCTGCAATCGCAGGTCAGTTCGCAGCTCGCCGCTGGTGGCCGGCAAACCGACCACCCGTCCGTGATCGACAAAA
This sequence comes from Bordetella parapertussis, assembly GCA_945878355.1. GTDB lineage: Bacteria > Pseudomonadota > Gammaproteobacteria > Burkholderiales > Burkholderiaceae_C > Pseudaquabacterium. The sequence continues at coordinate 74,505 of CAMCTC010000010.1, read as the reverse complement.
GCCGTCAGCAGCCAGGCCTTGTCCAAGCGCCAGCGCCATTCGGCGCTGAGGAGCCGACCGCGCTCGCCTCCGAGCTCACTGGCCGGATAGGCACGCACGCTCTGCGCACCGCCGATGTAGAACTTCTCGGACGAGTCGAGCGACTGGTTTGCGTGCTGCCCCTGTACAGCGAGCTGCACCGAGTGGCTGTCCGATACGGCTTGCTGGCGCGACAGGCTGTAACTCCACTTGCGGTAGAGACGGTCAATGGAATCGATCAGCGAGTGGGCCTGCATGTCGGTCAATTTGCCGACGCTCCATTGCAGCCACGCGCTGTTGGCGCCACCACCGACCCATTCATCGAAACGGTTGGCCGACAAACCCAGCCGCAGGCCGTTGCTGGCGTAGTCCGAGCGCACCTGGGTGTCGCCGGTGTAGAAAGTCTTGTTTTCGAGACCGGCCAACAGATAAAGGTTCTGCGCGCGCGCGCGCAGCAGCGGGTAGTTCAGGTCCAGCCCCATGCTGCCCGAGCGACCCTTGACCTGCGCCGAAGTGCCGACGCCAGGCCCCTCCACCACTTTGTAAAGCATTGATGACAGGTTGCCCCCCAGCCGCAAGCCGTCGTAGCCCACCGGAACCGTCACGGCCACGCGGCCGTAGTCGCTTCCCTGGGTGTGCAGGCCGGTCAGGCTGATCAGTTCGCCACGACCACCCGGGCTGTTGATGTTCAGGTTGACCGTCAGACGCTGGCTGCCGGTGGCACGCGCGCCGGTGTTGTCCAGACCGACGTCTCCATAGACCAGCGGCTCGTCGGTGGTCTGCAGCACCAAGGCCGTCCGGCCCTCGGAAACGTCCGGTGCCAAGGTGCCGGCCAGGCTGACACCGGGCAGGTCGTCTGCCAGCAGCAATGCGCGGTCGAGCTTGTCGGCATTGAGCGGCTGATCAGCCTTCTGGGCCGCTGCAAAAAAAGCCTCCAGCTCAGCCCGCCCGACCCGCTTGGGCGGCGCGCCCTCCAGACGCACGCCTGCAAAGCGGGCCTCGACCACCTGCAAGGTGATCGTGCCCTCGCTCACATCTTGCTCAGGCAGGTAGACGCGCGCGATCCAGCCCGCCTCGCGGTAGACGGCTGCCACCGCGTCGGCAGCGCGCAGCAAGCCCTCGTAAGCGAGTTTGCGCCCGACAAAGCCGGCCAATGCCGAGGTCAGCGCTTCGCTGTCCACCAGCCGATTGCCGGCGAAGCGAAAAGCCTTGACTTGAACGGACAGGCCCGATGGCGGCCTGATTTCGGGCGGCGGCGTGACCCGCTGTGGGGGTGCAGCCTGCGGCAGGGTCAGCGCACGCGGGGGCTCGATTTGCTGGCGGAGGCTGCCGGCGTCGGGCATGGTCTGGGCATGAACGCCTGTCAGCCCGAACAAGGCCGCAGCAGTCAGCACCCACCAGGGCCATTGACATGTGCTCAGCCACTTCTCTTGAATCATCAACATGGCGCCTGTGGTTTGGCGTTGGAGCGCGGTCGTGCAGCGAAGTCGGAACGACCACCGCGCAAGAACGTTAAAGTTTGTAGTTCAACAGCTTAGAAGGCACGGCGTGACAAAGCTAACCACTTCCAAAGCTGATGCACGACCCGCCTTGGTCCGGTCTGCGCAGCCCCGGACCATGAAGCTGTATCGTTTCTTTTCGAAGTTCAGCGCTTGGGTCTGGGCCATACCCTTGAGCCTGCTGCTGCTCACTGGTTGCCAGGGGTCTGTCGGTGGGGTACCAACGGACTTGACCCTGTCAAAGACCTGGCGCATGGACGCAAGCGCCAGCGCGACGCTGCAAGACGTGGAAAAAGCCACCGACTGGCAACGACTGCCTGAATGGAACACCTGGGGCTTCGGCAAAGAGCCGATCTGGGTGCGGCTGCAGCTCAAAGCCGCCACCGCAGAATCGCACATGCCCTGGGTGGTGCGGGTGCGGCCAGCCTTTCTGGACTATGTGACGCTGTACGACCCGGCCGCTGGCCTGGTGCTGCGCAGCGGCGACGCTTTGCCGCCCGCCGGCGAAAATCTGGCGTCGATCAATTTCATATTCCAGATTCCTCCGCTACCTTACGAGCGAACGGTTTACCTGCAACTGCGCACCACCAGCGCCCGCACGCTGCATGTGCAAGTGCTGCCCTTTGGGGAAGATCAGCAAAGGAACCGCTTGACGGATTGGGCGATGGGCTTTGTCATGGCCTCGAGCACCATCTTTGCAATCTGGGCTTTTCTTCAGTGGATCGTCTCGCGCGAGAAGGTCATCGGGGCTTTTGCCCTGAAGCAGCTGTTTGCTGCCGGTTGGGCTTTTTTCTTTCTGGGTTTTGCCCGCGTGGCCATCGGCCCCTGGCTGCCAGAGGGGCTGCTCACCACGATTGCCTCAATGGTGTTCATTGGCGTCGTCAGCATCACCCTGTGGTTTTTTAGCACGCTGATCAAGGGCTACCAGCCTGCCCGATGGGCTTTGCGGGCCTTGCAGACCGTGGCGGTTCTGGTGCTGGCATTGCCGGTGCTGCACTGGCTCGGACACACGCACAAGATGGTGGCAATGACCAACCAATTTGTGGTGCTGGGCCTTCTACTCTTGGTACTGATGTTGCTGACCGCCGTGCCCAAGCGGGTCAAACAGCCGATCCCAATGGCGGTTTTTCTCGTCTACCTGTTGGTCTACAGCACACTCAATGCTTTGCCCAGCCTGATCCACCTGGGCTGGATCGAGGCCCATCCGATCGTGTTGTTCGGCGGCTTCGCACATGCCGTGCTGGACGGCATCGTGATGTTTGTGATCCTCCAGGTCCGCGCCCGAGTGCTGCGCAAGGCGCAGATGCAGGCCGCCCTGGACCTGCAACGCAGCCAGCAGCACGCCGAGGCCGAAAAGCGCCAGCGCGAAGAGCAGAGCCAGCTCTTCGCGATGCTGGCACACGAGATGAAAACCCCGCTGGCCACGCTGCGCATGTGGATGGAGGCGGGGCAGCTCAAGCCCGAGACCATGGAGCGGGCGATTGCCGACATGAACGCCGTCATCGAGCTCTGTGTGCACACCGGGCAACTGGCCGACCAGGGCCTGCAGCCCGACTGGCAGACCGTGGATCCGCTGGCGCTGACGCAGGCCTGCCGTGAAAGTTGTCGCTCTCCGGCCCAGGTGGATCTGGACCTGCCCGAGCGCGCCGATCTGCTGGTGGCCGATGCGCAGATGCTGTCGATCGTGCTGGGCAATCTGCTGGACAACGCCTGCAAGTACAGCGCGCCTGGCAGCCGCATCACCTTCAGACTGAGGGCCGCGACCGAGCACGACCGCGCCGGCTGGCGCTGGCAGTTGTACAACCAGGTCGGCCCGGCCGGCCTGCCCGATGCCGGGCGCTTGTTTGAAAAGTATTACCGCAGCCCCCATGCTCGACGCGTTTCGGGCTCGGGCTTGGGTCTGTTTCTGGTCAAGGGCGTGCTGGACTTGATGCAGGGCCGCATCCGCTACGAGGTGCAGCAGCAGCAGGTGTGCTTCAGCGTGTGGTTGCCGCAAGGTCCGCCAGCAGCGCCAGCGTCTCATTTGCCGGCTGCGCGTTAGCTTTCGTTGGGGGTGCCAGATAAAAAGTAGCAATATTGTCAACAACGGCACTTGGATCGCACCTGACAACCTCCATGCATGACATCGCCCTGAAGGTTCTGGTGGTCGAAGACAACGACGCGCTGCGCGAGGCCACGATCGCTTTCTTGCAGCACGAGGGGCACTACGTGCGCGGCATCGCACAGGCCGAGGAAATCGATGACATACCCGGCGGCTATTTCGCCGATGTGTATGTGATCGACCTGAACCTGCCCGACGAAGACGGGCTGAGCCTGACCCGGCGACTGCGTGCAGCACACCCCAATGCGGGTATCGTCATCGTCACGGCGCGCACGCGAATTGGCGACAAGGTGTTGGGCTATGACAGCGGGGCCGACCTCTACCTGACCAAACCCGTGGACCCGCAGGAGTTGAGGGCCGGCATACGCGCTCTGGGCAAACGTCTGCTTACCTTCGGCTGGCAAGCGCAAGCCATAGTGCTCGATCTCAAGCGCATGCTGCTGATCAGCCCCGAAGCCCAGGTGGAAATGACGGCCAACGACGCGCTGCTGCTCAGCGCCCTGGCACGTGCGCCAGGGCACAAACTCGAACGCTGGCAAATCGCCGAAATCGTCGGTGGAACGGAAGCCGAGACACCTTCGGCCAGCACCCTGGAAATGCGCATCAGCCGCCTGCGCAAGAAGCTCGCGACCGTGGGTGCGCCCCCACCCCACATCAAGGCCATGCACAAGGTCGGCTACACCTTGTGCACGCCGGTGGTGATGAAATAGCGCGGCCAGGATTCAGCTGCAGGTGTTCGAGTTGAAAGGACTTGTTCAGCTCGCGCGTCAGCAACATCTGGTTCTGGAGCAAGTCACGCCGACAAGGCAGGTTCACGCTTGGGTCAGGTTGCAAGGTCATGCACTGACATTGCTCCTGCCTGGCCGGGCACTCAAAACCCAATCAAGAAATGAGTCAGGTGATGAGCAGATGGGACTGCAGGCAAGGCCCCCCGGTCATCAAGGTCCGCACTCCTCCCGGGGGGCTGTCGGGCCTGCGGGCCGGCGCGGACCTGGTCGCGCAGCAATCGTGCTCTGCGCGATGAGGAGTTCGATGATGGGTTGACCGTCATCGAGCGCGCGCTGTCATAGGCAGTGACGGCGGAGGATGCCTTCGCCACTCGATGTCAGGATCGCTCGCGCATCTGTTGGGTCAGCCTGTCGACCTCAGCCTGCAACTCGCCCTCGTTCATCGTGTCGAGTGGGTTGCTGCCAGCGTCGTCGTCGCCGATGCCGAATGCCCGACGCTCCAAGCGTCTGCACGCGGGCCATCGCGTCGGCCAACTTCTGCATGCTGCTGACCCGGTTGTGCAGCTTGACTAGCTCGCGCAACAGCGCTGCCAGGCGGGCGGCCTCGGCCTGGTCAAGTGAGCCAGCCGCTCGGAAACGCCCTGTGGCGTAATCACGCTGCACATGCACCCAGTCGATGCGGTGCCGCGGTTCGGTTTGAACTCTCATGGTCTGTCCGGTGCAAGCCAGGCGTCGAGATGGCCGCTGGTCTTGACGGTGACTTTGCTCCTGTAAGGGCTTGCCCGAGCGAGAGTCAGGGCGATGCCAGGCGCTGCGCCTAATTGCCGGATTTCATGACTAAGCGAGCAAACGGACTGGAATGCACAAGAACTAGATCGCCATCAACCCTGGACGGGGGAGCAGGTTCATCAAAACCTGCCACCCTGACTCAGCTGGGCCGCGCTGCACCGGGGGCATGCAGAACATGGTCTCGCCAGTCCGCCAGCTGGCGAGCATCCAGATGCGGCAGTGGTCCAGCCTGCACTGCCAACCAAGCTGGTGAGCACCGCCAGCCAGAGTCGCCGGACACCGTCCCCTGCGCTACTGGCCTGAGGGCGCCCCATCATTCAATGGCGCTCTGTGCTTGACAACTTTCTGTTCCGCTTAAAATTTCGCATTTCGCGAAACACGAAAATTTTATGCCGCGTGCCGCCAACCGCCAGCCCGTGCTCAAGCCCCAGGACTTCTACCTCCTGCTGGCTTTAGCCGCGCTGGGCGACCAGGTCACGACCTATCCCGAGCTTGCGGCCTTTAGCGGGCTATCCATGTCTGAGGTGCATGCAGCCCTGAAACGCGCCGCCGCGTCGCGCCTGCTGTTCTTCGACGGCAAGCGGCCGCGGTTGCTGGTCCCGGCGTTCAAAGAGTTCCTGCTGCATGGGGCGCGGTATGCCTTTCCGGCGGCGCGCGGCAGCATGGTCGTGGGCATTCCCACGGCACACGCGGCGGCGCCGCTGAATGCGCACATCGCGCCATCGGCCGATCCGCCTCCGGTGTGGCCGGCGCTCGAAGGCTCGATGCGGGGCGTGGCCCTGCTGCCGCTCTACCCCTCTGCTCCAGCGGCCGCACAGCGAAGCCCGGCGCTGCACGAGAATCTGGCGCTGTTCGATGCCCTGCGAATGGGCAACGCGCGGGAGCGCAAGCTGGCGCGCGAAGCGTTCGAGGCTCGACTGTGATTGCTGGCGACCCCAATGTCGCCAATGTCGAACTCGTCGCAGCGGCGCTGGGCGAACTGTGTGAGGAGGTTGTGCTGGTGGGAGGATGCGCTGCCAGCCTGCTGATCGATGCACCTTCCGCGCCGCCACCTCGGGTGACGACCGATGTCGATCTGATCGCAGCGGTGACCGCGCTCCGCGATTACCACGCCCTTGAGCGCCGCTTCGCGCAGCGGGGGCTGAATCGCGATCTGACGCCAGATGCCCCGATCTGCCGGTGGCGGGCCGGTGCGGTGGCGGTTGATCTGATGCCGACCGACGAGGCCGTACTCGGGTTCTCGAACCGCTGGTACGCCGAAGCGGCCAGTTCGGCGATCAGCGTGCGGCTGCCCAGTGGCAGGTCTGTCAATCTCATCTCGGCCCCAGCCTTCCTCGGGACCAAGTTCGAGGCGTTCCGCACGCGAGGCAATGCGGACATGCTTGCGAGCCACGACTTCGAGGACATCATCAATGTCCTCGAAGGGCGCAGCCGTGTCGTGGAGGAGATCCGTGGCGCATCGCCGCCGTTGAAAAGCTATTTGTCGGCAGCGTTCGGGCAGGTCATTGCGACGGCGTCTTTCGAGGACATCCTGCCCGGGCTGGTGGCGTATGACGAGGTGCATGAGCAGCGAGTCTCGGCGGTCATGCAGCGCATCCGTGCGATCGCCGCCATACAGCCGCCAAGCGGGGCGTGACGGGCGAGTAAGGCATGGGGGGATCTTTCCGTGTACGCGCGAACGCACACGTCAGGCCCTTCTGTAAGCCAACCCCCACCAACAACGCGCCTTTCCGCCGGTTTCGAAGTTCTGCATCGGTCAATTCCCGCACTGTCCGCCGATCAAGGGAATGACAGCGCGACCGCGGGCCCGGTCGGCGAGCTACTGCAGGCCCTGCGTGACGCGCTCAGTGGCCAGCGCCTCGGCCTTGGCCTGCGGTGGGCGCGACGCGGCGATGTCGAAGGTGACGCTGTGCAGTTCGCCCTCGAACACATAAGGCGGCTGGTAGTCGTGGCAGACGGGCGCGACCGACAGGCCGACGTCTAAGCCGGTGGACGAGACCATGGTCGCCATCGCCGGGATGTGTACCGTGCCCACGTCACGGCCGTCGATGAACAGCGTGGCGATGCCGGACTTGGCCACACGGTCCACGCGCACACCGGCCTTGCATCGGCCGCTGGGCAACGCAACCTCTGACTGCACCTGGCTGTGCTCGTGGAAGTGGTTGTAGTCGAACACCAGACGGCCGTCACGAACGAACAGCACATAGCCGCCGCTGGCGCTGCCGCGCGCAACGATGCAGCCGTTGCGGCCTTGGCCGAGCGCGAGGTCGGCGCTGATCACGAAAGCGCGGTTGCCGGTCGGTGGTGCGACATCTGCCGCGTAGCGCGAGACCGGCGGGTAGAACGTGAAGCTGTTGCGACGCGCGGTGTTGCCGCGGAACTGAGCGCTCTTGAACAGTGCGCCGCCACGTCGATCGTCCAGCGGCAGCACACCGTGACGTCCGGCCTCGACCCACCACAGCGCGATCAGCTTGCGCAAGCGCTCGGGCTGCTGCGCGGCCCGGTCGGGCGCCTCCGAGGCGTCCTCGTCGGCGTGGTACAGCTCCCAGGCCTCGGTGTCGTAGTCGGCGCCGGGCTCGTGGTGGCAGACGGCTTTCCAGCCCTCGTGCCAGATCGCGCGGTGGCCGAACATCTCGAAGTACTGGCTCCTCTTGCGGGTGGGCGCATCACCCGCGCCGTCGGCCAGCGCGTAGGCCATCGAGATGCCGTGCATGGGCGCTTGCGCCACACCGTCGACTTCGCGCGGCGGCGCCAGGCCCAGCAGCTCCAGGATGGTGGGCGCGATATCGGTGACGTGATGGAACTGGCGGCGGATCGCGCCGGCGTCCTTGATGCGGTCTGGCCAGTGCACGATGAACGGGTCGCGAACGCCGCCGGCATGGGTGTTTTGCTTGTAGCGCTTGAGCGGCGTGTTGCCCACCATCGCCCAACCCCAGGGGTAGTTGGTGTGGCTGTCAGGACCGCCGATGGTGTCGAGCCGCTTCACCGCTTCGTCCACATCCTCGCGCAGGCCATTGAAGTAGCGCATCTCGTCGAGCACGCCCGTGGGGCCCCCTTCCTGACTGGCGCCGTTGTCGGACATCGCGATGAAGACGGTGTTGTCCAACTGCCCCAGCCGCGCCAGTGTGTCGATGTAGCGGCCGAGGTGGTGGTCGGTGTGGTCGAGGAAGGCCGCAAAGGCTTCCTGCAGCCGCGCGGCGAACGCGCGCTCGTTGTCGCTGAGCGCGCTCCAGGCCTTGACGCCGGGGTTGCGCGGCGGCAGCGTGGTGTCTGGCGCGACGATGCCCAGCGCTTTCTGGCGTTCGAACCATCGCTCGCGCATCACATCCCAGCCTTCGTCGAACTGGCCGCGGTATTTGTCCAGGAAGGCCTGCGGCGCCTGGTGCGGCGAATGACAGGCGCCGAAAGCGAGGTAGGTGAAAAACGGCTGGTCGGGCACGGCTGACACATGGTCGTGCGCGAAGCCAACGGCCTTGTCGACCAGGTCCTCGGTGAGGTGGTAACCCTGCTCGGGTGTGGCTGGCGGCTGGATGTAGTGGTTGTCCTGCACCAGTTCGGGACGGAACTGGTCGGTTTCGCCCTGCAAGAAACCGTAGAAGCGGTCGAAACCTCGCGCCAGCGGCCAGTTGCGAAACGGCCCGGCCGGGCCGGTCTCGTGCATCGGGGCCAGATGCCATTTGCCCACCATGTAGGTGCCAAAACCCTGGTCGCGCAACATCTCGGCCAGCGTCGCGGCCGATCGCGGGATCGCGCCGCGCATGTTCGGGAATCCGGTGTCGAAGTTGGAAATCGCGCGCATGCCCACCGCATGGTGGTTGCGCCCGGTCAGCATGCAGGCTCGGGTGGGCGAGCACAGCGCGGTGGTGTGAAAGTTCACGAAGCGCAGACCGCCATCGGCCAGGCGGTTCAGGTTGGGCGTGTCGATGGTCGAGCCATAGCGGTTGAAGTGGGCAAAGCCCACGTCGTCGAACACCACAACCACCACGTTGGGCGTGCCCTTGGTGGGTCGCGGCTCGGACGGCCACCAAGGCTGGGATTCGTCGACCGTGCGTCCGATGACGCCTTGGAAATGACTGTCGTTCATGGTGCTCCTGAAGGGCAACTGGGTCTGCATCCTGAACGCTCAGGATAGGTTTGCGACGCTCAAGCGCTTTGTCCCCTGGGCGACGCGTGGGATGTGCGTGCTCGCCATCAAGGGTTCTCACGCTGGCTGTGCTGGCGCCGGCTGGCATGATGGCGGCTGCGAATCTGCTGCAGGCTTGAGGCCTTGCGTCAGCCCTTCATTCAATGCGCGGCGGGTTCAGCGCCTGGTGCAGGCGGCGCCGGTTGAAGGCTTGTTTCCTCAACCGACCGGCGGCCCCATCGCTGTTCGTTCCTGCCTTGACCTCGGTGCGCTGGCTGGCCAGCGGTCTGGCGAATGCCCGCCAAGGTGATGCCTGTGTCCATGAGTTTGAGGTCTATTCCCGATTTTCGGCGGCTGCTGTGGGTCGGCTTCGTGGCGTCGACCGTGCGCTGGCTCGAGATGCTGGCGATGGCCTTGTTCGCTTACAAGGCCACCGACTCAGCCCTGGTGGTGGTCATGCTGAGCATGCTGCGGGTGCTGCCGATGGGCTTGTTTGGTGCCTTCCTGGGCGCTGCCGCCGACCGGTTCGAGCTGCGCAGCGCGTTGATCGTGATGGTCACGGTCTCGACGGCCTGCACGCTGACGCTCGCGCTGCTGGCCAGCCTGGGCGCGCTGGCGGTCTGGCACCTGATGGTCGCGAGCTTCGTCAGCGGCGTGTGCTGGGCCGCCGACAACCCGGTGCGGCGGATGATGATTGGCGAGGCCGTCGGCATCGACAGGATGGGGTCGGCGATCTCGGTGGACATCGGCATCAACAACGCGAGCCGCGTGCTCGGTCCGATGCTGGCAGGTCTGTTGTTCGCCCAGCACGGCATGTCGAGCGTGCTCTGGCTGGGGGTGGCGCTGTATGCAACGAGCCTGGCCGCTGCGCTGCGGATGGGCCGGCGCGGCATCTCCACCGTGGCCCATCAGGCTTCGTTCATCACCCGCCTGCGCGAAGGCCTGGCCTGGCTGCGGGGCGATCGTCGCCTGATCGGCGTGTTCCTGGTCACGGTGATCTTCAACCTCTTCGGCTGGCCTTGCAACAGCATGATTCCGATCATCGCGACCGGCACACTGAACCTGGGCCCTCAAGAGGTGGGGCTGCTCGCCAGTTGCGAAGGCGTCGGCGGCCTGATCGGCGCGCTGCTGTTCGCCAGGTTCGCGCGCCCCAACTGGTACGGACGGATTTACCTGGGCACGGTGGTCATCTACCTCGCGACGATGATCGCGTTTGCGACGGTGGGCTTTGCACCGGCGGCGGCCGTGATCCTGCTGTTCAACGGCGCGGCCGTGGTGGGCTTCGCGGTGATGCAAGCCACCTTGGTCTACCGCGGCGCGCCGGTCGAGATGCGCGCGCGGCTGCTGGGCGTGCTGTCGGCCTGCATCGGAACCGGCCCGATCGGCTTTCTGTACCTGGGTTTTCTGGCCGATGCGCTGACCCCCCAGACAGCCACCGTGGCCATCGCCGTCCAGGGCTTGCTGGCGATGCTGCTGACCCGTCGCTATTGGGCCAAGGTGCTGCAACCCTGAGCTGTTATCGCCGGCCATGGATCGGACCGCCTGGCGTGACCCCGCGGCATGAACCCAGGTGACAGCCATCGCCGTGCCGCCGGCCTTAGGCTAAGTCGCATGACATCTCTCTTCGACCCCATCCGCTTCGGCGACATCGCGCTGGCCAACCGTATCGTGATGGCGCCACTGACGCGCAACCGCGCGCCGGGCCAACTGCCCAATGACTTGATGCGTGATTACTACACCCAGCGCGCCAGCGCCGGGCTGATCGTCACCGAGGCGACCCAGGTCTGCGCCCAGGGCCAGGGCTATCTCGACACGCCGGGCTTGTACACGCCCGAGCAGGTCGCCGGCTGGCGCAGCATCACCGATGCGGTGCATGCCGCAGGCGGGCGGATCGTGGTGCAGCTCTGGCATGTGGGCCGGATCTCGCATGTCAGCCTGCAAGCGGGCGGCGCTGCGCCGGTCTCGAGCACCGCGCGGCCGGCCAAGGGCAAGACCTTCACCACCGATGGCTTTGTCGATTGCTCGACCCCGCGCGCACTGCGCACCGACGAGATACCCGGCGTGATCGAAGCCTACCGCCACGCCGCGCGCTGCGCGGTCGACGCCGGTTTTGACGGGGTCGAGGTGCACGGCGCCAATGGCTACTTGCTTGAGCAGTTCTTGCGCGACAGCATCAACGACCGCAGCGACGCCTATGGCGGCTCGGTCGCCAACCGGGCCAGGCTGCTGGTCGAGGTGATGCGTGCGGTGGCGGCCGAGATCGGTGGCGGCCGCACCGGGCTGCGCCTGTCGCCGATCACGCCGGTCAACGACGCGGCGCAGGACAGCGATGCCCAGACGCTGTACGAGCATGTGGTGCGCGAGCTCGCGCCGCTCAAGCTGGCTTTCCTGCACATCATCGAGGGCCAGACCGGCGGCGCGCGCGACCTCAGCGACAAGGGCGTCAAACCCTTCGACTACGCTGCGCTGCGCGCCATCTACGGCGGGCCCTGGCTGGTCAACAACGGCTACAGCCGGCAGATGGCGATCGACGCGGTGACGAGCGGCGCTGCCGATGCAGTGGCATTCGGCAAGCCCTTCATCAGCAACCCGGACCTGGTGCGCAGGCTGCGCGACGACGCGCCACTCAGCCCGCTGGTGCAGGCCACGCTGTACGGCGGCGGTGCCGCCGGCTACACCGACTACCCCGCGCGGGCCTGACGGCTTTCACCGTCGAGGGACGCGGCGCGCTCAAGCAAAGTGGCTTTGCCGCTTTGCTTGCCCCCCCACGGGGACGGCAGGCTTCGGCCGGCCTTGGGGCAATCAGACGCGGCGGCGCATCCTGGCCATGAACAGTTCACGCAGATTGACATCGCGCGGGCCTGGGATCAGCTCGATCTCATCGCCCGCGCACAGCGCGCCGGGCTCGAGAACGGCCAAGTAGACACCGCTGTAGCCCGACTGGGACATCAGCTTGCTGGCCTGTGGAAAACCCATCGCATGGTTGAATTTGTAGCAGGGTTGGCGAGGCTCGCTGACGGTCAACACGCAGCCCGGCAGGCGCAGCCGGTCGCCGATCCAGAGCTGCTGTTCGACCAGGCCTTCGATCGTCAGGTTCTCGCCCATGAAGCCATGCGCCAGCACGGCGTCGGCTGCGGCGACGCTGGCCTGCGCGCGAACACCTTGCCAAAACGGGTAATGGTCGACCGGGTAAGCGTAGATCGCTTTGGATTGCCCGCCGTGCACGCTCTGGTCGGCCTGCTCGTCACCCGCCAAACCCAGCGCCGACACAGCCACCGACCCGACCCGCGGGGATTTGCCGATCGCGGTCGGCACGGCACGGCCGTCGATCATTCGGATTTCGCTGCGGCCGGTGCTGACGCTGATGATTTTCATGGGGCTGGGCACCAGCGGTGCCGAAGGTGGATTCACGGCCAACCAGGACAGACTTTCGGTTGGGCGGCAGAAACCGGAATTCTGACGCGGAGCGTGGCACGCACTGGCGGACGCCACGCGCCTGACGGCATCAAGTCATACATAATTTGCATAACCCGCCGAAGTCTGGTGAAGACCGGACTATTACACTTATTTGACAACGCGCTTCCGGCTACCGTCGGTGGGCGCGAATCCGGTGTCGACGCAACCCGCCGTCACCTGCCGCGACCCGCAACGACCCCGCCGTTCGCCAAGTCCTGGTTTCGACGCGGCATTGCACGAGCCCCGACCCCTCCGGCGGCCGAGCCTCGTGCAATTTCGTTTCCTGACATTTCTTAAATGATTGGAGTTTTGATGAACCAGCCCGTGATGGAAGGCTTGCGCCTGAACGTCCCACCCTCGGTGAAACATGCCCGCTTGGTGGCTTGGGTCGCCGAGATGGCCGCACTGACCGAGACCGCTGCGGTCTACTGGTGCGATGGCTCGCAAGCCGAGTACGACCGCTTGTGCGGCGAGTTGGTCGACGCCGGCACCTTCAAGCGCCTGAACCCGGTGCTGCGACCCAACAGCTACCTGGCTTGCAGCGACCCCAGCGACGTGGCCCGTGTCGAGGACCGCACCTTCATCTGCAGCGAAGAAAAAGACGACGCCGGCCCGACCAACAACTGGATGGCCCCGGCCGAGATGCGCGCCTTGCTGCAGACCGGCCAGGCCGACGGCACGCCGCCGCTGTTCGCGGGCTGCATGCGCGGTCGCACGATGTACGTGGTGCCGTTCTCGATGGGGCCGCTGGGCTCGCACATCTCGCACATCGGCGTCGAACTCAGCGACAGCGCTTATGTGGCGGTCAACATGCGAATCATGACGCGCATGGGCCGCGCGGTGCTCGACCTGCTGGGCGAGGACGGGGCATTCGTGCCTTGCATGCACAGCGTCGGCGCGCCGCTGCAGCCGGGTGAGAACAGTGCAGCCTGGCCCTGCAACAAGACCAAGTACATCGTCCACTACCCCACCACACGCGAGATCTGGAGCTACGGCTCAGGCTACGGCGGCAACGCGCTGCTGGGCAAGAAGTGCTTCGCGCTGCGCATCGCTTCCAACATGGGCCGGGCCCAAGGTTGGCTGGCAGAGCACATGCTGATCCTGGGTGTGACCTCGCCAGCGGGCAAGAAGTACCACGTCGCGGCGGCATTTCCCAGCGCCTGCGGCAAGACCAACTTCGCGATGCTGGTGCCGCCCAAGAGCCTCGAGGGCTGGAAGGTCACGACCATCGGCGACGACATCGCCTGGATCAAGCCCAATGCCGACGGCAAGCTGCACGCGATCAACCCTGAGTCGGGCTACTTCGGCGTCGCGCCAGGCACCAACTACAAGACGAACCCGAACTGCATGGATTCGCTCAAGTCGGACGTGATCTTCACCAACGTCGCGCTGACCGACGACGGCGACGTCTGGTGGGAAGGCATAGACGGCCCGGTGCCTGCGCACCTGATCGACTGGCAAGGCAAGGACTGGACGCCAGCGATCGCCAAGGAGACCGGCGCCAAAGCCGCGCACCCGAACTCGCGCTTCACGGTCGCTGCCACCAACAACCCGGCACTCGACGTCGACTGGGACAACGCCGAGGGCGTGCCGATCGACGCCTTCATGTTCGGCGGCCGACGCTCGACCACCGTGCCGCTGGTCACCGAGGCCCGCAACTGGGCCGAAGGCGTCTACATGGCCGCGACAATGGGCTCGGAGACCACCGCGGCAGCGGCCGGCGCGGTCGGCCAGGTGCGGCGCGACCCGTTCGCAATGCTGCCCTTCATGGGCTACCACATGGGCGACCACTTCGCGCACTGGCTGGCACTCGGTGCCAAACTGGCCGCGGGTGGCGCGACGCTGCCGCGCATCTACTGCGTCAACTGGTTCCGCAAGGGCGAGGACGGCAAGTTCGTCTGGCCAGGCTACGGCGACAACATGCGCGTGCTCAAGTGGATGCTCGAGCGCGTCGAAGGCGGAGGCGGCGGGCAGGAGACCCTGTTTGGCGTCAGCCCGCGCTACGAAGACCTGAACTGGTCGGGGCTGGACTTCAGCCGCGAGCAGTACCAGTCGGTCAGCTCGATCGACCGCGCGGCCTGGCGGTCCGAGCTGGTGCTGCACGGTGAGCTATTCCAGCAGCTCGCCGGCCGGCTGCCATCGCAGCTGCTGGCGACCAAGGCCCGCATCGAGCAGCAACTCGAAGCCGCTTGATCGCCTGAGGGCAAGAGCTGCCGCCCTGCACTGCAGCCGCTGGGCAGCGCCCCAGGCGATCCGCTCTGCGCCGCGCCGGCCGATGGCGACTTGGCGGACACATGCGACTGCAACTTTTTTCAGACCTCCACCTCGAGACCGAGACCTTCGACCCCCAGCCTGCTGCGGGAGCCGAGGTCTTGGTGTTGGCCGGCGACATCGACGCCAACTGGACCGCACTGGAGCGCTTTGCCGGCTGGCCGGTGCCGGTGCTGATGGTCGCGGGCAACCACGAATTCGACGGCCGAGAATTGCGCGCGGCTTGGCCGGCGCTGCGCGAGCGCTGCGATCGCTTCGGCATCCGGCTGATCGAACGCGAGAGCCTGGTGCTGACCAGCGCAGCGGGGCTGCGCGTGCGCTTCGTCGGCACGGTGCGCTGGTCGGATTTCGACCTCTTCGGTATTGCCGGACGCGACCGAGCGATGCGCGCTGCAGCGTACTTTCTCAAGCTGATGGCAGCCAGGCGCGATGACGAGCCGCTAGGCCCGGAACAGATGCGCGACGAATCCCTGTCCTGCCGCGAGTGGCTGGCGGCTGAGTTGCGCCTGCCCAGCCCGGTCGGTGGCTGGCAGGCCACCGTGGTGGTGACCCACTTCGCGCCAAGCCTGCGCAGTGCCGACCCGCGCTTCGGCAAGCAGCCCGGCACCGCCAGCTTCTGCAACGCCGACGACGACCTGATAGCGCTGGCCGACCTCTGGCTGCACGGCCATCTGCACTGCCGTCTCGACTATGCGGTGGCGCGCGCCGGCCTGCCACCGACAAGAGTGGTGTCGCAGGCGCGGGGCATGCCGCGCAAGGGTGAGAGCGTCGGATTCGATCCGTTCAAGCTGCTGCAGGTCCACGCCTCGGCTTGACATTGGACAAGTTGAGATCTCGCCTGTCAGCGAGACTGAGTGCTTCACAACCGGAGCACCGTCAATGAAGATTCTGGTCCCCGTGGACGGCAGTCCATTCACCAAGCGCATGTTGGCCTACTTGGCCGCCCACGACGAATGGCTGGGCGGCGCCCACCAGTACACCTTGCTGCATGTGGCGCCAGCCGTGCCGCCGCGTGCGGCCGCTGTGCTCGACAAAGCCATTCTGCAAGGCCACTACGCTGAAGAGAGCGAGAAGGTGTTCAAGCCGCTGCGCACCTTTTTCACCAAGCAGAAGATAGACGCCAGCTTTGTCGCAAAGGTCGGGCCGGCGGCCGACACGATTGCCCACCTGGCCGATCAGTTCGACATGCTGATCATGGGCTCGCACGGCCACGGGATGCTGGGCAGTCTGGTGATGGGCTCGGTCACGGCCAAGGTGCTGGCGCGCTGCTCGACACCGCTGCTGATCATCCGCTGAGCGACCACGCCTCTCGCTGAAAGCCCTGTCCGTTCAGCCGTGATCGGCTGGGCCTGCGCATCACGACATGCTGGCAATCACCCCGCCACCCAGACAGACCTCGCCATCGTAGAGAACGGCCGACTGGCCCGGCGTCACAGCCCACTGCGGTGCGCCGAAGTCCAGCGCGAAGTCGTGGCCAGAAGCGCTCAGCACGCAGTCGGCATCGGCTTGGCGGTAACGCGCCTTGGCAGCAAGCGCGCCATCGGCCGGCGCGACACCTGCGACCCAGCTGGCATCCTCGAAGCGCAGCGCGCTCGACAACAGCCAAGGGTGTTGATGGCCTTGCACGACGAACAGCGTGTTGCTTGACAGGTCCTTGCGGGCGACGAACCAGGGCGCATGGTCACCGGCGCCGCGTGCCGCGCCGCGCTCCTTGACGCCGCCGATGCCGAGTCCCTGGCGCTGTCCCAGCGTGTAGAAGCTCAAGCCCAGATGCTGGCCCAAGGTGCGGCCCCGGTCGTCGACGATGGGCCCGGGTTGGTGGCTGAGGTAGCGGTTGAGAAACTCTCGAAACGGCCGCTCGCCGATGAAGCAGATGCCGGTCGAGTCCTTTTTCTTCGCGTTCGGCAGGCCGATCTCGTCGGCGATGCGCCGCACCTCGGTCTTGGGCCATTCGCCGATCGGGAACAAGGTCTTGCTGAGCTGGGCCTGGTCAAGCCTGTGCAGGAAATAGCTCTGGTCCTTGAGCGGGTCCAGGCCCTTGAGCAGCTCGAAAGCGCCAGCGCGCTCGCGCACCCGGGCATAGTGTCCGGTGGCGATCTTGTCGGCGCCGAGCCGCATCGCGTGGTCCAGAAAAGCCTTGAACTTGATCTCGGCGTTGCACAGCACGTCGGGGTTGGGGGTTCGGCCGGCCTGGTACTCGCGCAGGAATTCGGCAAAAACCCGGTCCTTGTAATCGGCAGCGAAGTTGACATGCTCGATCTCGATGCCGATCACATCGGCCACCGCTGCGGCATCGACGAAGTCGACGTTCGACGAGCAGTATTCGCTGTCGTCGTCGTCCTCCCAGTTCTTCATGAAGATGCCGACCACCTCGTGGCCTTGCTGCTTGAGCAGCCATGCGGTGACGGCCGAGTCGACGCCGCCGGACAGACCGACGACCACCAGGGCGGGTTTCATGGGCACCGATTGTCACTGCCCGCGGCGGCTGCGCGGGGCACCCGGCCTGCTGGCAGCGTCAGAGCTTCTTGTGCGCGCCGTCGCACAGCGGCGCGTTGGCGCTTTGCTTGCAGCCGCAAAAGTACACGGTCTTGGACTCGGCTGCGCTGTACTTGACCGGCACGAACGGGCCACCTTTGTGCGAACCGTCGCACAGCGGCTGGTTCTTGCTGTTGCCGCAGGAGCACCACCAGTAGTCCTTGCCGGCCTCGACGGCCATGGCGTAGGGTGATTTCTGGGCGATCGTGGCTTGGGTCATGGCGATGCTCCAACAGGGTTGAGCCCGCATCATGCACTGAAAATTGGCACAACCCAGCCGGCTGGCTAGACTGCAGCCACGGCGTGACCTGTCCATCCCCGACCGGCCGTCGACCATCCCAGGAGACCCCGTGACCGAAACTTCCACCCCCTTCGAGGCCATCACGCTGTCGGTGAACGACGGCATCGCGCAACTCACGCTGAACCGTCCGGCATCGCTGAACGCACTCAACGATGCGATGTTCCGCGAGATTCCACTGGCCGTCGCGCAAGCCACGCTGGCGGGCGCTCGGGCACTGCTGATCACCGGCGCGGGCCGCGGATTCTGTTCAGGTGCCGATCTGGTCGGGCGTGGCTTTGCGCCGACGACCTCGGAAGCGCAGCGTGAAGCCGTCAACCGGGCGGGCTTTGAGCGCGTGATCACGCTCGTGCGAGCGCTCAACGAAGCGCCGATGCCAGTCGTCTGCGCGATCAACGGCGTCGCCGCCGGTGGCGGCGTCGGCATCGCGCTGGCCGGCGATGTGATCTTGATGGCTAGCAGCGCGCGCTTCGTGCTGACCTTTGTGCCCAAACTGGGCCTGGTGCCCGATGTCGGCGCCACCTGGCTGATGACCCGCATGGTTGGGCGTGCTCGGACGATGGCCGCAAGCTTGCTGGGTGACGCGATCAGCGCTCAAGAGGCCGAGCGCTGGGGCATGGTGGCGCGCTTGGTGGACGACGCGCAGTTGCACACCGAGGCGATGGCTATTTGCCGACGCCTGGCCGACGGGCCGCAGGCAGCGGTGGCGCGCACGCGCCGCCTAGTCGATGCCGCGTCGGAGATGCCGATCGGCGCCCACATCCTGCTCGAACGCGACATGCAGGTGGGCCTGATCGGCTCGTCCGAGCACCTGGAAGGCATCGCGGCGTTCCGCGAAAAGCGCCCAGCCAGGTTCAGCTGATCGACCTGGGCGCGTATACCGAAGCATCGGCGCCGACCGCCTCCAGCGGGTAGCGCCGACCGGCCAAGTGGTCCTCGATGCAGCGCAGCACCAGCGGACTGCGGTGGCGCGCAGCGCTGGCGCGAACCTCGTCGGGCGTGAGCCACAAGCGGCGAACGATGCCTGTGTCTAGCGAGCGACCGGGGTCGGGCAGGCCGACGCGGCCGGCATAGGCGATTCGCAGGTAGGTCACATCCTCGGCCGGCCGACCTTCGCTGCTCTCGCGAACAAAGCGAGACAGGTACACGCCGAGCAGCGCCAGCGGGACAAACTCGCAGGCTGTTTCTTCGAGGCACTCGCGAACCACGGCTTGCAGCGGTGATTCACCGGGGTCGAGGTGGCCGGCCGGGTTGTTGAGCTTCAGCCCTTCGGCCGTGTGTTCCTCGATCAGCAGGTAACGGCCTTCGTGTTCAGCGACTGCCGCCACGGTGACGCTGGGTTTCCATCGGGTGTCGGTCATCCGACGATGGTAGCGGCACGGCGCTGTATGACGTCCCACAAAGCCGCTCGAATGAAGTCAGTTAAGCTTCCAGCAGGAGGTGCCCCCTTCCCCTGGCGGGCACGTGAGGAGAATTGCATGCAGATAGGCGTACCGCTCGAAACGGTGGCGGGTGAAAGCCGCGTTGCCGTGACCCCCGAGACGGCCAAGAAGCTCAAGGCCCAGGGCCACGAACTGCGCATCGAATCCGGCGCAGGCGTGGCAGCCAGCGTCACCGACGAGGCGTACATCGCCGCCGGCGCCGAGATCACCGACCGTGCGGGCGCGCTGGGCGCAGACTTGGTGCTCAAGGTTCGCGCACCGCAGGCCGACGAACTCGGCCTGATGAAGCCAGGCGCTGCGCTGGTGGGCATGCTCAACCCCTTCGACGCGGCTGGGCTGCAGGCCTTGGCCGCCGCAGGCTTGACCAGCTTCGCGCTTGAGGCTGCGCCGCGAACCACCCGGGCCCAGAGCATGGACGTGCTGTCCAGCCAGGCCAACATCGCCGGCTACAAAGCGGTGATGATCGCCGCCGACAAATACCAGCGCTTCTTCCCGATGCTGATGACCGCAGCCGGCACGGTCAAGGCCGCGCGCGTCGTGATCCTGGGCGTGGGCGTCGCGGGCTTGCAGGCCATCGCCACTGCCAAACGGCTGGGCGCGGTGATCGAGGCCAGCGACGTGCGGCCTTCGGTCAAGGAGCAGGTCGAGTCGCTGGGCGGTAAGTTCATCGAGGTGTCCTACGACACGGCCGAAGAGAAAGAAGCCGCTGTCGGCGTCGGTGGCTATGCCAGGCCGATGCCGCCGAGTTGGCTGGCACGCCAGCAGGTCGAGGTGGCCAAGCGGGTGGCCGCAGCCGACATCGTGATTTCGACCGCGCTGATCCCGGGCCGTGCCGCGCCGACACTGGTGACCGAGGACATGGTCAAGTCTATGAAGCCGGGTTCGGTGATCATCGACATCGCTGCCGGCAAGGGCGCCGACACGAGTGGTGGCATGACAGGCGGCAACTGCCCGCTGTCCGAGGCCGGCAAGACGGTGGTCAAGCACGGCGTGACGATCGTCGGCGAGACCAACCTGGCCGCGCTGGTGGCGGCCGACGCGTCGGCACTGTACGCCCGCAACGTGCTCGATTTCCTCAAGCTGGTGCTCACCAAGGACGGCGGTTTTCAAGTGCCGATGGACGACGACATCGTCGCCGCCTGCTTGATGACGCAGTCCGGTGAAGTCAAGAGAAAGTAAAACATCATGGACATCCTCAACCCCACCATCACCAACCTGATCATCTTTGTGCTGGCCATCTACGTCGGCTACCACGTGGTCTGGACCGTCACACCCGCGCTGCACACACCGCTGATGGCGGTGACCAACGCCATCAGCGCGATCGTCATCGTCGGCGCGATGCTCGCCGCAGCCTTGACCGAGACCACGCTGGGCAAGACCATGGGCGTGCTGGCCGTCGCACTGGCCGCGGTCAATGTCTTCGGCGGCTTTCTGGTCACGCGTCGCATGCTTGAGATGTTTCGGAAAAAGGACAAGAAAGGGGGCTCGAAATGAAGGCCTCGCTCTGGGCCCCAGTGGTCGTCTTTCTGGCCACCTCAGTCCCCACGGTGCTGGTGCTCCAGCAATTGCAGGTCGGCGGTGAGTACCGCCTGTGGATCGCGATCGTGGTCGGCGGCCTCGCCACCGCTTTCGCACAGTCGCGGCTGGCGCAGCGGGAGAACAAACAATGAGCATGAACCTCGTCACGCTGCTGTACTTGGTCGCCAGCGTCTGCTTCATCCAGGCGCTCAAAGGCTTGTCGCACCCCACCAGTTCGATCCGCGGCAACCTGTTCGGCATGATCGGCATGACGATCGCGGTGCTGACCACGGCCGCGCTGATCGTCAAACTTTCGCCGGGCAGCGCGACCGGCATGGGCTGGGTGCTGCTCGGCCTGGTGGCAGGCGGCGCCTACGGCGCTTGGCGCGCCAAGACGGTCGAAATGACCAAGATGCCCGAGTTGGTGGCTTTCTTCCACAGCATGATCGGCATGGCCGCGGTCTTCATTGCGGTGGCTGCGGTGGTCGAGCCCCATGCCTTCGGCATCGTCGACAAAGGCGTGGCGATTCCGGCCGGCAACCGGCTCGAGCTGTTCCTCGGCGCGGCGATCGGTGCCGTCACCTTCAGCGGCTCGGTGATCGCTTTCGGCAAGCTCAGCGGCACCTACAAGTTCAGGCTGTTCCAGGGTGCGCCGGTGCAGTTTGCCGGCCAGCACAAGCTCAACCTGTTGCTCGGCCTGGGCACGCTGGGGCTGGGGCTGGCGTTCATGGTCAGCGGCGACAGTGCCAGCAGCAACAGCTTCTTCTTCGCGATGCTGGTGCTGGCCTTCGTGCTGGGCGTGACCTTGATCATCCCTATCGGTGGCGCCGACATGCCGGTGGTGGTGTCGATGCTCAACAGCTATTCGGGCTGGGCGGCGGCCGGGATCGGCTTTTCGCTGAACAACGCGATGCTGATCGTTGCCGGCAGCTTGGTGGGCTCATCGGGCGCGATCCTGAGCTACATCATGTGCAAGGCGATGAACCGCTCGTTCTTCAACGTGATTGGCGGCGGTTTCGGTGGCGAGGCCAGTGCTGCGGCCACCGGCACGGCGGAGGCGCGGCCGGTCAAGACCGGCAGCGCCGACGACGCGGCTTTCGTGCTCGGCAATGCCGAGACCGTGGTGATCGTGCCCGGCTACGGCTTGGCGGTCGCCCGCGCACAACATGCCGTCAAGGAGCTCGCGGCCAAGCTCACCGAGAAAGGCATCACGGTGAAGTACGCGATCCACCCAGTGGCCGGACGGATGCCAGGCCACATGAACGTGCTGCTGGCCGAGGCCGAAGTGCCTTACGACCAGGTGTTCGAGATGGAGGACATCAACGGCGAGTTCGGCCAGGCCGACGTCGCGATCATCCTGGGCGCCAACGACGTGGTCAACCCTGCGGCCCACATCAAGGGCAGTGCGATCTACGGCATGCCGATCCTGGAGGCCTACAAAGCCAAGACCATCATCGTCAACAAGCGTTCGATGGCCGCTGGCTACGCCGGTCTGGACAACGAGCTGTTCTACATGGACAAGACGATGATGGTCTTCGGCGACGCCAAGAAGGTGGTCGAGGACATGGTCAAGGCGATCGAGTAGCGGCTGGGTCGGCGCGACAGCGTCTGACCCCGTGACGAAGGCCGGCATCGCCGGCCTCTTTTTTTGCATCTTCCCCGTCGCGGCTAGCGAATGCCCTGAGACCGCCCCCGTCAGCCCTGAGCCAGAATCGACCATGCCCTGGAGGAATCCGATGCGCAAGATTTGGCTCAAGCAATACCCTGCCGGTGTGCCGGCAGAGGTCAAGACCGACCTCTACCCGTCGTTGGTGGCGTTGATCGACGAGAGCCTGCAGCGATACCGCGATCTGACTGCCTACAAGTTCATGGGCCGCTCGTTTCGCTTCAGTGAGATCGACGAGGCGTCGCACGCGCTGGCCGCCTGGCTGCAAGCCCAGGGCCTGGAGCGCGGCGACCGGGTCGCGATCATGCTGCCCAACGTGCCGCAATACCCGGTGGCGGTGGCCGCGGTGCTGCGCGCCGGTCTGGTGGTGGTCAATGTCAACCCGCTGTACACGCCGCGCGAGCTTGAACACCAGCTCAAGGATTCGGGCGCCAAGGCCATCATCGTGCTGGAGAACTTTGCCGGCGTGCTGGCCCAGGTGGTCGAGCCCTTGCCGATCAAGACCGTGCTGGTCGCGGCGATGGGCGACATGCTGGGCTGGTTCAAGGGCACGCTGGTCAACCAGGTCGTGCGACGGGTCAAGAAGCTGGTGCCGGCCTTCACGCTGCCGGCCAGCGTGAGCAGCACGCGTTTCAACGAGGCGCTGGCGCGAGGCCGGCACCTGATCTTCGCGCCCGTTGTGCTCGGCCCCGACGACATCGCGGTGCTGCAATACACCGGCGGCACCACTGGCGTGAGCAAGGGCGCGGTGCTGTTGCACCGCAACCTGGTTGCCAACATCCTGCAGGCCGAAGCCTGGTACCAGCCTGCACTCAAGAAGATCCCGGCCGACCAGCAGATCGTCACCGTCTGCGCGCTGCCGCTCTACCACATCTTCGGTTTCAACGCCAACATGATGCTGGGCCTGCACATGGGCGGCTGCAACATCCTGATCGCCAACCCGCGCGACATTCCGGCGCTGCTGAAAGATCTAGCGGCCCAGCCCTTCCACAGCTTTCCCGCGGTCAACACCTTGTTCGCGGCGATCGCCAACCACCCGGACTTTGACAAGGTCGACTGGAGCGCGCTGAAGATCTCGGTCGGCGGTGGCATGGCCGTGACCCAAGGCACTGCGCGTTTGTGGTTGGACAAGACCGGTTGCCCGATCTGCGAGGGTTACGGCCTGTCTGAGACCAGTCCCTCGGCCACCTGCAACCCGGTCGACAGCAGTGCTTTCAACGGCAGCATCGGCTTGCCGATACCCAGCACCGAACTCGTGCTGCTCGACGACGAGGGTGCCGAAGCGCCGCAAGGCAGCGCGGGCGAGATCGCGATCCGCGGCCCGCAGGTGATGGCTGGCTATTGGCAGCGCCCCGATGAAACCGCCAAGGCGATGACGACTGACGGGTTTTTCCGCACCGGCGACATCGGCGTGATGGACGAGCGCGGCTATTTCCGCATCATCGACCGCAAGAAAGACATGATCCTGGTCTCTGGTTTCAACGTCTACCCCAACGAGATCGAGGACGTTCTGTCGCAACTGCCAGGGGTTGTCGAGTGTGCGGCGGTCGGCGTCGCCGACGAGAAGACCGGCGAAGCGGTCAAGGTGGTGATCGTCAGGAAGAGCCCGGCGCTGACCGAGGCCGAGGTTCGGGCCTGGTGCGAGGCCAACCTGACCGGCTACAAACGGCCCAGGTTGATCGAATTCCGCGGCGACCTGCCCAAGTCCACTGTCGGCAAGATCCTGCGTCGCGAACTGCGCGAGGCCAAGCGCTGATTGCCGCTGCATCGCAAGCCTTGAGGCTTGGTGGGCTGCAATGGCACCGCCCGCTTGCCAGGGTGGTTTGTGCAGGCACACTGACGTCCATGTCCGCCCGCATCCACATCGACCCTCCTCCCGCCGGGACCGCGCTGGCCGCCGGCGCCGAACTGCTTCTTCCCGCCAACGCCAGCCGCCATGTGCAGGTCTTGCGTCTGCAACCCGGTCAGCAGATCACGCTGTTCGATGGCCGGGGCGGCGAGTGGCTGGCCGAGATTCTGGCGATGGACCGCAAGACGGTCAGCACTCGCCTGATGGTCCACCTGGCGGTCGAGCGTGAGCTCTCCACCGAGGTCACGCTGGCGCTGGGCATGCCGGCCAACGAGCGCATGGATGGCCTGGTCGAAAAAGCCACCGAGCTGGGCCTGAGCTATCTCCAGCCGCTGGTCTGCGAGCGGTCGGTGCTGCGCCTGGCCGGCGAGCGCGCCGAGCGCAAGGTCGCGCACTGGCAGGCAATCGCGGTATCAGCCTGCGAGCAGAGCGGTCGCAACCGGGTGCCGCGGGTCGCGCTGCCGATGAATCTGCGCGACTGGCTTGCGATACAGGCCGAGTCGGCCAGCCGCCGGCTGCTGCTGAGCCTGGCGCCCAACGCGCTGCCGCTGGCGCGAAGCCTGTCGACCACCGCAGCGATCACCGCGCTCAGCGGCCCTGAAGGCGGCCTCAGCGCTGCCGAGATCGCGCTGGCCGAGGGCTGTGGCTTCCTGCCGGTGAGCCTGGGCGCGCGGGTCTTGCGCGCCGACACCGCACCGCTGGCTTTGCTGGCCTGCGTCGCCGCACTGGAAACCCCATGAACCCCCGCTTGCTGTTGTTGACGCTGTGCCAAGGCCTGTTGATGGTCAACAACGTCGTCTTCGTCGCGATCAACGGCCTGGTCGGGCTGGCGCTGGCGCCCGTGGGATGGATGGCCACGCTGCCGATCACCGGCTATGTTGCGGGCGGCGCGATCGCCACCGCCCTGGTGGCGCGGCACCAGCGACGCTGGGGCCGGCAACGCACTTTCCAGATCGGTCTGGGCGTGGCGATCGTCAGCGCCGGGGTCTGCGCTTATGCGGCGATGACGCGCAACTTCTGGCTGCTGACCTGCGCCACCTTGGTGGCCGGTTACTACAACGCCAACGGCTCGCTGTACCGTTTTGCGGCGGTCGAACTGGTGAAGCCGGACTTCAAGGAGCGCGCGATCTCCTGGGTGCTGGCCGGCGGCATCATCGGCGGCGTGGTCGGCCCCAACCTGGCGACCTGGAGCCGCGACGCGATGAGCCAGCCCTTTGCCGGCGCCTACCTGGTGCTGATGGGCGTGGCCTTGCTCAGCCTTGTGCTGATGTGCTTCATCCCGTTCCCGCCCTTGCCCGGCCAAGGTTCGGTGGGCCACCAAGGCCGGCCGTTGGCCGAGATCGTGCGCCAGCCGGTGTTCATCATCGCCGCGGCAGGCTGCGCGATCGCCTATGGCGTGATGAACCTGTTGATGGCCGCCACGCCGATCGCGATGGCGCAGTGCGGCCACCCCTTCAGCGCCGCCGCGCTGGTGCTGGAATTTCATGTGCTGGGCATGTTCGCGCCGAGTTTCTTCACCGGCAAGCTGGTCAAGCGATTCGGCGTGCTGCCGATCATGTGCATCGGCTTGCTGCTCAACCTCGGCTGCGTGCTGTTCGCGCTCAGCGGCCAGGACTTGATGCACTTCCTGGGCGCGCTGCTGGTGCTGGGTGTGGGCTGGAATTTTCTCTACATCGGTGCCAGCACCTTGGCCACCCAGGCCTGGGCGCCCGAGGAGAAAACCCGGGCTCAGGCGGCGCTGGACTTCTGCGTTTACTCGACGATGACGCTGACCTCGTTTTCGTCAGGCGCACTGGTGACCACCGGCGGCTGGACCGCGATGAACCTGGGCTCGCTGTTGCCGATCGGCTTGCTGGCCGCGGCGCTGGTGTGGCTGGCCAGGCTGCGGCTGCAACCGCAGCCGGCCTGAAGCCCACCAGATCAACTCGAGGTGGCAGCCGCTTGGAATGAGCCCGCCAGCTGCCCGGCGTTGGCCGGCAGCAATGAAATGTCGATGTTGTAGAGCTCGGCCACGTTGCCGCAAACAATCGCGCGCCTTTGCTCAGGGCTCAGCTGTCCCGTCTGCTCAGCCAACATCTGCTGCGACCAGGGCCAGGTCGAATCCGAATGCGGGAAATCGTTGGCCCACATCAGCCGCTTCCAGTTCATCTGATCGGCCGACCGGAACGCGACCCAGTCGTCCTGGAAGGTGGTGTAGATGTGCTCCGAAAAATACTCACTCGGCAGCTTGTCGAGCTTGACGTCGGGCGCCAGCCAATTGCGGTGACGCGTGTAGGCGTGGTCCATCCGGTACAGGTAATGCGGCACCCAGCCGGCGTCGGCCTCGACACAGACCACCCGAAGCGCCGGGTGGCGCTGGAACACGCCGCCGAAAATCAGCGTGCCGATGATGTCCTGGTTGCCACGGATGATCGACAGGAAGGTGTTGATGCGCGGACCCCGCACTTTCGCCGTGTCCTTGGTCGTCAGGATGTGAAACGACAGCGGCAGATCGAGTTCGATCGCGGCTTCCCAGACCGGGTCATAGACGCGTGAGTCGTAGTCCTCGACCGCTGGGTTGCCCGGCATCATCACGCCGCGCAGACCCAAGGCCTTGATCGCACGAAAGTCCGCAATCATCTCCTGCGGTGATCGGCCCGCCGACTGGCCACAGCCCAGCAGCCGGGTCGGATGCTTGGCGCAAAAACCAGCGATCCAGCGGTTGTAAGCCGCAAAGCAAGCGGCCTTGTAATCGAAGTCGCTGTGATTGCACAGCAGCATGCCCACGGTCGGGTAGATGATCTCGGCCGAGACACCGTCTCGCGCCTGATCGTCCATCCGCGCGTCCGGGTCCCAGCCACCTCGGTGCAGTTCGCTGAACTTCACGCCCGCCCTGGTGATCTGTTCGGGCGGCTTGCCGGCGGCTGCGACCAGACCGAGCTGGATCGGCCGCGCCATGCCGTCGATCTGGAAAACATCGCCTTCGTGCTCGGTCGAGACGATGCGCGGCGCCTTGTCGCGCCAAGCACGGTCGATGTGCGCGGTGTAGGTATCCGGGGCCTCGGTGATGTGCGAATCGGCTGAGATCAGCGGGTAGTCCATGCGGATGTTCTCCTCAGATTGTTGATCGGTTGATCTGGGCTTGCGGGAATGACAGACTCACGCCACAGTCCGTGGCGCCTTGCCCAGCTCAGCCATCAGCTGCTGCTTGAGCTTGTACTTCTCGACCTTGTTGGTCGGGGTCAGCGGCAGCGCCGGCACGAACCGCACATGCTTGGGCACCATGTACTTCGGCATCACGTCGCGCGCATGGTCGCGCAGTTCGTCGTCGCTCATGGTCTGCCCGTCCTTGAGTTCGACGAAGACCGCCACATCCTCCTCATCGCCCTGGTCGGCCGGCACCGGAATGGCGGCGGTGGCGCGCACTTTCGGGTGGCTGTTGATCAGGTCCTCGACCTGGTACGACGAGACGTTCTCGCCGCGCACCCGGAAAAATCCTCCCATGCGGTCGACGAAGTACCACAGGCCGTCCTTGCCGCGATAGCAGGCATCCCCGGTGTGGAACCAGCAGTTGCGCAGGGTGCGGATGGTGGCTTCTGGCTTCTTGAAATACGCTTCCAGGATCAGGCTTGGAAAGCGCGGACGGAAGGCCAACTGGCCCAGCTCGCCATCGGCGACCTGGTTGTCTTCCGGGTCGAGCACCGCGGCATCGAGCAGCGGCGAGGGCAGGCCCATGAAACCCTTGGCCAGTGGCTGGTCGCCGCGGATCACCGGCAGGCCGAACGCAGACATCGCCGCACGAATTTCGGCCTTGGACGGCCCGCGCCACAGCGCTTTCGGCGTGCCTTGGGCATCGCCCAACTCGTCGATCAATGCGGCGCAACCCATGCCGGTCTCGGTCTGGCCGAAGCCGCAGGTGATGAAGTCGATGCCGAAGCGCTGCGCCACCGCATGGTGGTTCAGCGGCAACGGCTGCATGTGGACCTTGTTGAGCGTGTTTTCGCCATCACTGGCGCGCGGCGCAGCGCTCATCAGCCAGGGAATCATCACGTCGACCAACACGGCGGTGGAGCAGCCGTTGCGCGCAATACGGTCCCAGAACGTGTTGGGGCTGAACTTGTCCCACAGGCTCACGGTGTTGCCGCTCCAGACCGCACGCGTGATCATGAAGAACGCGCCGCCCACGTGGTAGAGCGGCAGGTCGCAGTAGATGACATCGTCCGCGCCGTTCATGCTGCGCATCACCAGCGAGTACTGGTTCATCCAGCGAAAGCTCTGCAGCACGCCTTTGGCCGGGCCGGTCGTCCCCGAGGTGTAGATGATGTTGGCCAGGTCCGAATACACACGCGGCACCGCCACTGGCACGCCCCCATCGGCCAGCACCTGGGCGAGTTCTCCAATGCGGCGGCCGGCGCCAAATCCTGCCGGCACCTTGCCCTGGCCGAAATCATGGTCTCCAGGCCGAGGTCGGTGCACCAGCAGCGCCTCGATCGATGTCTCGGCCAGCACCTCGTGCACAGGCTCGGCGCAGTCGGTGCCGACCACCAGCACGCGCGGCAGCGTGTCGTTCAACTGGTAGCTCAGCAGCTTGCCCTTGTAGTTGAAGTTCACCGGCGCATAGACGCAGCCGATGCGCCAGCAGGCGAACATCACCAGTGTGGCGACCAGCGAGTTGCGCGTCATCACGCTGATGCGGTCGCCGGTGATCGCGCCTTGCGCGACCAGGCCCGCAGCCACCGCGTCGGCCTGGCGCGCAAACTGCGCATAGCTCAGCCTGATGTCGTCCTCGCCGTAGTCGATGAAGAGCTTGTCGGGTTGCTGGCGCACCCAATCGTCGAAGCGGTCGATCACGACATCGCCTTGCGACACCATCTTTGCGAAAGCTTGCGCAGGGGTCATCACAGCGGACAAGGGCATGGCGGGCATCTCCATCGGTCGCCGCAGGCGCGGTCACGTTGATCGGTTCTTGCGCCAGGCATGACGCGCGGCGAGTTGCCTAGCGGTGCTTCATGGTCGGGTCGAGCGCCACCCGCAGCGATTCACCCAGCGCGTTGAACGACAGCGCCGTCAGCAAGATCGCGAAGCCTGGCGCGTACATCTGCTCGGGTGCGATCTCGAGGTAGTTGTAGGCCCGCGCCAGCATCGCACCCCAGCTCGGTTGCGGGGGCTGCACGCCCAGGCCCAGAAAGCTCAGGCTCGCTTCGGCCAACAAAGACGCCGCCAGCAGCAGCGTCACCTGCACGATCACCGGCTGGATCGCATTGGGCACGATGTGCTGGACGATGATGCGCGCGGTGCTGGCGCCGAAGCAGCGGGCAGCGTCGACGTAAAGCTCCTGCTTGACGATCAGGGTCTGGGCGCGCACCAGGCGCGCCAACTGCGGCGCGAACACGATGCCCACCGAGATCATGCCGTTGGTCAGGCCTATGCCCAAGGCCCCCGTCACACCGATGGCCAGCACGATGGCCGGAAAAGACAGCAAGGTGTCGACCACGCGGCTGATCGCGTCGTCGAGCCAGCCGCCGACGAAGCCTGCGATCAGGCCCACCGGAATGCCGATCAGGCAGGCGATGCTCACCGCCAGGAAGCTGGCGTACAGCGTGGCGGGCGCGCCATGGATCAGCCGGCTGAGCACGTCGCGGCCCAGGTCATCGGTGCCCAGCCAGTGGTCGCCGCTGGGCGGTAGCAGCATGTTGTTGACGTTCTGCGCGGTGGGCGAATGCGGCGCGATCACGGTCGCGAACACCGCGACCCCGACCAGAAACAGCAGAAAGCCCAGGCTCAGGCAGGCGCGCAGGTCGCGGCGCAGCCACTGCGCGACGCCGAGTACCTTGCGGCCCCAGCCAGCGGATTGCGAATGGGTAGACGACATCGCTTATTCCCTGCCAACCCGCGGGTCGAGCATTGTGTACAGCAGGTCGACGAGCAGATTCGTCACGACCACCAGCACCACCATCGTCAGCACCACACCCTGCACCACCGGAAAGTCCTTGGCGACTGCGCCGTGCACGACCAGGCTGCCCATGCCGGGAATGGCGAACACCGCTTCGATGACGACGGTGGCGCCCAGCATGCGGTTGACCAGCAGGCCCAGCACGGTGAGCAGGTTCACGCTGACGTTCTTCAAGCCGTGCTTCCACAGGATGGCCAGTGGCGACAGGCCCTTGGCATGCAAGGTCCGAACGAACTGCGAGGACAGCACCTCGACCAAGGCCGAGCGCAACTGGCGCGTGACCTCGGCGATGCCGCCTGCGGCCAGCGCAATGGCCGGCAAGGTGGCATGGTGCATCGCTTCGAACCAACTCTTGGACACCGACACCGATCCGGTCGCCGGGAACAATCCCATGCCCAGCGACAAGGTGGCCACCAGGATCAGCGCGAGCCAGAAGTTGGGCAGCGCCACGCCGAGCGAGCTGATCGACGTGATCGCGGCGTCGAGCCTGCCGCCCGAACGGGTGGCCGCCAGAATGCCGAAGGGCACGCCGATGGCCATCGACAGCAGCAAGGCCATCACGACCACGATCAGCGTGTTCGGGAAGCGGTGCGCGATCATCGACGAGACTTGTTCGCTCGACTGCAGCGACTTGCCGAGGTCGAACTGCAGCGCGCCGGACAGCCAACTCCAGTACTGCACCAACAGCGGCCGGTCGAAACCGTAAGCGTGTCGGATCTCTTCGATGCGCTGCGCGGTGGCGTAATCACCGGCCAGCGTCACCGCCGGGTCGCCGGGCACGAGATGCATCAGCCCAAACACCACGAAGGTGGCGAGCACGACCACCGGCGCGATCTGCAGCACCCGGCTGCCGATGAGGCGAATTCGTCTTCTGGTATCCAAGGTGCACTCACATGACGCTGCACCAGGCGGTCACCCGCCCAGCGCGGCGTGTTTTCAGGGCTTGAGCCAGACGGTCTCGAACTTCGGCTTGCCCAGCAGGTTCGGCTGGTAGCCCTGCACCTTCTCGTGCAAGGCCTGCAGGTCGTACTGGACCACGATCGGCACGGTGAGCGACTGCTCGACGACGATCTTCTGCAGTTTGGAGAAAGCCTTCTTGCGATCGGCCGAAGCCTCGACCGCGATCGACTCCTGCTGCGCCTCGGCACGGCCCGGCGCCGGATCGGCCTTGCCGGCGTTGAAGTACGAGTCCTTGGAGAACATCAGCTGCAAGGTCAGGCTGGGGTCCGGGCGCCCGGTCCAGGCGGCCAGGTAGGCGTCGCCCTTCTTGTCGGCGCCAAAGAACTGGGCGGTGGCGTCGGCGACCGCGAACTGCTGGAACTTCAGCCTGAACCCGGCCTTGCCCATCTGCTCGAGCAGGATCTCCTGGCGTTGCACCGAGCGCTGGTCGTTCCAGGCGATGATGGTGATCTCCAGTCCATCCTTGTGGCCGGCTTCGGCGAGCAACTTGCGCGCTTGCGCCGGGTCGTATCGGTAAGCGTTTTCCAGCGCGCCCTCGGGCGCCCAGGGCGCCTTGGGCAGCAGCGTGTTCGCCGGCTCGCCAATGCCGCCTTGCGTGGCCTTGTTGAACGCGTCGCGGTCGATCGCGAAGTTCATCGCTTGGCGCACCCGCGCGTCGTTGAACGGCGCTCGGCCGTAGTTCAGGAAGAACAGGTGAACGAACAAGGTCGGCGTGGCCATCCCCTTGAGGTTCTTGGAGCGGTCGATGAGCACTTTCTGCTGCGGCGCCAGTCCATGCGCGAACTGGTTCTGGCCGGTCACCACCGAGCGCAGCCCGGTGTTGGTGTCGGTGATGATCGCGAACTCGATGCCGTCGAGGTACGGCCGGTTGGGGCGCCAGTACTTGTCGTAGCGGGCGACGACGACCTTCTCGTTGTCGGTCCAGCTGACGAACTTCCAAGGCCCGGCACCCACCGGCTTGCGGTCGGACTCAGCGCCCTGCGCCTTGGCAGCCGTCGGCGAGAACATCATGCCGGCGCGGTCGGACAGCACCAGCACCAGCGAGGTGTCGGGTGCCTTGAGCTTGAGGGTGACTTGCAGCGGGCCGGTCACATCCACGGTGTCGAGCGACGCGAGGTCGGACTTGATGTTCGAGCGCGCGTCGCCGCGGAAGCGATCGAGGTTGAACTTGACCGCCGCAGCATCGCAGGGCGAGCCATCGTGGAAGGTGACGCCCGGCTCCAGGTCCATCACCAGCGTCTTCGGATCGGCGAACTTCCAGGCCTTGACCAGGCCGGGTTTGGGCGTCAGCGTCTGGTAGTCCCATTCGAACAGCGTGTCGAACATCGTGTAGAGCTGCACATGGTCGTAGCCCGATCGGCCGGTCATCGGGTCGAGCGACGACGGGTTGGTGGGCGTTGCCACCTTGAGCACGCCGCCTTTGCGAGGCGTCTCCTGCGCTTGCGCGCTGCCGCTGCCTAACAGGCCGGCGGCGCTGGCAGCGCCCGCGATCAGCGCCATGACTTGCCGGCGATCCAGCGCCTGGCCCTCAAGGCCGGCCAGCAGGTTGGCGGGTTGTTCGTTCTTGCTCATGGGTTTCCTCGTTTGAAAAGTCTGTGTCGGTGGATGATGACGGCTGCGCTGGCGCGGCGATCAGTCGGGGGGACTCGCTGCCAGCTGTTCGGCGAGATGACAGGCAATGAATCGCTGGGGTTCGATCTCGCGCCACGGCGGCACGGTTCGCGCGCAATCGTCGATCGCATGCCTGCAACGGGTGCGGAAACGGCAGCCCGAAGGCGGTGAAATCGGGCTGGGGATCTCGCCCTCGAGAATGATGCGCCGGTCGGTGCGCATCTCCAAGGGCAGCGGCACCGGCTCGGACGACAGCAGCGCCTGCGTGTAGGGGTGTAGCGGTCGCGCCGACACCTGGTCGGCCGGACCCATCTCCATGAAGCGACCCAGGTACATCACCGCGATGCGGTCCGACACGTGCGAGACCACGCCCAGGTCGTGCGTGATGAACACATAGGTCAGCCCGAACTCGCGCTGCAGGTCCGAGAACAGGTTCAGGATGTCGGCCTGTATCGACACATCCAGCGCAGCCACCACCTCGTCGCAGACCATCAGACGAGGCCGCAGCGTGAGCGCACGCGCGATGTTCACGCGT
The DNA here is from genome assembly GCA_945878355.1 of Bordetella parapertussis. Lineage (GTDB taxonomy): Bacteria > Pseudomonadota > Gammaproteobacteria > Burkholderiales > Burkholderiaceae_C > Pseudaquabacterium. The sequence continues at coordinate 41,174 of CAMCTC010000010.1, read as the reverse complement.
TGCTTCTGGCCACCTGACAACTCGTGCGGATAACGCTGGGCGTACTCCGCGGGCAGGCCAACGCGATCGATCGCTTCGAAAGCGAGGCGGCTGCGCTCGGCGGCGTCGGTATCGCCGAGGATGTCCAGCGGCTGCCGGACGCTGCGCAGAATCGTCATGCGCGGATCGAGCGCCGCACTCGGGTCCTGGAAAATGATCTGGAACTCGCGGCGCGCGTTCTTCAAGGCCTTGGAAGACAGCGAATACGGGTCGACGCCCGAGTGCAACAGCTGCCCGCCCGTGGGCTTGGTCAAGCACACCAGCGCGCGACCGAGCGTGGACTTGCCGGATCCGGATTCGCCAATGACGCCGAAGGTCTCGCCGGCACGCACGTCGAAATCCACGCCATCGACGGCCTTGACCGTTTCCAGGCCCTTGCCGGTGCGGAAATGAACGCGCAGGTCCTGCACCTGCACCAGCTTGTCGGCGGCGCTTTCCTGAGAGGCCATCATGCTGTCGGCCATCACGCCACACCCACGGTCTGGGCCGGATGGCCGCCGGCAGGGCTGGCCGACCCGACCGCGCCAGGAAGCACCAGCGACTGGTGTCGCCCGCAACGCACTCGATGCGCGCCGACATCGTGCACCAGCTGGGGCTCGCCACAGGCCTCGACGCGGTGCGAGCATCGCGGCGCGAAGCGGCAGCCGGCAGGCATCTCCAGCGCCGAAGGCACACGCCCGCGAATCGACGGCAGCGCGGTCTTGCGCTCGGACAGCCGCGGGATCGATCGCAACAGACCCGAGCTGTACGGATGCAGCGGGCGCTTGAGCACGGTGTCGGTGCTGCCGTCCTCAACCACTTGGCCTGCGTACATCGTGATCATCCGCTCGCAGGTTTCGGCAACCACGCCCAGGTCGTGCGTGATGAAGAGCAGCGAGGTTCCCGTGCGCTCGGAGAGCTTGCGCAGCAAGTCAACGATCTGCGCCTGCACGGTCACGTCCAGCGCGGTCGTCGGTTCGTCGGCAATCAGCAGCTTGGGCTCGCAGGCCAGCGCGATGGCGATCATCGCGCGCTGGCGCATGCCGCCGGACAGCTGATGCGGATACTCGTCGTGGCGCCGTTCTGGCAGCGGGATGCCCACCGACGCCAGCGCCTCGATCGCACGCTCTCGCGCCTCGCGGGCGCCCAGCTTGAAGTGCGCGCGAAGGGTTTCACCGATCTGGTAGCCGATCGTGAACACCGGATCGAGCGCACTCATGGGCTCCTGGAAGATCATGCTGATGCTGCGCCCGCGAACATCGCGCATCTCGCGCTCGGACAGCGCCAACAGGTCGCGCCCCTCGAACAGGATCTGCCCGGTGACACGGCTGCGCGGCGGCTTGGGCAGCAAGCGCAGCAGCGACAGGCCGGTGACGGTCTTGCCGCAGCCGCTCTCACCGACCACACCGACCCGCTCGCCGGCTCGCAGCTGGAACGAGACCTGGTTGGTGACCTGCACTTCGCCAGAGCCGGTGCGGAAGTGGATGCTGAGGTCGCGCACCTCGAGCAACGGTGCCGCGCGTTCGGGTGTTTTGCCAAGCGCATTCGGCGCCTGGGTCGGGGTAGCCAGGTCCATGGGTCAGGGTCGCATGAAGAACGATGACGTCGGCCCAGCCTGGCGCAGCGGCGCGGCCAGGTTGGCGAACTCGCACAGCAGCGAACGGGTGTCGCGCGGATCGATGATTTCCTCGACCAGAAAGGCTTCGGCGGTGCGAAACGGTGACCGGAACTGGTTCAGCCTTGCGGTGATCTGCTCGAGCAGCGCGGCCCGGTCCTCGGCCTGGTCCAGTTCGGCGCGGTAAGCCGCCTCAACCCCGCCTTCAAGCGGCAACGAACCCCAGTCGCCCGAAGGCCAGGCATAGCGGTAGTGCAGCTTGCGGTCGTTGGTCTGCACGGCGCCAGCCACACCGAAGGCCTTGCGCAGAATGAACGAGCACATCGGCACCGTGGCTTGGTGCAGCGCCGCCAGCGCGGTGACGCCGCGCCGGATCGTGGCCGCCTGCTCCGACTGCAGCCCAATCAGAAAACCCGGGATGTCGACCAGTTGCACGATGGGCAGGTGAAAGGTCTGGGCCAAGTCGACCAGACGCGCGGCCTTGATGGCGCTGTCCGCAGTCCAGGCGCCACCGTAGTGGTAGGGGTCGCTGCCCAGCAAGGCCACCGGCCAACCGTCTAGCCTGGCCAGTCCGGTGATGGTGGAGCGGCCGTACAGCTTGCCGATCTCGAAGAAGCTGCCCTGGTCGACAACGGCCTCGATGATGCGGCGTGCGTTGTAGACCTTGCGCCGATCGCGCGGGATCGCCTCGATCAGCCAGTCTTCGCGCCGACTTGGGTCATCGGTCTGCGGACCGCGCGCGGCCAACTCATAGACCGAGGTGGGCAGGTAGGACAGGAATTGGCGGGTGCGCGCGAAGGCCTCGGCTTCGGAAGAGACCTCGTCGTCTACCGCGCCATTGCTGGCATGGATGTGGCTGCCGCCCAGCGTCTCCTTGTCTATCGCTGCGCCCACCCGGGCCACCAACGGTGGGCCGGCGATGAACATCTGCGCGCTGCCCTTGACGATCATCGAGTAGTGGCTAGATGCCACACGCGCAGCGCCCAGACCGGCGACCGATCCCAGCGCCAGGCCTACCACCGGCACCAAGCCCATGTTCTCGGTGACGAACTGCCAGCCGATCATCTGCGACACATAGGTGCGCTGGTCGACCTCGAGCGACTTCACCGAGCCGCCGCCGCCGGTGCCGTCAACCAGCCGAACGATGGGCAGGCGCAGTTCGTTGGCCATCTGTTCGGCCAGCGCGGACTTGGCCCAGATGGCAGCATCGGCCGCCCCGCCACGCACCGTGAAGTCATCACCTTGCAACACGATGGGCCGGCCGTCGAGTCGGCCACGACCGATCAGCGTGTTGCTGGCGTTGAAGTCGAGGAGATTGCCCTCGTCGTCGTAGCTGGCCTTGCCCGCGACCGAGCCGATCTCGTGAAAACTGCCGGGGTCCAGCAGTGCGTCGATGCGCTCTCGAACCGTCAGTTTGCCGCCATCGTGTTGGCGTTTGACCTTGTCCGGACCGCCCATCCGACGGGCCAGCGCCTGGCGGCGACGCAATTCATCGACTTCGGGTTGCCAACTCATCCGCGACGCTCTCCTGGGTGCCCACCCTCAGCGGATTTTCGCGTCGGTCGTGTGAATAAAAACCCGGTCCTGATCATGCCCCAGCTGTCGCTGTCCGGGCTCGCGTGAAAACCCTAGAAAGCCTTTGCGCCGGGCTTTGCGCGCGCCGAATCTGTGCCTGCTGTTGCGCGCAGCGAGCCCTGGCGGGTCAGTCGGCGTCGAGCTTGCCGCGTGCCGATCCGGCGATCAGCTCGAAGCGGAACAGCCGGCATTCGATCGGTCCGTTCCACATCGGCACACGCCGGTTTTCCTTCAATCGAAGCGCTTGCGGCAGCTTCATGTCAGGGCTCAGCACCCAGGCAGTCCAGCCGGCGTAATGGCGCTTCCAGTGGCTGGCGAGTTGGCTGAAGAACTCGGTCGGACTGCTGCCGCCCTCGAAGCCTTCGCGCGTCGGCCTGGGCTGGCCGCGGTCGCTGGGATTGAAGCGTTCGCCGGCGCGCGTCGGGGGTCTTGAAACCGACCCGTGGAAGCACAACATCCTTTTGATCGCGATCGTTCCTGCGTCGCAGAGCGAGCTATTTCGTCTGTCTCATCCGTCGGCAAGGCAGGCGTGCATTTCGCGTAGTTTCAGCTTCACTGCGATCAAGAACCGATAGCGCACGCCGTCATCGCACTCATTACGGTCGTGGGCTGCGAACCAGGTGTCGGGTCGAATGAAATCTGCCGCTGCATCAGCTGCGCCCATCGTCTGCTTAGTGAGACGGAAAAAGTCGTGGCATTGGACGACGTAATGGTTGATCCGCAAGGCGTTATAGCTGGGCTCGAGCTCGGCCATATGCCCCTTGTCAATGGGACGCAGGAGAGTGTCGACCGTGCCGTGCAAGGTTGGGAAAATATGCGACCCTGTGACCGTCATCGGGTCTGCCGAGCCACGGACGATGGACTTGACATGCCGATTGGCCGAGAAGTCGAGACTGGCGTGTCGCGTGAACTGCTCCAGTAGAAGTCCACCCGGATCTTCGACATGGCCACTGCTGCCATAACACATCCAGAAAACAGCGAGAGCAGACACCGGTTCAGCGACGAAAGGCGCCAGCGCTTCGATCAGCGATGCCGTAGTGGTGGGAAACAGGAACTCGTCGCCATCGATGAAGGCCATCCAATCGACCTGGGCGCCGTAGGTATTCCAAGCGTGCTGGTAGGCGATCAGTTGAGGCTGCGCCGGCGCATCGAAGGGGTGGACGGTGATCGGGTAATTCCGCGACAACCGCGCCAGCAATTCAGTGCTCCCATCGTCGCACTTGTGGGTATACATAAAAAAGCGGCTGACCCCGACTACCAAATGAAATGCCAGCCACTCCATCAGCCATGGGGCACGATTTCGCTGAATCGACGTGATGGCAATGTTCATTTTTTCAATGTTACCTTAGAGCTATTGGCGAACATATGTTCAGGCTCTGGTGCTGGTTAATTGGTGGTTTCCTGAAAAGTGCAGTCTTGCGAATCGGCTGAATTTCGAAATCACAGCGTCCCGATCCAGCGCACATAGGGCTTGAGCGACTCGGGCGAGCGCGGCACAAAGTTACCGTCGTCGAAATCCAGCCGCACGGTTCGACGAGCCGCTAGTCCTTGGGAATCGTTGAATTGGCGATGCATGGGTTAACCGGTTGCGATGAGAGAAGTTCGCCTGGCCAAGCCTTGCGCAACATTCTCGATCAATGCGCCAAGCTCGCCTGGGTGCGCCATTCAGGGCTCGCTACGCAAGCGCTTCACCGCAATGTCGGCGCGACAGCGTCCGTCTGCCTTGCCGATCCGGCGATCAGCTCGAAGCGGAACAGCCGGCATTCGATCGGTCCGTTCCACATCGGCACACGCCGGTTTTCCTTCAATCGAAGCGCTTGCGGCAGCTTCATGTCAGGGCTCAGCACCCAGGCAGTCCAACCGGCGTAATGGCGCTTCCAGTGGCTGGCGAGTTGGCTGAAGAACTCGGTCGGACTGCTGCCGCCCTCGAAGCCTTCGCGCGTCGGCCTGGGCTGGCCGCGGTCGCTGGGATTGAAGCGTTCGCCGGCGCGCGAACCCATCGGTGCGATGCGCTCACCATAAGGCGGGTTGATCACCATCAGGCCACTGGGCGCTGGCGGCATTCGCTGCAGAGCGTCGGCGGTCTTGAAGTCGATCGCGCTGGCCACACCGGCGCGGTCGGCATTGCGCTGCGCGAAGTCGGTCATGCGGAACGACACGTCGCCGGCGAAAATCTGCACCTCAGGCGCATGCTGCCTGGCACGCGCCGCGTCCTTCATCCGCGACCAACTGTTCTGGTGCGCACGGAAGGGCAGCATCTTCTCGAACGCGAAACGCCGCTGCAAGCCGGGTGCGATGCCGCAGGCGATCTGCGCAGCTTCGATCGCGATCGTGCCGGCGCCGCAGCAGGGGTCGAACAATGGACCGTCCTCGGCACGACCCTGCCAGCCGGCGGCTGCCAGCATCGCTGCAGCCAGGGTTTCCTTCAACGGCGCTTCGCCCTTCAGGCCTTGCGCATCGCGCCAGCCGCGCTTGAACAGTGCTTCGCCCGAGGTGTCTGCGTAGAGCGTGGCGTGCGTGGGCGACAGGTGCAATGTCAGCGGCAGATCGGGAAATCTGGTGTCGATGCTGGGCCGCTCGCCGGTGGCGTCACGGACCACGTCGCAGACCGCGTCCTTGACCCGCAGCGTTGCGAAGTTCAGGCTGTGCAGCGGCGAGCGCTGCGCGCTGGTGTCGATGCGAAAGGTCTGCGCCGGGGTGATCCAGTCGCCCCAGGCGACGGTTCTGGCCAGCGCGTAGAGGTCTTGTTCGTTCTCGTACGGCCCATGGGCGAGTGGCCACAGCACGCGCTGGGCCAACCGACTCTCAAGGTTGAGCCGCATCGCGCCCAGGGCGTCGGTCATCACCTGCAAGCCGCCGCGGTCGACCTGCAGCTGGGTGTCGGCGCCCAGAATGCGGCCGACCTCGTCGACCAGCAAGGGTTCGGCGCCGGCCGCGCAGGGCAGGAACAGCGCGACCGGCAGGTCGCCAACGCCCCCCCGCCGGCCAGCGCTCGAGGACTGTCGAGCGGACTGAGTTGTTTCGTCGTGGTCGTTCATAGCGCCTTGCGCAGGTTGGCGGGCGCGATCTTCAGCGCCTCGCGGTACTTGGCCACGGTGCGTCGCGCTACCGTGATGCCTTGCTCGGACAGCATGTCCGAGAGCTGGCTGTCCGACAGCGGCTTGGCCAGGTCTTCAGAGCTCACCAGCTGCTTGATCAGCGCGCGCACCGCGGTGCTGCTGGCGTTGCCGCCGGCATCGGTGCTGAGCGACGAGCCGAAGAAGTACTTCAGCTCGAAGGTGCCAAAAGGCGTGCTCATGTACTTGGCGGTGGTCACGCGCGAGATCGTCGACTCGTGCAGCCCGAGCTCGTCGGCGATCTCGCGCAGCACCAGCGGCTTCATCGCGATCTCGCCGTGGCTGAAGAAGCCCTTCTGCCGCTCGACAATGGCCTGGCTCACGCGCAGGATGGTGTCGAATCGCTGCATGATGTTCTTCATGAACCAACGCGCTTCCTGCAGCCGCTGCGACAAGCCGGCGCCGCCGCGTTGGCCGCGGATCGCCTGGGCGTAGAGGTCGTTGATGCGCAGCTTGGGCATCACGTCGGGGTTGAGCGTGGTCTTGAAACCCCGACCTGCTTTGACCACCATCACGTCGGGCACGACGATGTTGGCCTCGGCGCGTGTGAAGGGCCGACCCGGCTTGGGTTCGCAGGCCTTGATCAGCGCCTCGGCAGCGCGCAGCGTGGCCTCGTCGGCGCCGGTGGCCGACATCAGCTTTTTCATGTCCTTGCGCGCCAGCAACTCGAGATGGCCCTGGCAGATGCGGATCGCCACCGCGCGGGCCTGGCTGTCGGGTCGCTGGCGCAGTTGCAGCACCAGGCAGTCACCCAGCCCGGAGGCGCCCACACCGGTGGGCTCCAGGCTTTGCAGCCACTTCAGCGCGCAGTGCAGTCGGTCGGCCAATTCCTCGCGTTCCTCGGCGGCGTCCTCGCCGTCGATGCCCAGGGTCTGGCCCAGCCGCTCGGCGATGTCTTCGAGCGTGTCGGCCAGGTAGCCATCTTCGTTGAGCGAGTCGATCAGCACCATCACCGCGGCCGCATCCTCGGCCGACAAGCGCATGCCCAGCAGTTGGCGGCGCAAGTGGTCTTGCAGCGTCGGGCCGGCTTCGGCCGACTCGATCGGCTCGTAGTCGTCGTCGCCGCTGCCCGAGCCGCTGCTGGCCGATGGCAGTTCGCGGATGCCGTCGAAATCGTCGCGTTCGGTGCCGTTTTCCCAGTCGTCGCGCTCGGTGCTGCCGAACTCGGCAGCGTCCATGCCGGCAGGCTCTTCGGCGCTGCTGTCACCGCTGTCCTCGCGTTCGGACAGCTTGTCCTTCTCGCGCTCGGCGCTCTTGTCAGCCGGCGCGCTGACGCGCTCGAGTCCGAACTCCATCGGCGCGTGGTCTTCCTCGACATCCAGGAATGGGTTCTGCTCGAGCATCTGCTCGATTTCCTGGTGCAATTCCAGCGTCGAGAGCTGCAGCAGCCGGATCGATTGCTGCAACTGCGGCGTCAGCGCCAGGTGCTGCGACAGCCTGACTTGGAGCGAGGGTTTCATCGCTGAGGCTCGTCCCGGATCACATCCGGAAATGCTCGCCGAGGTAGACCCGGCGCACGTCGGCGTTCTCGATGATCTCGGCCGGCGTGCCTTCGGCCAGCACCCGGCCTTCGCTGATGATGTAGGCGCGGTCGCAAATGCCCAGCATCTCGCGCACGTTGTGGTCGGTGATCAGCACACCGATGCCACGGCTCTTGAGGAAGCCGATGATGCGCTGGATCTCGATCACCGCGATCGGGTCGACACCGGCAAAAGGCTCGTCGAGCAGGATGAAGCGTGGCTGCGTCGCCAAGGCCCGGGCAATCTCGACCCGGCGCCGCTCGCCGCCCGACAAGGCCAGCGCGGGCGAGTCGCGCAGCTTGTCGATCGACAGGTCGCGCAGCAGTTGCTCGAGTTGGCGCTCGATCGCCTCGGATTTCAGCGCCCGTCCGTCAGCACCGACCTGCAACTCGAGCACCGCGCGGATGTTTTCCTCGACCGTGAGCTTGCGAAAGATCGAGGCCTCCTGCGGCAGGTAGCTCAGCCCCATGCGCGCGCGCTGGTGGATGGGCTTGTGCTGCACGGAGACACCGTCGAGGCGGATCTCGCCGGCATCGGCTCGCACCAGACCCACCACCATGTAGAAGGTGGTGGTCTTGCCGGCACCGTTGGGTCCGAGCAAGCCGACCACCTCGCCAGCGCCCACGGCCAGATGCACATCCTGGACCACTTGGCGCGAGCCGTAATGCTTTTTCAGGCCGCTGACCTCCAGCCGGCTCGTCACCGGCGTGGCCACAACCGTGCCCCGGCTCATCGCCGATCACCGAGGGTCGGCGAGGGCCGCAGGCCGCTGCTGGCAGCCGCAGCCGCTTCGTTGACGCCACGCGGTGCGATCACCGCCCGCACCCGGCCGCCGGGGTTGTCAGGGCTGACAGCGCCGCCGCGGACGTTGAACACCTCGGCCACGCTGTCCCAGACGATCACCGCGCCCTGGATCTGATCGGCCAGCGCTGCGCTGCGCAGTCGCCGGACCTGGGCCTGACCTTCGAAGCGAAGCGTGCCGGACCGACTGTCGTAGTCGATTCTCTGGGCCTGGCCCTCGACGAACTCGTCGACACCGTCGCGCTTTTGCCTATAGGTCGCCGGTTTGCTGTCGACGCCGCTGGCTTGCGCCAGTTGGTAGCCCTCGGGGGATTCACGAAGCTCGAGTTTGTCGGCGCGGATCTGCAGCGTGCCCTGGCTGATCACCACGTTGCCGCTGCAAACACTGGTCTGCTTGAGCAGATTGACCGTGCAGGGTTGATCCGACTCCAGGATCAAAGGCTTGTTGCGATCGGCTTTCTCGGCCTTGACCGGCAGGCTCAGGACTGCACCGCCGGCCAGCAGTGCAAGCAAGATCAGCGAGGGGCGGGTCAGGGTAAACATCAATCGGCACAGAACTTGCATATCATTTTAGACTGAAGTCCTGGCTCGGCCGGCGCGCACAACCGACAAACGACCGCTTCGAGGCGACTGTTGGATGCGCGCCAGCAAGCTTTGCGGCGAGCGCCACCCACAGCGGGTTCAGGCTTTGTGCGATTTCGCGATCAACGCGTCGGCCGCGGCCAGCGCTCGTTCTGCGGTGCCGGCGATCGACGGTGAGGTCATGTAGCGGCCGTGGATGCCCAGCGTCGGCACGCCGTCGATCTTGTAGCCCTCGGCCAACTGCTTGGCTTGTCGGATCTTGGTGGCGACCGAGAAGCTCTTCATCGCGTCGAGCACCTTGGTGGCATCGGCGCCGTTGGTCTTGACCCAGTCGCCGATGTCGGCATCCTTGTCGAGCCGCAGATGCTGCACATGCAGGGCTGCAAACACTTTGCGATGCAAGGACTCGAGCAGCCCGAGGGATTCGAGCGCAAAGTACAAGCGCTGCATCGGTTCGTGTGCAGCGTTGAAGGCCACTGGCATGCGTCGGAAATTGACATGCGCAGGCAGCTTCTTCGCCCAGGCGTCGAGCAAAGGCTCGAAGACGTTGCAGTGCGGGCACCAGTAGCCGAAGAATTCGACCACATCGACCTTGCCCTCGGGCGCCGGGACGGGCTGCGCCACCCGCAAGTAATCCCGGCCTTCGACCGGCGGCCCGCCCTGGGCCTGCAGTGGCAAGCCCAGGCCAGCCAAGGTCACGCCAGCGGCGCTGATCACCAAATCACGACGGTTCATATGCGGACCCATTCTCAAGGAAGTTGATGTTGCAACCGGACTGACGGTAGCAGGCGGTTCGGATTTGCGCTGGTTCACCGCTCGACCCGAACCAGATTGGCCTCGACACCGGCGCTCGCGAGCTTGGCCTGCGCGTCTTCGGCCTCGTCGCGGCTGGCGAACGGTCCAAGGCGCACCCGAAAGACATTGCGACCCGCTTGTTCTCGCTCGGTGATCTTGGCACCAAAGCCCATCAAAGCGAGCTTGGCGCGCTGGGCTTCGGCGTCCTCCGGCCTGGCGTAGGCGCCGGCCTGCACGAAGAAGGTCGCGATGGCAGCCGGCTTGGTGTCGGCCTTCGGGGCTGGGGCCGCCGGGACGGCCGGGGCCGCCACCTGGTCAGCCAGGATGGCCGCAGGATCGCGCGCGACGCGGGGCTGGCTGGCCGCGGACATCGCCGCCGCTGCGGGCACGGCCGGTGCTGCGGGCACGCTGGGCGCTGCCGCAGGCTCGCTGGCTGCGGCAGCCTGCGGGCGGGCCGCATTCTTGCCCGCCAAAGGCGCGTTCGGGTCCCAGCGCTTGTTGCGCTCGGTTTCGGCCGCGTCCTGCTCGGCGCTGCGCTGTGGCAGCTTGTTGATGAAGGGTATCGGCGCCTTGGTGATGTAGATCGCCACCCCCAGTGCCACGCCCAGACCGATCAGCAGGCCCAGCACCAGACCCACCAGGAAGCCGCCGCGCTGGGATTTCATGGCGCTGCGGCCGCTTCCACCGCCTCCCGGTTCATCGCATCGGGTGCGCTCACGCCCATCATTGCCAGCGCGTTGCGCAACACCTGGCGGGTCGCCGCCAGCAACGCCATGCGGGCCGCAGCCAATGCAGCGTCGTCAATCAGGAAGCGCTCGGCGCCATACCAGCTGTGGAATGCAGCTGCCAGGTCGCGCAAGTAGAACGCGACGTCGTGCGGCGCGAAGTCTGCCGCCGCGCCGCTGAGCATGTCGGGGTAGACCGCGAGCTTGAGCATCAGCGCGGTCTCGGTGGGCGCCGTCAGCAGCGACAGGTCAACGCCGGGATCCAGCGCGATGTCGACATTCTTGCCCGTTCGCAGCGTGTACTGCGCCAGCACCGAGCAGATCCGGGCGTGGGCGTACTGGACATAGAACACCGGGTTCTCGTCGTTGGCTTTCAAGGCCAGGTCGACGTCGAACACGAACTCGGTGTCGGCCTTGCGGCTGATCAAAAAGAAACGCACCGCGTCGCGGCTGGTCCACTCGATCAGGTCACGCAGCGTGACATAGCCGCCGGTGCGCTTGCTGATCTTGACCTCGACCCCGCCTTTCATCACCGTGACCATCTTGTTGAGCAGGTAGTCAGGCCAGCCCTGCGGTATGCCCACCGCAGCGGCCTGCAGGCCGGCGCGCACCCGAGCGATGGTGCCATGGTGGTCGGTGCCCTGGACGTTGACCACCTTGTCGAAGCCGCGCTGCCACTTGTCGATGTGGTAGGCCACGTCAGGCACGAAGTAGGTGTAGCTGCCGTCGGACTTGCGCATCACCCGGTCCTTGTCGTCGCCGTAGTCGGTCGACCGCAGCCACAGCGCGCCCTCGCTCTCGTAGGTCTTGCCGGCGGCCTTCAATCGCGCGACAGCATGCTCGACCTTGCCATCGAGGTACAGACTCGACTCGAGAAAGTAGTTCTGGAACTTCACGCCAAAGGCCTGCAAATCCAGGTCTTGCTCGTGGCGCAGATAGGCCACCGCGAACTGGCGGATCGAGTCGATGTCTTGCGGATCGCCGCTGGCAGTGAAAGCCCGGTCGTCAGCATGCACCGTCGCGCCGGCCAGAAAATCGGCAGCGATATCGGCAATGTAGTCGCCGTTGTAGGCATCGGCCGGCCAGCCGTCGTCGCCGGGTTTCAGGCCCAGGATCCTGGCCTGGGTCGAGCGCGCCAAGGTCGCGATCTGAACGCCGGCGTCGTTGTAATAGAACTCGCGCGTCACCGCCCAGCCCTGGGACTCGTACAAGCCGCAGATCGCATCGCCCAGCGCGCCCTGGCGGCCATGGCCCACGTGCAGTGGGCCGGTCGGATTGGCCGAGACGAACTCGCACATCATCTTCTTGCCGTTGGGCCGGCGCTGGCCGAACAAGCTGCCCTCGGCCAGCACCTCGGCAACCACCGCTTGTTTGGCGGCGGCCGACAGCCGCAGGTTGATGAAGCCGGGGCCGGCGATCTCCAGCGCGCTGACCCAGCGCTGCACCGCAGGCTGAGCCTGCAAGGCCTCGATCAACGCGGCGGCCAGTTCGCGCGGGTTGCGCTTGAGGCTGCGCGCGAGTTGCATCGCAGCGGTGATGGCGAAGTCGCCATGCGCGGCCACCTTGGGTGACTCGAATGCCGGGACGTATGCGCGGTCTTGGGCAGCATCGGGTGCTATCTGCTGCACTGCGGCAGCCAGGGCCCCGAGCAAGGCCTCTTTGGCTTGGATCATGGGGCGGGATTCTACGGTTTGGGGTCGCTTGCGAGCTCGGCACGCAGCACGGCCTGGTCGCGGGCATTCAGTCTGACGGCGGAACTGCCGACAACCCGGCTTGACCGCCTGTGCCCGCCATGCCCGCCGACCCTGTCTTTGCCACCGCTGCCACCACGCCCTTTGCGCCGGGGCTCGTCAGCCTGGACCGGCGCTGGCCGATCGATCCCGGTTTGCCGAAGCGCATCGGCAAGTACCGGGTGATCAGGCGACTGGGCGAAGGCGCCACCAGCGAGGTCTTTCTGGCCGAGGATGAATTCGGCCAGCGTCAGGTCGCGATCAAACGGGTGCGCGAAGCCAACGCGGGTGACCGTCTGGACCAGCACCACCGCGAGCGCTTTTTTGCCGCCGAAGCCGACCTGGCCGGCAAGCTGCAGCACCCGAACGTGGTGCGGATCTTCGACGCAGTGGCCGACCCGCATCAGCCCTACCTGGTGATGGAGTACGTGCCAGGCGACACTTTGCAGCGACACTGCCGACCCGATGCGCTGCTGCCGCTGGACCAGATCGTCGAGATCGGCTTCAAATGCGCGATGGCGCTGGGCTATGTCGCTCGTCATGGCCTGATCCACCGTGATGTCAAACCGGCCAACATCCTGGCCACAGTCCGTCCGGATGGGGTTCGCGACATCAAGATCACTGACTTCGGCAGTGTGTTCGACCACCGCAGCGAGCGAACCCAGGTGTTTCGGGTCGGCTCGCTGGCCTATATGTCGCCCGAGCAGCTCGACGGCTGCACGCTGGACGCGCGCGCCGACATGTACTCGCTGGCCGCGGTGCTGTACCACTTGGTGGCCGGCAGGCCACCCTTCGACGCCAGCCAACAGGTTGCGCTGATGCACCAGATCTACCACGCCGAGCCACCGTCATTGATGTCGCAGCGCGGCGGCGTGCCGCAGCGAATGGACGCGCTGCTGCGCCAGGCGCTGTCCAAGCAACCAGGCGACCGGCCCGTCAGCTGGGATTCGTTTGCGCTGGCCTGGTCGCAACTGGCGACCAGTGGCGAGCTGCCCCCCAGCCGAACGCAGGTCATTCTCGATTCGGAGCGCTTCAACCTGTTGCGATCGCTTGCCTTCTTCGAAGGCTTCGGGGATGTCGAACTGTGGGAGGTGGTGCATCGGGCGCAGTGGCTTCGGCTTGGCCACGGCGAAGCGATCTACCGCCGGGGCGACCCGGGCCGCAGCTTCCACATCATCGCGCGCGGTCGGGTCGACATCCATCGCGACGGCCAGTGCGTGGCGCAGCTCGGCCCAGGCACCTCGGTAGGCGAAATGGCCTACCTCGCGCCCAGCCCTGACCTGCGGCTGCACAGCGCCGACGTCATCGTCGCCGCTCCGGCCACGACGATCGCCTTCACGCCCGAAGCGGTGGGCCGGCTCAGCCCGGCCACCCGGCAGCTGTTCGACAGCGCTTTCATAGCCGTGTTGGTGCGTCGGTTGCATGCCGCACACGAAGCCTTGGCGCACCCGCGGCGAATCCTCTGAACCTACGGCGGCGCGCCGAATCGGGGGTGATTGCGCATTGCCGGCCACCCGCCGCTCTGCTCAAATCGTCTCGGGCCCGCCGGGTCGCAACGTCAGCCAAGGACGCCTCCATGATCAAACAGCTCTCCATCCTTGTCATCGCGGTGGGCCTGATGGCCGCTGCAGTCCATGCCAAGAGCGAAGCACCCGCCGCGCCCGACTGCGAGAAACAAGCCACGGAGAAAAAGCTCGCCGGCGCTGCGAAGAACAGTTTCATCAAGAAGTGCTCTGGCGGCGACGCTGCCGCCCCTGCTGCTGCCGCGACCGCCAAGCCGTCGCCAGCTGAGGATTGCGACAAACAGGCCGCCGAGAAAAAGCTCGCGGGCGCCGCCAAGAGCAGTTTCATCAAGAAGTGCTCGGGCGGTGACGCTGCAGCCCCTGCTGCTGCCGCGACCGCCAAGCCGTCGCCAGCTGAGGATTGCGACAAGCAGGCCGCCGACAAGAAGCTTGCGGGCGCTGCCAAGAGCAGCTTTGTGAAGAAATGCGTCACCGACGCCAAGTGATGTTCTGGCGCTGACCGCGTTCAGCGCCGAAGGCTTTCAGGCCGCCGCGGTGCGCCAGTAAGCCGCATCGCCGTAGTGGTGCTTGAGAAAGTCAATCCACAGCCTCACCCGCAGCGGCAGGTGTTTGCGCTGTGGCACCAGCGCGTAGATACCGTTGGGCGGCGCGGCGAACGACTCAAGCACTGGCACCAACGCGCCGCTGGCGATGTCGCCCTCGACCTCCCAAATGCTGCGCCAGGCGATCCCCATGCCCTGCCGACACCAGGCATGCAGCACCTGACCGTCGCTGCAATCGATGCGCCCACTGGGGCGCAGGTGGCTGACCTGACCGTCGACGCTGAAGGCCCAGCCGCGGGACTGGCTGGCGTCGGACGACAGCGTCAAGCATTCATGCCGCCCCAGGTCGCCCGGCTGCTGCGGCACGCCGGCACGCTTGAGGTAGGCCGGCGCCGCCACGCACAGCCGCCGGTTGTCAGCCAGTCGGACGCTGACCAAGCTGGAGTCGGGCATGTCGCCGACCCGCACCGCGCAGTCGAAACCCTCGTTGACGATGTCGAGCACCCGGTCGCTGAGCATCAAGGACAGCTTGACGTCCGGATGCCTCGCCAGGAATCCCGGGACCAGCGGGGCGACATGGCGGCGACCAAAACCCGCCGGTGCTGTCACCCGCAGGAAGCCGCTGGCCTTGACCCCGCCTGCCGACACGCTGGCCTCGGCGTTGCCGATGTCGGCCAGGATGCGCTGGCAGTCCTCCAAGAAAGCGCTGCCCTCGTGGGTCAAGGTGATGCGCCTTGTGGTGCGCAACAGCAGCTTGACGCCGAGCCGCTCTTCGAGCGCGTCGATGCGCCGACCCACCACCGCAGGGGCCACGCCCTCGGCCAGCGCGGCGGCGGTCAAGCTGCCCTTGGCGGCCACCGCCACAAACGATTCGATCTGCTTCAAGCGGTCCATGCAGGCAGACTACAGGCAGATCAGTGATCCATCAAGCGGCAGGTCAGGCCTGTATTACATCGATATTTGTCATGAATATACGTCGAACCCGTTGCTTAATGCTGGGCAGCTTTCGTAATACAGTCTGGGTTCACCATGGAAAAATCCTCTCTGACCCAGCCCGAAGCAGTGTTGTTTGACGCCTACGGCACCTTGTTCGACGTCTACAGCGTCGGTCTGCTGGCCGAGCAGCTGTTCAACGGCAAAGGTGAGGCGCTGGCGCTGCTGTGGCGCGACAAGCAGATCGACTACACCCGGCTGGTCTCAATGAGCGGTCGCTACCGGCCGTTTTGGGATCTGACCCGGGCCGGGCTGCGTTTTGCCGCGCAGAAGCTGGGCCTGGTGCTCGACCCGGTGGCCGAGGACAGGCTGATGAACCAGTACCGCCACCTCTCGGCCTTCCCCGAGAACCGTACGGTGCTGCAGGCCTTGCGCGATCGCGGCATACGCGCCGGCATCCTGAGCAATGGCGACCCGGAGATGCTGGCGGTGGCGATCAAGAGTGCCGGCCTGGCCGACCTGATCAACCCGGTGCTCAGCGCCCACCCGGTGCAGCGCTTCAAGACCGACCCGGCTGTCTACCAACTCGGCCCCGACGCGCTGGCCTTGCCGGCGCGCAAGATCCTGTTCGTCTCGAGCAACGGCTGGGACGCCGTCGGCGCCACCTGGTTCGGCTACACCACGCTGTGGGTGAACCGCGCCGGCGCACCGCTCGAACAACTCGACACCCCACCCACTCGCACCGGCAGCAGCCTGCGCGATGTGCTGGAATTCTTCCCTTCCACCTGATCCGACCTGAGCTCAAAGGCCCAACATGACCGAACGCACCATCCACCACCGTCTGCAGGTTGCCACGCCGCTGGCGCAATTCATCGATGCCCGCGTGCTGCCAGGCACTGGCGTCGCGCCTGCCACTTTCTGGGCCGGCTTTGATGCGATCGTTAGCGACCTGGCGCCCAAGAACATCGCGTTGCTGGCTGAGCGTGACCGGCTGCAGACCGAAATCGATGCCTGGCATCTCGCCCATCCCGGCCCGATCGCCGACATGCCGGCTTACCGCGCCTTTCTGACCCGTATCGGTTACCTGCAGCCTGTGCCGGCCAACGTTCAGGCCACGGCGTCCAAGGTCGACGCCGAATTGGCGCTGCAGGCCGGACCGCAGCTGGTGGTTCCCATCCTCAACGCGCGTTATTCGCTGAACGCCGCCAACGCGCGCTGGGGCTCGCTGTACGACGCGCTCTACGGCACCGATGTGATTTCGGAAGCCGACGGCGCCGAACGCGCCGGGGGCTACAACCCGGTGCGCGGCGCCAAGGTGATCGCCCATGCGCGCTCAGTGCTCGACCAGGCTGCGCCGCTGCAGGCCGGCTCGCATGCCGACGCCACAGGCTACAGCGTGCATGCGGGCAAGCTGTCCGTGACGTTGAAGGACGGTCACCACACAGGCTTGGCGGATGCCGCACAGTTTGTTGGTTACCAAGGTGAAGCGATAGCGCCGTCTTCTGTGCTGCTGGTCCACAACGGCCTGCACCTCGATATCCAGATCGACCGCAGCACGGCGATCGGCAGCGCTGACGCCGCCGGCGTCGCTGACCTGGTGATCGAAGCGGCGCTGTCGACCATCCTTGACCTGGAGGACTCGATCGCCGCGGTCGATGCCGAGGACAAGTTGCTGGCCTACGCCAACTGGCTGGGCATCCTGCAGGCCACGCTGACCGAAGAGGTGTCCAAGGGCGGCAAGACTTTCACCCGCGGCCTGAACCCGGACCGCCGCTACAAAGCGCCGGCGGGCTCGGGCGAGGTGGTGCTGCACGGCCGCTCGCTGATGTTCCTGCGCAATGTCGGCCACCTGATGACGAACCCGGCGGTGCTCTACACCGACGCCGCCGGCAGCTTGCGCGAGATTCCCGAGGGCATTCTCGATGCGGTGGTCACGACGACGATCGCGCTGCATGACCTCAAGCCCGCCGCCGGCCAAACGATTCGCAACTCGCGCCAGGGTTCGGTCTACATCGTCAAGCCCAAGATGCACGGCCCCGCCGAAGTGGCTTTCGCAGGTGAATTGTTCGGCCGCGTCGAAAAAATGCTGGGTCTGCCCGAGGCCACCGTCAAGCTCGGCATCATGGACGAGGAGCGCCGCACCAGCGTCAACCTCAAAGCCTGCATCGCCGCGGCCGCCAGCCGGGTGGCTTTCATCAACACCGGTTTCCTCGACCGCACTGGCGACGAGATGCACACCGCGATGCTGGCCGGGCCGATGCTGCGCAAGGGCGACATGAAGTCCAGCGCCTGGATCGCCGCCTACGAGCGCAGCAACGTGCTGGTCGGCCTGCAGTGCGGCCTGCGCGGCCGGGCCCAGATCGGCAAAGGCATGTGGGCCATGCCCGACCTGATGGCCGCGATGCTCGAGCAGAAGATCGGCCACCCGAAGGCCGGCGCCAACACCGCCTGGGTGCCCAGCCCGACCGCCGCGACGCTGCACGCGCTGCATTACCACCAGGTCAATGTGAGCGAGGTGCAGCAGGGCTTGGAAGCGGCGGATGCAGCGAGCGACCGTGAGGCGGTGCGCAACGAGATCCTCGACAAGCTGCTGACCGTTCCGGTCGTCGCCAAAGCCGATTGGAGCCTGGAAGATCGCCAGCAGGAGATAGCCAACAACGCCCAGGGCATCCTGGGCTATGTGGTGCGCTGGATCGACCAGGGCGTGGGCTGCTCCAAGGTGCCCGACATCAACGGCATCGGCCTGATGGAAGACCGCGCCACGCTGCGCATCTCGAGCCAGCACATCGCCAACTGGCTGCACCACGGCGTCGTCAGCGAAGCCCAGGTGCGCGCCACCTTCGAGCGCATGGCCGGGGTGGTTGACGGGCAGAACAAAGGCGACCCGGCTTACCGCAACATGGCCGGCAACCCGCAGAGCGCGGCCTACCAGGCAGCGCTGGATCTGGTGTTCAAGGGCAAGGAACAGCCTTCGGGTTACACCGAGCCGCTGCTGCACGCCTGGCGGCTGAAAGTCAAGGCCGCGGCGCGCTGACCGGCCGCTTCAACCCGACGTCGGCAGGCCGGCCATGCGGTCGAACCTGACGAAGTACTTGCGTGCCAGCACCAGCAGCTGACGCTCGCTCGGGTGGTCCACCGTCTCGTAGCCCGCGATCAGCGCGGCCACCTGGGGCTGGTGTTTCTCGACGAAGTGCTTGAAGTCGACCTGCACGGTGTGGGAACCTGTGACGAGCACTTCGCGAACGCCCACCAGCGCATCGCAGACCTCGCCGAAGAACTCGTGCTCGGTGCGGACCAAGCTGCCGTGCTGGCGCGTGTGGTGGGTGTGGGTCTTGATCTTTTGCGACTGCACATGCGCGGCATCGAACTGCAGCACTTGCGCGCTCTGGTGGTCAAGCCAGACCACGGCGTGAAAAAGCGGCATCTAGACACTCCTGGATCAGCGCCCGTGGTTCGGGTGCGCTGGGGTTGCTGAACTCAAGGGCCTGCCGCGTTGGCGGCGGCCGGTGGGCTGAGGGGCTATTGAGCAGCGCTCCGCGAAGCGCCGCGCTCCAGCCGCGACCCGCAGGCCACGCAGCGCAGGGCTTGCGGGGAGAGCTGCAAGCGCTCGGCGGGGATCTCGGCGCCGCAATCGGCGCACAAGCCGTAGCTGCCCCCAGCCAATCGAGCCAGGGCCTGGTCAATCTCCCGCAACTCCACCGCATCGCGGTCGGTGAGGGCGAAATCCAGTTCGCGCTCGGCGTCGCGTTGCTCGGCGTCGTCGCTGTCTTGCAGCAGCAGTTCGCGCGCATGCTCGACGCGGCTCTGGCCTTCGAGATGGGCGCTGCGCTGGCTGTCCAACGCGGCCCTGCGCAGCTGCAACACCGCTTGCAACTGCAGTTTCTGCGCCTGGCTCAGAATGCTCATGGCAAATCTCCTTCGAAACAATCGTGGCACGGGCACCCGCGCCGGGTGTTGATTGATGTCAAGCCCCGCCACCTGCCGACCGGCGGTGCAGCCGTCGCGCCGCCCTCATCACGGCATGTTTCACGCCGTCGCCTCCGGCATACCGCGCTGCGACCCTCAGGTCTTGGCGCAAAGGCGGCAGGTGCTCAGCGCCTGGCCAGCGCTCCAGGCAACAGACACAGCAGCAAGCACAGCAACATGAACCGAGGCGCGTCGACCAAGGTGTCTATCAGACCAACCGTCCCGAACGCGGCCATTGCTGCGAGCAGCGCTGCGCCGTCGGCCTGACCCTGCGCTGCAGCGCTGGCGGCGCGCCAGGCGCCTGCCAGCAGCAAGGCCAGCAAGGCGCTGACACCGAACAAGCCCAACTCGACATACACCCCCAACAGCAGCGACTTGGTATGCCAGGACAGATGGTTGTCCGAGGTCGCTGTCCAGCCGTCCATGCCGGCCTGAAAGTCGCCGTTTCGGACCATTTCCACACCGTCGACGCCGACCAAGGACACCGAGCTCAGATCGACCGGGACGCGGCCCGCGTTGTTCAAGCTCAGCCGGACCGGACGCGGCAAGCGGCCCGGTCCGGCTTCGGGCGCGACGATGCGCCGCGAAACCTCTTGCCACGCTGTCGTCGTGGGACAGTCTTGCCGCGCACAGCCTGGCGCAGTGCCGGCCGTTGCAGCTGTGGTCTGGACGGGCTGGCCGGCACGACAGTCGGCGGAGCTGAGCAACCACTTCTGGCACAGCAAGACGCTGAGCGCGGCCCGCGCATCAGCTGTTCGCAGCCGGTACTTCAGGCTGTAGCTTGCGCCTGGCTGCAAGGCCACGATCTGGTCGACGAAATAGGCATGGCCCGCGCCCAAGCGCAACACCTGGCGCGCGCCGTCGGCTGGCACCAAACGGTGGCTGCCGGGGCGTTCGCCCACGGGCGTATGCCAGAGTTTGACTTCTGCAAAACGCCCCAGTCCTATGCCCAGTGCGCTGCTGACCGGGTCGCTGCCCATCATCTGCAAGACATCGGCCCAGTGCTTCTCCCGGGTGTCGAGATCGGCGGCCAGGGTCTGCAGACGGCTTTGCGCAAAACTGCCGCTCAGCACCGGGTAGGACGCCACCGCGACCAAGATCGCCGCGGCAAGCCCGAGCGCCAGGCTTCGCCGACGTCGCTGCTTCGTCACCAGGCTGGCGCCTGCGAACACCAGCACCGCCACCGCCATCGCAGCGTAGCCGCCGCGCGAAAAAGTGACCATCAGCGCGTAGGCACTGCTGGTCAGCAGACCCGCGCATGCCAGCGAGCGCCAAAGCGTGCCGGGCCGCACCCATTGGGCCAACAGAAAAGGCGTGGCCACGGCGATGAAGCACTCGATGTAAGCGCCGCCCAGACTCATCGCCGAAATGGGCCCCGCAACGCGGTAGCTGCCGGCAAAGTCCAACAAGTAACTGAAGGCCAGGCGCTCAACGACGACAGCCGCCACCGTGCCCGCCAGGCCCAGCACCATTCCCAGCCCGAAGGACTTGACGACATCGGCGCCGGCAGTCTGCAAGCGGGTGGCCAGGCACCACAGGCACAGCGCCCACAGCGCGCTCTTGCCCACACGCAGCGCATTGAACGGGCTCATGGGCTGGCTGAAGGCGTCGAGCGGCCAGCCCGGCCAAGGCGACAGCGCGCGGACCAAGCCGATCAGCAGGCTGACCAACAGCAGCGTGAAGGCCCATGTCAGCGCCAACGGCTGCCGCCTGTCAGGCAAGGCCTGCGGCAGCCTGGCCCATGCGACAGCCGTGCCCAGCAACAACAAAGCGTCGAACTCATCCAGATAGGTTCGGCCACTCCAGGGCGCGAGATCGAGCAACGGCAAAGCCGCCGCGACCAAGGTGAACAGCAAGTGCGGGCGCCAGGCCACCAGCGCGCTGGCCAGCAACAAGCCCAGCCCCAACATGATGGGCTGCACCGGAAACGACACCAACCAAGCCACCACAGCGCTGCCCGCCAGAGCCGGCACGGCCCAGCGCCTGTTCGGCGCCATGCCGACCAGCGCCGGCGTCAACGCATCCCTCGGGCGGCTGGCCGGCTCTCAAGCAAATGTGGCTTTGCCACTTTGCTTGATCCCCACGGGGGGCGGCCGGCTTCGGCCGGCCTTGGGGCGCTCAACAGGCTCAGCAGCCGGCCCAAACACCAGACGCCTATCCAGGCGATCAGGACGTTGCTCGGGTCTGGCTTGCCGCCGGTCATCAGTCGCCCAGCCTCCACCACGGCCGCCAGCAAGGCCGCCAACGCGCCCGCCAACCAGGCGTCGATGTTCCAGACCCAGCACATGAGACTGACCGGGGCATAGCCGGCGATCACCACGGCCATGCTGGTCACCGCATGGGCTTCGGTGCTGTAGTAGTGGTAGTACAGCGGCAAGAAGCGCACATCGTCGTGCAGCCGGCGCAGCGCAGGCTGCAAGCCCAGCCAGGGGCCGCGCCACCAGTCGTAGAGTGCGGTCAACAAGCCCAGGTACAAGGGCACGGCGGGCGTTGTCAGCCGGCGCAACGCGGCGCGTGCGGATTCGATGCGCAATGCTGTGGTGCCACGCCAGGCTGCGGCACCCAGCGCAAAGCCTATCGATCGGGTCAGCAATGAAATGCCCTGGCTCAGCCCCGAGGCGATCGCCAACTGCGCTGCTTCGATCAGCACACCGATCAGCGCGCCAACGATGCTGGCGCGCAGCAGGTTCGATGCCAAGCCGACCCTGCTGCTCATTCCGTTTTGGCGAGGTGATGGCCATGCCGCCCAAAGCGCACCCAAAGGCGACGCCACCAAGGTCTCGAGCGCGAGTTTGGCGACGGTGCGGATCGTCCCTTGCTCAACGCTGGCGTCAGCCAACCAGATCCCTAGCAGCGGGCCGCCAAGCTTTTCGCGCCACTCCTGCGCAGTCAACAGCAAGTCAAACGGGAACAGTGCCCATGCGCCGTAGCCCAGCACATAGACCCACCCCAGCTCTATGAGCAGCGGCGACCCGCCCTGACCCAGGCCGCTCAACAGCAGGTGGAAGCGCGCTGCACCAGCCTGCGCCAGCAGCATGCCCAGCGCGCTGCCGATCGCCTCGGAGGCCAAGTCGTTGCGTGAAACAGTGCGCGGCGGGAATGCCGTTTGCGCAAACTCCACCGCCAGTGCCAGCAGCGTACTTGCGGCCAAGGCCGCCGCGCCGGCCAGCAACCTGCGCCAGGGGCTGGCGGTTTCGGGCTGGCGGCCGAGCAGCGCGACGCATCCCAGAAAGCCCACCGGCAGATAGAGCACGCCGTTGGCGATCCAGTCGGCACGGCCTTGCACGGCGACCGCCAGCATCGGCGCGTCCAGCAGTTGTTGCCAGGCCTGCGCTACTGCGATGGGGTGGAAATCCAGCGGCACCAGGCTGCCATAGATGACCAACCCAACCCAGGCCGCCCACAGCGGCCAAACGTCGATCGATGCACGATGGCTTGCGGCTTGGGCTCGGGCGGCGGCCGAAGGGGCTGGACAGGAAGGCAGGCAATCTCTCCGGCGGAGCACAGCAACTCCTGGCGCTTGACAAGCCCAACCACTCTAGCCTTCGCAAAGGTTCGCCGCAACGAGCCTGGGCTTGCGCGGTGGCGCGCATTGCGCAACACGCCACGGATTGACCCATCAGCTGCTCCGCCGCTCGCCGGGACCAGGCTCTGCGACACTGCGCCGTCGTCATCCAGCGGCCTGTCAGGCCGGTCCGTCATGCCCCAAGCCGCCCCGCTGCCTACCCCTCGCTTCGATACCTTCTATCGCCACGCTGAGCTGACGCAATTGCTGCAGGCGTACGCAGCTGCGCGGCCAACCCTGGTGCAGCTGCGCTCGATCGGCAAGAGCTTCGAGGGCCGCGACATCTGGCTGCTGGTGCTGACCAATGCCACCACCGGCGCTGACACCGACAAGCCGGCGATCTGGGTCGACGGCAACATCCACGCCGCCGAGTTGACCGCCTCCACCGCCTGCCTGTACTGGCTGCACCAGCTGGCCTCGGGCCACGGCAGCGACGCCGGCGTCACCGAGCTGCTCGACACCCGGGTGGTCTACCTCTGCCCGCGGCTCAACCCGGACGGCGCCGAGCTGGCGCTGGCCGACAAGCCGCGCCATATCCGCTCGTCGACCCGGCCTTACCCCCATGACGAGCCGGCGGTCGAGGGCCTGACCGCCGAGGACATCGACGGCGACGGCAGGGTGCTGCACATGCGCCTGCCCGACCCGCACGGTAGCTGGAAATGCCACCCGCAGGACGCCAGGCTGATGATCCCGCGCGAGCCCGGCGAGTTCGGTGGCAACTACTGGCGCGTGATGCCCGAAGGCACGCTGACGAATTACGACGGCCTGCAGGTCAAGGTCAACCCCAACCTCGAGGGCTTGGACCTGAACCGCAACTTCCCGTCGATGTGGCGGCAGGAGTTCGAGCAGGCCGGCGCAGGTCCTTACCCGACCAGCGAGCCCGAAGTGCGCGCGATGGTCGACTTCGTCGCCCGCCACCCCAACATCGGCGCAGCGGTGAGCTTTCACACCCACTCGGGCGTGATCCTGCGCCCGATGGGGACGATGAGCGACGAGCAGATGACGCCCGAGGACTTGTGGATCATCAAGCGCCTGTCAGCGCTGGGCGAGAAGCTCACCGGCTACCCGGCGGTCAGCAGCTTTCACGACTTCAAGTACCACCCGAAAGAAGTGATCACCGGCACCCAGGACTGGATCTACGAGCACCTGGGCGCGCTGTTCTGGACCGTCGAGATCTGGGCACCGAACAAGGAAGCCGGCATCACCGACTACGACTGGGTGCACTGGTACCGCGACCACCCGCCCGAGGACGACCTGAAGCTGCTGAAGTGGAGCGACGCCGAATGCGCTGGCCTGGCCCATGTCGACTGGTACCCCTACCAGCACCCGCAGCTGGGCCAAGTCGAGCTCGGCGGCTGGGACCGGCTGAACTATTGGCGCAACCCGCCACCGCACCTGCGCGAGCGCGAGGCAGCGCGCTTTCCGGCCTGGCTGACGCAGCTCGGCTTGTCGCTGCCCAAGCTCGAGGTGTTGCGGGCCGAGGTGCTGTCGCTGGGCGGCGACAGCTGGCGAATCCGCTTTGCGGTCGCCAATGCCGGTTACTTGCCGAGTTATGTCACCAAGCGTGCGCTCGAGCGAAAGACCGTGCGTGGCGTGGTGTTCGAGCTGCACCCGCCGGCCGGGTTGACGCTTCAGACCGGCAAGCTGCGGGTCGAGGGCGGCCAGCTCGAAGGCCACGCGGCGAAGTCCTCGCTGCAAGCCTTTGCGCCCAACCGAGAGGTCACCGCTGACCGCGCGGTGGTCGAGTGGGTGGTCAGCGCGCAGCGCGGCATCCGGGTGGCGATGACCGCCACCGCTGATCGCGCCGGCACGGTGCGCGCCGAGGTGACGCTGGGCTGAATGCCTGGGCGCGCGGCAGCTTGCCGCGCTGTCAAGGCTCCAGGATCGCGAACATCGGCGCGAAGCTGTCGAGCGTGTCGAACAGCGCCGCCACGGCTTCGCGCTGACCGGTCACGCCAATCACACCATCGGCCAGCGCCTGCGAAAACGACTGCCCGGCCACCATGATGGCGGCGAGCCCCTTGCGATCCATCTCGACCCGCGCCTGCGCTCGTGCCCCGTGCGAGCCGGGGCCATGGCTGAGCGCGCAATGGCTCAGCGTGAGCCGATGACCGCCTTCGTCACCGGCCATCACCCAGTCGATGCGCAAAGCCAGTCCAGCCGCTTTTTGCCCATTCACGCGAATCGCCAGATAGTCGAAGAACATCGGCATCGGCAGCATCGCCACCACCCGCGGTGCGACCCCGCCCTGCGCCCCCGGCGGCGATTTGGGGGCGCCAAGACGCAATTCCTTCGCCCCCAGCAAGTAGGCGTTGCGCCAGGTCGATGATTCGCTCTGGTAGCCCAGTTGTTCCAGCGCGTCGGCGCCCAGTTCACGCGCTGCCCTGTGGCTGGGATCGGCGAAGACGACATGGTGCGTGACCTGGGCCACCCATCGGTAGTCGCCTGCCTCGAAGTCCTTGCGCGCGCGATCGAGCACCGCATCGGCCCCGCCCATGTACTCCAGATACTTGATCGCCTCGCCCTGCGGTGTCAGCGGATTGAGGTTGACCGGATTGCCGTCGTAAGGCCCCAGGTAGTGCGCGTACACCGCCCGGACATTGTGTGCGAGGGCTCCGTAATAAGGCCGCGCGTGCCAGCTGCCTTGCAGCGAAGCCGGCATCGTGAAGTCTTCAGCGATCTCGTGCGGCGTCAGGCCATGGCTCATCAGCCGCAAGGTCTGGTCGTGCAGGTAGCGGTACATGTCGCGCTGCTCTTCGATGAAGCGCCTCACCTTGCCCTGATCCCAGGTCGGCCAGTGGTGCTGTGCGATGCAGACGTCGGTGCGGTCGATGAAAGCGTCGAGTGCCTGGTCCAGGTACTTCGACCAGGCCAGCGAGTCCCGGGTCTTGGCGCCACGGATCGGGCACAGGTTGTGCATCGTGTGACAGCCGTTTTCCGCCAGGTTCAGCACCCGCAATTGCGGAAAGAAGAAATTCATCTCGGCCGGCGCTTCGGTCTCCGGCGTGAGTTGGAAGATGATCTCGATGCCGTCGACGACGATGGTCTCGGTCGGCTCGGTGATGATGCGGTTGGGCGCAATCAAGCTCATCGATCCGCGCCCGGTGACCTTGCCCAGACCGCTGTCGACATGCCCGCGCGCGCCACGCTCGAGCGTTGGGCCAAACTGGAACATCGCGCGCCGTCGCATCGGCACGCCGGCCAGGATGTTCTCCGAGATCACCTCCTTCATGAAACCATCGGGGGCGATCACGAGCACCTCGCCGCTGGCCGCTTGCTCGGGCGTGATCACCCCTTCAACCCCGCCGTAGTGGTCGGCGTGGCTGTGCGAATAGATCACTGCCCGCACCGGGCGGTCGCCGCGATGGGCCCGGTACAGCGCCAGCGCCGCACTCGCGCTCTCGGTAAAGGTCAGCGGATCGATGATGACGATGCCGCTGTCGCCCTCGATGATCGTCATGTTGGCGAGGTCGAAGCCGCGCACCTGGTACAGACGATCGGTGACCTTGAACAGACCGTGCAGCCGATTCAGGCGCGCCTGGCGCCACAGGCTCGGATTGACCGAATCGGGAGAGCTCTCGTCCTCGAGAAAGCTGAACGAGGACATGTCCCAGACGACCTGCCCCTTCGCGCCGAGGATGCGCGCATCCGGGATGCTGCCGATCAGGCCGCGCGCCGCGTCGTCAAACGAAGCCTGGTCCGAAAAGTCCAGCGCAGAAAAGATCGCGCGATTCACGCCGCAGGTGTGGCCAGAGGCCGGCTTCATGATCGAACCGAGTTCCGAGGAAGTGCTCATGCTGGTATTCCAGGACAAAGAAATGAACGATAGCCCGTCGGGCCAGGCCTGCCGCCCGAAACCGCAAGGGTTTGGCGCCCCGTCAGGCAGCGAACACCGGGTCGATCGGCCCCGCGCAGGGATGACGGGCCTCGAGCACCTCGGCAGCATCGAGCAAGATGTCTTCGCGGAATCGCGCGCCGGTGAGCTGCACACCGATCGGCAGCCCGTTCACCGAGCCGGCCGGCGCACAGATTGCCGGCAATCCGAGCAGCGGCACGCTGAACTGCGGTAGCTGAGCGCGCAGGATCCGGTCCATGCTCTCGGGCGATTCGACGTCCAGCCCCCAGGCAAAAGGCGGCTCGGCACTGAGCGGCCCCAGCACCAGCGGGTAATCCTGCAGAAAGGCATTCCAGCGCCGGATCAGCGTCGTGCGCCGGGCGATGGCGCGGAAGTAGCCCTCGGCATCGAGCACTGGCGAGTGCCGCGTCATCGCGCGGAAAGCCACCTTGATCGCGTCGTCGCCCAAACGCTCGACCAGCGGCCCCATCGCCAGCCGCGCCTCGTTGTCTGCGATCAGCGACCACAGGCTGGCGGCCTCAGTGATGTCGGGCGGCTCGACGGCCTCGACCTGGTAGCCAGCGTCCGACAGCCAGCGAGCAGCGCGTTCGACTGCTTCAGCCACCGCTGGATGCACCGTGACACCGGGTATCGCGGCGCTGTAAGCCACCCGGATCGGCCGAGGCAGCGGCGGCCCCTGAAGCGGCACCGGCACCCAGGCCGGGTCGCGCAGGTCTGCCGCCGACATCGCTTGCAGCCCGAGGCGCACGTCGGCCACGGTACGCGCCAGCGGCCCCTGGACCGACATCATCGCCATCCCCGGCGGGCGCTCCTCGGTAGCACTCGGGTTGAAATTGGGAATTCGACCGACCGATGGGCGCAGGCCATAGATGCCGGTGCAATAGGCCGGATAGCGCACCGAGCCTGCGATGTCGTTGCCATGCGCGATCGGCCCCATGCCCGAGGCGACCGCCGAAGACGCGCCGCCGCTGGAGCCACCGGGGGTGTGGTCGCGCGACCAGGGGTTGAGCGTGCGGCCATGCAGGTCGTTGTCGGTGAACCAGCGAAACGAGAAAGCCGGTGTGTTGGTACGGCCGAAGATCACCGCACCGGCGCGCCGCAGGTTGGCGACGACCGGGCTGTCGTCGGTCGCGATCGCATCGCGCAGCGCCACGAGGCCGTTGGTGGTCGCGCAGCCGCGCTGGTCGACGTTGACCTTGGTCGTCACCGGCACGCCGTGCAACACGCCGAGCGCGTCACCCCGGGCGACCGCTAGATCGGCCGCGTCGGCGGCAGCAAGCGCGCTGTCGTGCAGAACCTCGACGATCGCATTGAGCCGCGGGTTGACCTCGGCCACACGCGCCAGACATGACGCCGTGGCCTCGCGGCTAGAAATGCGGCGAGTGCGGATGGCATGCGCCAGATCGGTGGCCGACCAGCGCCAAAGCGGTTCGTTCATTGGACGGCCTCTCTAGTGCTCAGATCTTGGCGTCGGCCACCATCTTGCGCCACACCGGCAGCTCGCGCTGGATCTGCGCGGCAAACTCTTCGGCGCTCTTGGTCATTGGGGTCGGTGTGTTTTGCTTTTCGGCGAAGAAGCTGCGGGTCTCGGGCAGCAGCAGCCACTTGTTGAGCAAGGCATTGAGACGGTTCACCAGGTCGGCAGGCATGCTGGCCGGCCCGAACAACCCATACCAGGGAGCTGACTCCAGCGGGTAGCCTTGCTCGCCCATCGTGGGCACGTCGGGAAGCTGCGGCAGTCGCTTGTTCGACAGCGAGGCAATCGCCCGCAGCTTGCCGGCCTTGATCAGCGCCACCGGCGTGGCCCCATCGATGGTCGACACGGTCAGCACGCCGGACAACAAGTCGTTGGGGATGGCGGCCACTGTCTTGTAAGGCACGTGGTTCATGCGCACGCCTGCCTGTGCGCAAATGGCTTCCATCACCAGATGCCCGCCCGAGGCCACGCCCCATGAGCCGTAGCTCAGACCGCCGCCTTTGGACTTGGCCAATGCCAGCAACTCCTTCAGGTTGTTGACCGGCAGGTCAGGCGTGACGATCAGCAGATTGCCGCCGTCGCCGCCGATCAGCCCGATGGGCTTGAGGTCGGCGATCGGATCGTGCGACATGACCTTGTTCATCGCCTTGTTACCCATAATGGCAGCCGCAAACGAGATGAGCAAGTTGTAGCCATCACCCGGCTGGCGAACCACGGCCTCGCTCGCCAGCACGCCGTTGGCACCGGGCCGGTTGTCCACCACCACGGGCTGGCCCAGCTCCTTGGCCATGTAGTCGGCCAACTGGCGGCCGAAGATGTCGGCTCCACCGCCAGGCCCGCTGGGCAGTACCAGCTTGATCGGGCGGGTGGGCCAGGCGGTCTGCGCGCTGGCCGGCGAGGCTTGACCCAACAGCCCGGTGGCGGTCAGTGCGGCGAGCGCTTGCATGGCTTGGCGACGGCTATTGGTCGATGCTGTAGGAGTGGTCATCGTCGTTTCCTGAGTGGCTGAGTGGCGCAGTGGTTGCTTGGCTGATGTGCCAAACCGCTGAGTATCTTAGCCAAGTGTCGGATTCGACGATGTCTCGCATGGGGCTGCGTCGGTCGCCCCAGGCTGGCGAATCCCGCAGACGCCAACAGCAGGCGAAGCTGTCGATGACACCGCGACCGCGCAACAATGCAGCTGCCATGACAAACACCAACCCGCCGCCCACCCCACCGCCCGGCCCGCTGTCCGGTCTGAAGGTGTTGGAACTCGGCCAACTGATCGCCGGACCTTTTGCCGGCAAGACCTTGGCCGACTTCGGCGCCCAAGTCATCAAGGTCGAGCCGCCCGGCGACGGCGACCCGCTGCGCAAGTGGCGGATGCTGCACCAGGGCACCAGCGTGTGGTGGCAGGTGCAGAGCCGCAACAAGCAAAGCGTGGTGCTGGACCTGCGCACCGAAGAAGGCCGCGCCGACACGCGCCGTCTGGCCGCCGAGGCCGATGTGCTGATCGAGAACTTCAAGCCCGGCACGCTGGAAAAATGGGGACTGGGCTACGAGACGCTGGCGGCTGAGAACCCCGGGCTGATCATGCTGCGCATCAGCGGCTACGGCCAGACCGGCCCGTACCGCGACCTGCCCGGCTTCGCGGTGGTGGCCGAAGCGATGGGCGGTCTGCGCCACCTGATGGGCGAGCCCGGCCGGGTGCCGGTGCGCGCGGGCGTGAGCCTGGGCGACACGCTGGCCGCGCTGCACGGTGTGATCGGTGTGCTGCTGGCACTGCAAGCCAGAACCCAAAGCATCAGTGAAGCAACACCCAAAGGACGTGGCCAGGTGGTGGACGTGGCGCTGTATGAATCGGTCTTCAACTGCATGGAGAGCCTGCTGCCCGAGTACAGCGTCTTCGGCGCGGTGCGCCAACCCGCAGGCTCGGCCCTGCCCGGCATCGCGCCGAGCAACGCTTACCGCTGCGCCGACGGTCAGGTGGTGATCGGCGGCAATGGCGACAGCATCTTCAAGCGACTGATGCAGGCCGTCGGCCGCGCCGACCTGGCCACCGACCCGGGTCTGGGCGACAACGCCCAGCGCGCGGCCCGGGTCGACGAACTCGACGCGGCGATCACCGCCTGGACCGTTCAGCGAAAAGTGGCCGAAGTGGTGGCGACACTGCAGGCCGTGAGCGTGCCGGCCGGTCGCATCTACACCGTGGCCGACATCGCGACCGACCCGCATTTCCTGGCACGCGGCATGATCCAGACCGTGACCAGCGCCGACGGCCTGACGCTGACCGTGCCAGGCATCGTCCCAAAGCTCAGCGCCACGCCAGGGGCGATCCGCAGCACAGCGCCAACGCTGGGTCAGCACCAGGCCCAGGTGCTGGGGGCATTGCCGCGCGCTTGACCGAACGTTCACCGCGGACAAGGCAGCCCGCAAAGGCTGATGGCCCTCGATTTCGAGCCATGGCCCGGCACGGCCAGCACACCGCAGAACACCTGAGCGCCGACAAAGCGGTTTGCCTGGGGTCGGCATCCGGGTTGGGTCCGCGAATTCCTTGAGCCCGTGTCGATTCATCGCCCACCGGTGCGGACCGTGCCGCGCCTCGACGCGTCAAGAGACGACCCGGCCGCTGATGTCGGTCCCAAATGCTGCGCAGCGAGCGAGATTCGGCCGCCATTTCGTGAGGAGTTACCGGTGAGGGTGGCCACGGGCCGTCCACGCTCCCGTCCAATGCCAGCATCGGCGAGTCCTCGACCGCTCATGCACCATGCAACCCAAGTTCTGGGCCCACAGCCACCCTGACGACCCGGCCAAGCAAGCGGCCCATGGCCTGGTCGATCACCTGCAGCAAGTGGCGACATTGGCGGCGCGATTCGCACAGGACTGGGGTGCGGAATTTGCGGGTCTGGCGGGCCAGTGGCATGACCTGGGCAAGTACCGCCCGGGTTTTCAGCGCTACATCCGCCAGGTGGCCGACGCCCACATCGAAGGCCGGCTGCCGCAGGGCAGCGAGAAGTCGCATTCCGCCGCCGGTGCGCTGCATGCGTTGCGGGTTTTTGAGCAAGCCCACGGCCCCGAGGCGGCGCGCCTGGCCCGCGTGCTGGCCTATGTGATCGCCGGCCACCATGCCGGCTTGGCCGACTGGACCAGCAGCCTGGACGCCCGCTTGCTGGGCACCGGCGCGGCACTGAGCGAGACAGAATATTCCGAGGCCTTGGAGCATGCCCAAGCCGACGCGCCCGCGCTGCTGGCGCTACCCGCCGGCTTTGATTTGCGCGCTGCTGCACAAGCCATCCCCGGCGCCCGCGGGAGTAACCCGCTGGCCTGGTCGCTGTGGGTGCGCATGTAGTTCTCGGCGCTGGTGGACGCCGATTTTCTCGACACCGAGGCCTACATGGACGGCAAGAAATCCAGCGCGCGCACCGGCCATGCCAGTCTGGGCCAGTACCAACAGCAGTTGGACGACTTCCTGGCCCGCAAGACGGCCGAGGTGGCGGCCAGCGGCCGATCGGATGACCCGGTGATGCGCGCCCGCGCCGAGGTGCTGCAGCAGTGCCGCGACAAGGCCATCGAGGGCCCCGGTGTGTTCTCGCTCACGGTGCCCACCGGCGGCGGCAAGACGCTGTCGTCGCTGGCGTTCGCGCTGCGGCATGCCGCCCGGCACGGCCGGCGGCGCATCATCCACGCCATCCCCTACACCAGCATCATCGAGCAGACCGCAGATGTGTTTGCGCAGATCTTCGGCCGCGACGCCGTGGTCGAACACCACAGCCAGGCCGACGACATCGAGCGCCAAGAGACCAGCCGCAGCCGCCTGGCCTGTGAAAACTGGGACGCACCGCTGATCGTCACCACCAACGTGCAGTTGTTCGAGTCGCTGTTTGCGGCCCGCACCTCACGCTGCCGCAAGCTGCACCGCCTGGCCGGCAGCGTGATCGTGCTCGACGAAGCCCAGTTGCTGCCACCGGAGTTTTTGCAGCCCATCCTCGATGCATTGAACCTGCTGGTGCTGCACTACGGCGTCACCGTGCTGCTGTGCACCGCCACTCAGCCGGCGCTTGCCGAGCTGACGCGCTTCGATCCGCGCCAAGGCCTGCGCGGCCTGCCGCCGCCGCGCCGCATCATCGACGACGAAGCGGCACTGTTTGCCCGCCTGGCGCGGATAGTCATCGAGTGGCCGAGCGATCTGCTGACGCCACTGCCCACGCCCGAACTGATCGACCGCCTGGCATCGCACGACAGCGTGCTGGTGATCGTCAACACCCGGAACGACGCCGCCGAGATCGTGGCCGCGCTCGACCAATGCACCGGCGACCACAGCCTGCACCTGTCGGCCGCGATGTGCGGACAGCACCGCGCCGATGTGATCCGGCAACTGCGCGATCGGCTGGCCGGGCGCCGCGCCCGCCACGATGCGCGTGGTCAGCACCCAATTGGTCGAGGCCGGCGTGGACATCGACTTCCCGGTGGTGTTTCGAGCGCTGGCCGGGCTCGACTCGATCGCCCAGGCGGCAGGCCGCTGCAACCGCGAGGGTTTGCTGGACCAGGGCCAGGTCTGCGTTTTTGTGCGGGCCTTGCCGCGCACGCTGCACGCGCTGCGCGCCGGCGCCGACGCCACGCGCAGCACCTTGCCGGCGGGCTTGGCTGACCCGCTGAGCCCGGACGCCTTTACGCGCTACTTTCCGCTGTACTACGGCGGTTTTGCCAGCCTCGACAAACACGGCATCGTCGACTTGCTGCGTGGCAACCGCGACATGGTGATGGAGTTCCGCACCGCGGCTGACCGCTTCCGCCTGGTCGATGACCAGCAACAGGCCAGCGTGATCGTGCCTTACGAGAGCGCCAGCCCTGACGCCACCCGGATCGAGCCGCTGATCGCACGGTTGCGACAAGGCAAAGCCGAGCGCTGGATATTGCGCAAGTTGCAGCGATACAGCGTGACGGTGCGCCAAGCCACGGTGAATCTGTGGCAGGCGCGCGGCGACGTGGAAGAGCTGCTGCCCGGGATGTACCTGCTGACCGATGACCAGCGCTACGACGCCCGGCTGGGTGTGCTGCCCGAGAGCCAGATGCTGGATGCGGCGGGCTTGGTGGCTTGATGTTCAGAAAAGGATTTCACCAATGAAAAAGCGCTATTGCCTGGAGATGGCCGGCGACTACGCCTGCTTCACCCGGCCCGAGATGAAGGTCGAGCGGGTGTCGTACGACGTGATCACGCCGTCGGCCGCCCGCGCGGTGTTCGAGGCCATCCTGTGGAAGCCGGCGATCCGCTGGCAGATCCGGCGCATCGAAGTGCTGCGGCCAGTGCGCTGGATGAACTTGCGGCGCAACGAGTTGGCCTCGGTGGTCTCGACCCGCAATGTGCAGCAGGCGATGGCCGCCGGTGCCGATGCGAGGGCGGGCGATCTGTGCATCCTGGTGGAAGACGACCGCCAGCAGCGCGCCGCGCTGCTGCTGCGCGACGTGGCCTACCGGGTGCATGCCGATCTGGAGGTGCTGGACGGCCAGCCCGACCGACAGCCGCCGCAAAAGTTCTTCAGCATGTTCGAGCGCCGAGCCGCGGGCGGCCAGTGCGTCAACCAGCCCTACCTGGGCTGCCGCGAGTTTGATGCGCGGGTGCGGCTGGTCACAGCCCCTGAGACCGAGCCCGCGCCGATTGCCGAGACCCGCGATCTGGGTTGGATGCTGCATGACCTGGACTTCAGCCATCCGTCCGATCCGCAACCGGTGTTTTTCAGGGCGC
Source organism: Bordetella parapertussis (assembly GCA_945878355.1). GTDB lineage: Bacteria > Pseudomonadota > Gammaproteobacteria > Burkholderiales > Burkholderiaceae_C > Pseudaquabacterium. The sequence continues at coordinate 7,113 of CAMCTC010000010.1, read as the reverse complement.
AGATGACGGCCGGGGTGATCGAGGTGGACGCAGCAGGGGGCCGGCAATGATCTTGCAGGAACTGGTGCGCTACTACGACCGCAAGGCCGTCGACCCCGACCCCACCCAACGCCTGCCCAGCGCAGGGCTGGAAGACAAGGAAATCCCGTTCATCATCGAGCTGGCTGCCGACGGCCAAGTGCTGCAGTTGATCGACACCCGCGAACTGGAAGGCAAGAAACTGCGCGCTCGCTCGTTTCTCGTGCCGCTGGGTGAGAAGAAGACCTCGGGCATCAAGGCCAACCTGTTGTGGGACAGCGCGGCTTATGTGATCGGGCTCGACACCGGCCGCAAAAACAACGGCGATACCAGCCCGGCGACGGCGTTTCGAGCCCGTATTGAGGCGCTGCCTGACGCCGCGCGCGTCGATGCCGGTGTGCGTGCCGTGCTGGCGGCGCTGGACCGCGCAGATTGGTCGGTGCTGCACGCGCACCCGGCCTGGGCCGGCATCGCCGAGGCCAATCTGGTGCTGACGTTTCGGCTGGCCGGCGATGTCGATCTGGTGTGCCAGCGCCCGGCGTTGATCGCGGCCGTGTTGGCGGCAAACACCCCAACCGCTGCTGGCGATGAGCGCCCATTGGCCTGCCTGATCGACGGCCTGCCCGCGCCGGTGCAGCGGCTGCATGCGTCGATCAAGGGCGTCTGGGGCGCGCAGTCTTCAGGCGCCAACATCGTGTCGTTCAACGCCAGGGCCTTTGAGTCCTACGGCAAGACCGAGCGCCAAGGGGAGAACGCGCCCGTGGGCCAGCGCGCCGCTTTTGCTTACACCACGGCGCTGAACCACCTGCTGGACAAAGGCTCGCGCAACCGGGTGCAGGTGGGTGATGGGTCCACCGTGTTCTGGGCCGATGGCGCCAGCAGCTTCGACGGTGAGTTCACGCTGGCCGATTTTTTTGGCGAGACCAGGGACGATCCCGACCGCGGCGTGCGAGCGGTGCAGGCGCTGCACCAGGCGCTGGCCACCGGCCGACTGCCGGTGGGTGAACGTGACGTGACGTTCTTCGTGCTGGGCCTGGCGCCCAACGCTGCGCGCATCAGCATCCGCTTCTGGTTGCAGGCCCGGTTGGCCGATTTGGCGCCGCGCATCCTGCGCCACTTTGATGACCTGCGGGTGGTGCGCCGCTTCGACAGCGATCCGTTGGCGCCGTCGCTGCTTCGCTTGCTGGCTGGCCTGGCGTTGCAGGGCAAGCTGGACAACGTGCCGCCGCGCCTGGCTGGCGACTGGATGCGCGCCATTCTTGAGGGCCAGCCCTACCCGGCCACCCTGCTCAATGCGGCGGTGATGCGCTGCAAGGCCGAGCAAGAGGTGACATACATGCGCGCCGCCGTGCTCAAGGCCTGGCTCAACCGCGATCACCGCCGACGCCACACCGACACCGGCAGCACAGACCAACACTTCAAGGAGAAGCTAGACGTGGACCAGACCGATACCCCTTACCGGCTGGGCCGGTTGTTTGCAGTGCTCGAGCAGATCCAGCGCCAGGCGATGCCCGGCATCAACGCCACCATCCGCGACCGTTACTACAGCGCCGCGTCCACCACCCCGGTGGCGGTGTTCACCACCTTGCTGCGGCTGAAAAACGCCCACCTCAAGAAGCTGAGCGAGGGCCAGACCGTGTGGTTCGAGCGCCTGGTCGGCGAGGTGCTGGCACCGCTGCAAGACTTTCCACGCCAGCTGACGCTGCCCCAGCAAGGCCGCTTTGCGCTCGGCTACTACCACCAGCGGCAAGATTTTTTCACCCGCAAAGACAGCGACATCCCCACCACCCAGACTGAGCAGGAATGACATGATTCTCAACGCCCGCCACGACTTTGTGCTGCTCTTCGACGTGAAAGACGGCAACCCCAACGGCGACCCTGACGCCGGCAACATGCCCCGGCTGGACGCCGAAACCGGCCATGGGCTGGTCACCGATGTGGCGCTGAAACGCAAGGTGCGCAACTTCGTCGCGCTGGTGCACGAACAATCCGAGCGCGAGCCCCTGGCCGGTGAGCAGCGCTTCGAGATCTACATCCGCGAAAAAGCTGTCCTCAACCTGCAAAACCAGCGCGCTTATTCGGCATTGAAGCTGGACGTTGCCGTGGAAGAGGCGCCGACGGATGACGCCAGCGCCGACGACAAGAAGCCCAAGAAGGCCGGCAAGGAAAAGCGCAAAGGCAGTGCCACCGACGTGATCCAGGCCCGCGCCTGGATGTGCCAGAACTTCTTCGACGTGCGTACTTTCGGCGCCGTGATGTCCACCGGCATCAACTGCGGCCAGGTGCGCGGCCCGGTGCAGATGACCTTTGCCCGCTCTGTCGACCCGATCGTGGCGAGCGAGCACTCGATCACCCGCATGGCGGTGGCCACCGCGAAAAGAGGCGCAAGCCCAGGACGGCGACAACCGCACCATGGGCCGCAAGCACACCGTGCCCTACGGCCTGTACCGCTCGCACGGCTTTGTCTCGTCGTTCCTGGCGCGGCAAACCGGCTTCTCGGCCGACGACCTGGCGCTGTTCTACAAAGCGCTGGAAGACATGTTCGAGCATGACCGCTCGGCCGCACGCGGCCAGATGGCCACCCGCGGGCTCTTTGTCTTCAAGCACAGCACCGAGCTGGGCAACGCGCACGCGCACGCGCTGTTCGACAAACTGACGGTGCGCAACCTGCACCCGGATGCGCCAGCGCGGGGTTTCGACGCCTACGAGGTGCTGTTCGATGGCCAGCCGCTGGCCATCGGCGAGGAGCGCGAGGCGGCGCCCGGGGTCACGGTGCAGCGGCGCTGCTGAAGTCGAGGCACAGGCTTGCCGGGCAACCGTGGACGTCAGTGCCGCTCTCGAACGGCCTTTCCTCCCAACAGCACCAACAAAGCCCCCAAATCCACCGCATCCGCCCGCTGGCAGCGCTCCACCAGCCGCCGGTCCGCTGTCACCAGCGGGCAACCGGTGCGGCGCGCCAGCGCCAGGTAAAAGCAGTCGTAGGCCGGATGTTGCAGCCGTATGGACAAGCCCACCGCTTCCGCTGTCAGCCCGGCGCACGGGTGCACCTGCAACGGCGCCTGCATCAACCAACGCGCCGCCGCGTCGGCAGTGGCGGTGTCGATCTCGCCGCGCATCTGCTTTTTCCAGAAAATATTGGCCAGCTCGGCAAACAGCAGATCGGGCACCAACAAATCGTCCCCCAGCAGCGCGCTGGCTTGGTCGGAGCCGTCCTCGGGCAGCAGCCATTTGGCTGCCACGCTGGCGTCAATCACCCAGGCCGTCATGATCTGGCGCCGGCTGCCCGGTCAGCGCTCAGCGCGGCTTTCACGCAGCAGGTCTTCTGATGGGGTCTGGGATCGGCCCGCGCTGAGCGCGCGGATGTCGGCCGCCAGTTGCTGCCAATCGGCCTTGCTGCTGCCAGGTGGCTGGGTCAGGGCGCTGCGCACGATCTCGCGCAACTCGGCATTCATCGAGCGCTGGTGGCGCGCAGCGCTCAGGCGCAGCTTTTCCTTCAAGTCGTCGTCCAGATTGCGCAAGACAAAGTCGGCCATGACGGGCGCCCCTTCAAAGTGATGCCAATGATATCAATCTCCTTGCCTGATGGACCTCGGCAGCTCGCCGAGCCACCCGACCCCATCCCCTTGTCCGCCCTGCAGCACTGGGCTTACTGCCCACGCCAGTGCGGCCTGATCCACCTGGAGCAGGCATTTGACGACAACCTGCACACGCTGCGCGGCAATGCCGTGCATGCGCAGGTGGACCAGCCCGGCGCTGACACCGCCCGCGGCGTACGCAGCGAGCGTGCGCTGCCGCTGTGGCAAGACGACCTGGGCTTGATCGGCAAGGCCGACGTGGTGGAGTTCAGCGCCGGCGGCGCGCCCTACCCGGTCAAATACAAACATGGCAAGCGCCACAAGGCCGCAGCAATAGCCGCCTGTGATGACTTGCAGCTGGCGGCCCAGGCCGTTTGTCTCGAATTCATCACCGGCCGGGACGTGGCCGAGGGCGCGATCTGTTACGCCAGTTCCAAGCGCCGGCGCGTGGTGCCCATCACGCCCGAGCTGCGCCGCCAGGTGGTCGACACCGCCGATGCGGTGCGCGGCATGCTGCAAGGCCGCCGTCTGCCGCCACCGCTGGCCGGTGAGCTGGCGGCCCAGCGCTGCGGCGGCTGCTCGTTGCACGACCGCTGCCAGCCCGAAGCCGCCGCGTCCAACGCAATGACCATCGCACGCGCCCACCTGTTTGATCCCGACACCTGACCACGGCCACCACACCTGCACCACCCACCCGACCGGACCGCGCCATGCAACTGCTCAACACTTTGTACGTCAACACGCCCGGCAGCTACCTGCGGCTGGACAACGCCACCCTGCGCGTGGACGTGGAGCGCGAAACCCGGCTGCGGGTGCCGCTGCACCACCTGCAATCGGTGGTGTGTTTTGGTCCGGTGGGGCTGTCGGCCCCACTGATGCACCGCCTGGCCGACGAAGCGATCGGCCTGGTGTTGCTGGACGACAACGGCCGCTTCAAAGCTAGGCTGGAAGGTGCCACCGCCGGCAACGTGCTGCTGCGCCGCGCCCAACACCTACGGTCTATGGAAAACGCCTTTGCGCTGGAAACGGCACGCGCGTTCGTGGCCGGCAAGATCAAGAACGCGCGCCAGGTGCTGCAGCGCGGCGCCCGCGAGTCAAAAGCCGCCGATGAAGCCGCGCGCCTGACCCGGGGCGCCGATGACCTGGCCGCCAGCCTGCGCGCGCTGCCTAGCGCGCCTGACCTCGACACGCTGCGCGGCTTCGAGGGCGAGGCTGCGCGCCAGTATTTCGGCTGCCTGGCCTTGCTGGTGCGCATGGACGCCCGGCCCCACTTTGCGATGGATGGCCGCAACCGGCGCCCGCCTCGCGACCGCATCAACGCGCTGCTGTCGTTTTTGTACGCGATATGGATGAACGATTGCCGCAGCGCGATCGAGGCCGCCGGGCTGGACCCGCAGGTGGGCTTTCTGCATGCGCTGCGGCCGGGCCGCGCGGCGCTGGCGCTCGACCTGATGGAGGAATTCAGACCCTATGCCGACCGCTTGGCGCTGTCGCTGGTCAACCGCGAGCAGCTCAACGCCGAGAGCTTTGTGCAACGCGAGGGCGGCGCGGTGGCGCTGACGCCCGAGGCGCGCAAAGCGGTGGTGGTGGCCTACCAGCAGCGCAAGCAGGAAGACATCAGCCACCCGCTGCTGGCCCAGGCCTTGCCATTGGGGCTGGTGCCTCTGGTGCAGGCGCGCCTGCTGGCGCGGGCGGTCCGCGGCGAGCTCGACGCCGACGGCCAGGCCAGCGGCTATCTGCCGTTCACCGCCAAGTAGCGGGGGCCGAGATGCTGGTGATCGTCTGCTACGACGTGAGCACCGAAACCAAGTCGGGGCGGCGCCGGCTGCGCCGGGTGGCCAAGGTGTGCGAGAGCACCGGCCAGCGGGTTCAGAAGTCGGTCTTCGAATGCCAGGTGACGCTGGCCGAGTTCGAGGCGCTGGAGCGGCGCCTGCTGGCAGAGATCGAGCTGACCCAGGATTGCCTGCGCCTGTACCGCATGCCCGACACCCGCGGCGCTGAGGTGCGGGAACACGGCGTCTTCAAGGCGCTTGATTTCGAGGGGCCGCTGGTACTGTAAACCGCTGAGCGCTTAGGATCGACACCGCGAACCCAGAGTGGCACCCAAATGCCCGACAGGTTCGCGCTGCTCGCAAATACCTGTCATGACTGAAGAATTCCGTTTTCCTAGAAATTTCCCTGCGTGCCGCGCCGGCATCGGCACGGGGTACGCGCTGCGACATGGAAAACGCCTTACGCCACAACGGGGTACGCGCGAACCGGCTCGCCCGTCAGCAATGACGGGGTAAACATTCGGTAGACCCGTAGGTTCGATTCGTGGCCGCGCCGAAATCTCTGGACACACTGAACTTTTCCCTGTACCGTGCGCTGCCATGGAAGCGGTGGCCATTGAGTGGGATGCGATCTCGGCGATAGGCAGGGCGAGCACGGCGCCGTTTGCCGAGGTGTACGTGAGGCTGACCAAGCTGGAGCACATCCAGCTGGTGATGGAGGCCAGGAGTTGGAAGTCGTTGCATCAACGAGCGGTGGGGCGCCTGCAGCAGCTCCAAGACAGCAGCAGGCGATTCGTGGCGCAACTGGGCGAGCAAGCCGAACAGCGCGAGGCGGCGTGGCACGCGACACTGGCGTTGGCACAGGAAGCGTCCAGGCAGCGCGAGGCGGCGCTTCTTGCTGAGCTCGACCAGGCGCAGGCCAAGGTCCGCGATCTGCAGCAGCGTCTGTTTGGCCGCAAGAGCGAGCGCAGCAAAGGCGCCAGCGAACTCCGGCCCCAAGCCGGACTCAAGCCTGCCAGCCGCGGCCAGCGCTGCGGTGCCCCAGGCCACGGGCGCAAGATGCTGGCTCATCTGCCCGAACGTATCGAGACCGTCGGGTTGGACTCGCCGCAATGCCCGGCGTGTGGTCAGGCGCTGGCTGAATTCCCCGGCACCGAGGACAGCGAGGTACTGGAGATCGAGGTCAAGGCCTATCGTCGCCTGATCCGCCGCCGCCGCTACCGCCCCAGCTGCCAATGCGGCTGCATGCCCGGGATCGTCAGTGCGCCGGCCCCATGCCGGCTGATCGAGCGCGGCAAGTTCGGCATCTCGGTGTGGGCTGGCGTGCTGCTGGACAAGTACCTGTACGGCCGACCGAGTCATCGCTTGCTGCAGGACCTGGGCCACCACGGGCTGGACATGTCGCCCGGCACGTTGACTGGCGCCCTGCACACGATCGCGCCAATGTTCGCGCCGGTCGTCGACGCCATGCTGGCCAAGCTGCGCAGCGAACAGCACTGGCATGCAGACGAGACCCGTTGGGCGGTGTTCGTCCCGGTGGACGGCAAAAGAGGCTACCGCTGGTACTTGTGGGTCTATCACTCGGCCTCGGTGGTGCATTACGTGCTGGATGCGTCTCGCTCGGCCCAGGTCATCGACGACGAGTTGGGGGAGGTGGCGTACGGCATCATCAGCTGCGATCGGTACTCGGCGTACAAGAAGTTTGCCCGGCTGCATCCGACGTTCCTGCTGGCCTTTTGCTGGGCCCA
>CAMCTC010000009.1 GCA_945878355.1 Bordetella parapertussis | reverse complement strand
CGGGTTGAGCAAGCCGCGCGGCACCAAGGACTTGGGCAAGATCATGGAGAGAATCGGCCGTGCCAAGCAGCGCTGGTCGCGCGCCGCGCAGCATTACGAGGTCGAGGTCACCAAGGACGACACTGGCAAACAAGTAAAAGATATCACGTCAGTTCGATCAGAACCACCAACAGCGTCGATGTGTTTTGACGCGCCGGGAAGGACTCAAGGTCGTCGATAGGCTTGAGTGGCATGGTCTTGGGGTTAGAGGTCAGTCCGATGGCATGCCGTGGCTGAGGTCCCAAAACGTGTCCTGCCAATTCGAGATTCTCCCCTCGGTACCGCAGCCAGGGCAGTGCCAAGCAACTGCATCGTCGTCGGTGATGCCGGTTTCCACGCGGTGGTTGTCGCGTTTGCGGCACTTGAAGCACATTGGTCCGGGCGTGCTGTCGGGTCGGTCGAAATCGGACGCATGGGCGATCGTTGCGGTGATGAAATCGGCCATCTTGCGGGCAGGACCTTTCTCTGGCCCGATGCCGCCTTTGTCGCTGAGGTAGTGGGTGACGTCGATCATGTACATGGATGGGGCTTGGGTTTGGTCACGCGATTCATCAAGCGTTTCGATGATAGACGTCGGCCGTCCTGCCTTGGATGGCGTGCGCAACAACGCAACTGGGCAGGGTTGGCGCACTACAGCAGGCTCATTTCCTGAGCCAGTGACTGTCACTGTTTAAGCTTCATGTCGGCAGCGCCGTCGATGCGTTCGGATGCATGCGGAACCAACCAGCAGCCTCAAATACCTGCGGTGTGGACTTGCGCTGAACGCTGAGCCTTCGGGTCGAAGCTGGCGAATCGATGATGGCGCTTCGAGAATGCTTCGCGCTTACAGACCCATCAGCGTCCCGATCCGTTCAGCCAGCAGGCTGCGCGGTTCGTGCGGCCTCATTTCCAGGGACACTGGAAACGACGGTCTATGCCGGCTGCATAGTCGTGGTAGCTCATGCCTTCGCAGACCACCTGGTCGACAAAGGCCGCTGCGCACAGCGCTGCCAGCAGCAACCACAACAGCATCCGGCGTGACATCGTGCATCCTTCCTGACGGCTTTGACTGGCTCAGGCTGCGAACAGCTTGTCGTAGGCGGCCAGCAAGGTTTGGTGCATCGCGCTGCCCTCCATGTCAGGGCCCAGCCTGACCAGATCGAAGAAGCGCTCGCTGCGGTCCAGCAAGGCCCGGGCTTGTCGGCAGGTGGCTTGGCCATACAAGAGCTCGAGCGGGCGCGAAAACTCGGCGCTGTGGTCGAGCTTGATCATGCTGTCGATGCAGCGGTAGACCAGTCGGCGGTCGGCGCTCAGGTCGTTGAAATGGTGGATCCAATCGCAACCCTCCAGGATCGCCGCTTCGTCACCGGTGGCCAGCGCGAGCAAGGTCTTGAGCTCGCCGATGCGCAGCTGTTTCCAGGGCGTTCCCGCCGGCGTGGCTAGGCCCAGAATCTCCCACAGCGGGCGCTCGTCGCTGAGGTTCATGGTCTGCAGGTCTTCCAGCAGCTCGGCGCATTCATCTTCGCTGAGCTCATCGAGCCTGACCAAGGCCGGGCGGATCTGGTTGCCGATGCTGTTGTTCTCCCACTCCAGATCGCCGACCGGGTAGATCTCCGACATGCCCGGCACCAGGATGCGGCAGCTGTAAGCCCCTTGCTCAGCGAAATCGGCGATGTAGATCTCGTGGCCTTCAGCGTGTGCCGCATCGCAAAGCCAGGCGTAGTCCTGCGCTGTGCTGTTGCTGAAGTTCCAGTCGACGAACGGGAAATCGGCTTGGTCGCCGAGAAAATCCCAGCTGATCACGCCGCTGGAATCGACGAAATGGATCTCCAGGTTGGCCACCGCGTTGATCTCGTCCATGTCGAAACCCGGCGCCGGAAATCCCTCGAGCGTGGCGAGCGCGCGGCCCTGCAGCAGCTCGGTCAGCGCGCGCTCGAGAGCGATCTCCAAGCGCGGATGGGCGCCGAAGCTGGCGAAGATGCCTTGGTCCTTGGGATGCAGCAAGGTCACGTTCATCACCGGGTAGCGCCCGCCCAACGAGGCGTCACGCACGACGATGCCAAAGCCTGCGGCGCGCAGACCGGCAATGCCTGCGGCGATGCCTGGAAAGCGCGCGATCACGGCCTCGGGCACCTCGGGCAGGCACAGGCCTTCGCTGATGATGCGGTACTTGATGTGGCGCTCGAAGATCTCCGACAAGGCCTGGCTGCGCGCTTCCATCATGGTGTTGCCCGCCGCCATGCCGTTGCTGACGTAGAGGTTGCCGATGATGTTGACGGGGATCCAGGCCTGCGCGCCGTCACTCAAGCGGGTGTAGGGCAGCGTGCAGATGCCGCGCTCTACATGGCCTGAATTGAGGTCGACCAGCACCTCGGCGTCGATTTCGCCGTCCGGGTTGTAGAAAGCGTGCAGCGCCGGGTTCAGCATTTCAGCGGGCCAGCTGCCGTCCGGGCTGGGCGGGAACCAGCGCTCTTGCGGGTAATGCACGAAAGCCCGGTTGGCGCGCGTCTGGCCGAGGTGGAAATGGGTCCAGAAGTAGTGCGTTCCGAGGCGCTCGAAGAACTCGCCCAGCGCGCTGGCACGGGCCGCCAGCTCGGTCGCACCCTTGCCGTTGGCAAACAGCATCGGGCAGTCCTGGTCCTTGACATGGACCGACCAGATGCTGTCGATCTCGTGCAGCCAGGACGACTCGTCGAGCGTGAACCCGCGCGCCGCGAGTTTGGCTTGCATCGTTCGGATGGTCGATTCGAGCGAGGCGTCTTTGCCGGCGATGAAGCTTTCTTGGTGCATGGGGCGAGATTCAGGACAGGGGCATGGGGCGGCGCGGCGCCCTGGCACACAGGCGGCCCGACGGGCGAACCCGAGATGATCGCACTGGCTCGTGTCGACGCGAGATCAATACGACTTCGGCATGCCCAGCACCTTCTCGGCGATGTAGCACAGGATCAGCTGTGGGCTGACCGGCGCCAGCCGCGGGATCCAGGATTCGCGCAGGTAGCGCTCGACGTGGTATTCCCGGGCGTAGCCCATGCCGCCATGGGTGATCACCGCGTTTTCGCAGGCCCGAAAACCGGCTTCGGCGCCCAGGAATTTGGCGGCGTTGGCCTCGGCCGCGCAGGGCAGTCCGGCGTCATAGAGCGCTGCAGCCTTGTGCACCATCAGGTGCGCGGCTTCGAGCTCCATCCAGTTGCGCGCCAGCGGGTGCGCGATGGCCTGGTTCTGGCCGATTGGCCGGCCGAACACCACCCGCTCGCGGGCATATTGCGTGGCCCGGCGCAGCGCCGCCCGGCCCAGGCCGATGGCCTCGGCGCCGATCAGGATGCGCTCGGGGTTCATGCCATGCAGGATGTACTTGAAGCCCTGGCCTTCTTCGCCGATGCGGTCCTCCACCGGGATGCGCAGGCCGTCGATGAAAAGCTGGTTGCTGTCGACCGCCTTGCGGCCCATCTTGGCGATCTCGTGCACCTCGATCCTGCTGCGGTCGAAAGCGGTGTAGAAAAGGCTCAGGCCTTCGCTGCCGTGGCATTGGTCCTCAGGCGTCGTGCGCGCGAGCAGCAGCATGCGGTTGGCCACCTGGGCGGTCGAGATCCACAGCTTCTGGCCGGTCACCAGGTAGTGGTCGCCCTGCTTGTCGAAACCCCGCACCGCGCGCGTCTTCAGCCCCAGGGTGTTCAGGCCGCTGTCGGGCTCGGTGACCGCGAAACATGACTTGTCGATACCCTGGATCAGCGGCGGCAGCCAGCGCTGTTTTTGCTCCTCTGTGCCGAACACCACCGCAGGCTGCAGGCCGAAGATGTTCATGTGCACGGCTGATGCGCCCGACAGCCCCGCGCCGGACGCGGCGATGGTGTGCATCATCAGCGCGGCCTCGCCGATACCCAGCCCGGAGCCGCCGTAGGCCTGGGGCATCGCGATGCCCAGCCAGCCGGCTGTCGCCAGCGCTTGGTGGAATTCGGCGGGATAACCGCCTTCGGTGTCGCGCTTGAGCCAGTAATCGGCATCGAAAGGTTGGCAAAGGCGCTCGATCGCGTCCACGATCTGCTGTTGTTCGTCGTTCAGGGCAAAGTCCATTGTGGGTTCCTTGGCGCGGGCGGCGCGGTCGATCGGCAGCGTAGCTTGTGGCCTGTCGCAAGGCTGACACCCAAGCGACGGAACGCCCGCTGTGTTTTCACGCATCATGCGGCTCCCCAGCACCGGAGACCCGCGCGATGAAGACCACGATGATGGACCAGCCTCTGTCGATCAACCACTTTCTCGACCGTGCCGGCACGCTGTTCAAGCACAACGAAATCGTCTCACGCCTGCCAGACAAGAGCCTGGTCCGCCACAGCTACGGCCAGTGGCACCGGCGCACGCTGTCGCTGGCCTCGGCCTTGCAGCGTGCCGGCCTGCAAAAAGGCGACCGCGTAGCCACGCTGTGCTGGAACCACCACATGCACCTCGAGGCTTATTTCGGCATTCCGGCCGCCGGCGGCGTGATGCACACGCTGAACCTGCGGCTGTCGGCCGAGGAACTCGGCTGGATCGCGTCGGATGCGAAGGACCGCATCCTGATCGTTGACGACGTGCTGCTGCCGCTGTACCTGCAGATGGCACCGCTGCATGTGTTTGAGCGGGTGATCGTGTTCCCGTTCTCGGGTGCCCCGGTGCCGGCAGAATTCACCAGCTACGAAGCCTTCATCGCCGAGGGCGACGCCGACGGCTTCATCCCAGCGCCACATGTCGAAGACGACGCGATCGCCATTTGCTACACCTCGGGCACCACCGGCCGACCCAAGGGCGTGGCTTACTCACACCGCTCGACCGTGCTGCACACGCTGGTCGGCTGCCTGGGCGACCATTGGGGTTTGCGCGGCATCGACGTGGTGATGCCGGTCACGCCGATGTTCCATGCCAACAGCTGGGGCATGCCTTATGGCGCCGTGATGGTCGGCGCCAAGCTGGTGTTTCCGGGGCCGCACCTGCACGCCGACGACCTGCTCGACCTGATGCAGCTCGAGCCGCCAACGTTGTCTTTGGGCGTGCCAACGATCTGGATGAGTCTGATCCAGACTTACGAGCGCTCGCTGACCGACAGCCCGGGCCGCTGGAAGCTGCCTGCCGGCATGCGCTCGCTGGTCGGTGGGGCAGCGGTGCCCGAGTCGCTGATACGCGCTTTCGATGCGCACGGCATCTGGATCATGCAGGGCTGGGGCATGACTGAGACCTCGCCGATCGCCACCATCAGCTATGCCCGCGCCGAGTTGAAGGACGCCAGCGCCGACGAGCGCTACCGCCGTGCCGCGATGGCCGGCGTGATCGCGCCGCTGGTTGAGCTGCGCTTGAAGACAGAAGACGGCCTGATCGCGCCCTGGGACGGCCAGACCATGGGTGAGGTCCAGGTGCGCGGGCCGTTCATCACCGGCAGCTACCACGAGGTGGCGGTCACCGAGGACAAGTTCACGGCCGATGGCTGGCTGCGCACGGGCGACGTCGCCACGCTGGACGACCTGGGCTTTCTGCGCATCACCGACCGTACCAAGGACTTGATCAAGAGCGGCGGCGAATGGATCAGCAGCGTCGACGTCGAGAACGCGCTGATGGCCCACCCGGCGGTGGCCGAGGCCGCGGTGATCGCGATCCCAGACGAGAAGTGGAGCGAGCGGCCGCTCGCCTGCGTCGTCTTCAAGCCGGGGCAGAATGCGCCAGCCGAAGCGCTCAACGCGCATCTGATCTCGCACGGTTTTGCCAAGTGGCAGTGCCCCGAGCGCTATGAGGTGATCGCGGCCGTGCCGCGCACCTCGACCGGCAAGTTCTGGAAATTGAAGCTGCGCGAGATGTTTCCGCGCTGACCCCTGCGCTGGCGGCGACACCCTCGGGGCGCTGCCCTGACCCTGACCGCCTGAATGTCTGAACAGCTCTCCCTGCTAAACCCGCCCCAAGACCCCGCCGACGCCATCACGCTGGCCCATTACGCCGAGCGTGCCTACCTGGAGTACGCGCTGTCCGTCGTCAAGGGCAGGGCGCTGCCCGATGTCTGCGACGGCGCCAAGCCGGTGCAGCGCCGCATCCTTTATGCGATGGGCCGGATGGGGCTGGGCCACACCGGGCCGGGTGCGACCGGCGCGCCCAAGCCGGTCAAGAGCGCGCGCGTGGTCGGCGATGTGCTGGGCCGCTTTCATCCGCACAGCGACCAGGCCGCTTACGACGCGCTGGTGCGCATGGCGCAGGATTTTTCGCTGCGCTACCCGCTGATCGACGGCCAGGGCAATTTTGGCAGCCGCGACGGCGACGGCGCGGCGGCGATGCGCTACACCGAGGCCAGGCTGTCGCCGATCGCTAGGCTGCTGCTCGACGAGATCGACGAGGGCACGGTCGATTTCATCCCGAACTACGACGGTTCGACTGAAGAGCCGCGGCAGCTGCCGGCGCGGCTGCCGTTCGCGCTGCTCAATGGCGCGTCTGGCATCGCCGTTGGCTTGGCCACCGAGATACCCAGCCACAACCTGCGCGAGATCTCGGCCGCGGCGATCGCGCTGATCCGCAACGAGCAGTTGGTCGACGACGAGCTCTACCGCCTGGTGCCCGGCCCCGATTACCCCGGCGGCGGCCAGATCATCAGCTCTGAGGCCGACATCCGCGACGCTTACGCCACCGGCCGGGGCAGCCTGAAGGTGCGGGCGCGCTGGAAGATCGAAGAACTGGCGCGTGGCCAGTGGCAGCTCGTCGTCACCGAACTGCCGCCCGGTTGCAGCACGCAGCGGGTGCTCGAGGAGATCGAGGAGCTGACCAACCCCAAGGTCAAGACCGGCAAGAAGGCGTTGTCGACCGACCAGGTGCAGCTCAAGGCCAGCTTGCTGGCGGTGCTCGACGCGGTGCGCGACGAGTCGGGCCGCGAGGCTGCGGTAAGGCTGGTGTTCGAGCCCAAGAGCCGGACCGTCGAGCAGGGCGAGCTGATCACCCAGTTGCTGGCCCACACCAGCCTGGAGACCAGTGCGCCGATCAACCTGACGATGATCGGCGGCGATGGCAGGCCGACCCAGAAGAGCCTGCGCCAGATGCTCTCCGAATGGATCGCATTTCGCGAGGCCACGGTGTCGCGCCGCACGCAGCACCGGCTGGCCAGGGTGCTGGCGCGGATCCACATCCTCGAGGGCCGCGCGCTGGTGCTGCTCAACATCGACGAGGTGATCCGCATCATCCGCCACAGCGATGAGCCGAAACCGGCGCTGATCGAGCGCTTTGCGCTGAGCGATCGCCAGGCCGAGGACATCCTCGAGATCCGGCTGCGCCAGCTCGCGCGGCTGGAGGCGATCAAGATCGAGCAAGAGCTCAAGACCTTGCGCGAAGACCAGGCCAGACTCGAGGAAATTCTCGGCAGTTCAATCGCGCTCAAGCGCTTGCTGATTCGCGAGATCGAGACCGACACCAAGGCCCACGGCGACGACCGGCGAACGCTGATCCAGGCCGAGAAACGTGCCACGGCCGAGATTCGCTTGGTCGACGAGCCCGTCACCGTGGTCGTCAGCAGCAAGGGTTGGGTTCGCGCGCTCAAGGGCCATGAGGTCGACACCATGACGCTGCAGTTCAAGCCCGGCGACGCGATTTACAGCAGCTTTACCTGCCGCAGTGTCGACACCTTGCTGGTTTTCGGCAGCGCGGCCAAGGGCAGTGGCCGGGTCTACTCGGTGGCGGTGGGCGCGCTGCCAGGCGGCCGCGGCGACGGCGTGCCGGTGACCAGTCTGATTGACCTCGAGCCGGGCACCCAGCCCTTGCATTACTTCGCCGGTGGCAGCGAGACCTTGTTGCTGCTGGCCAACTCCGGCGGCTACGGCCTGCTCGCCCACGCCGGTGACCTGCAGGGTCGGCAGAAAGCGGGCAAGGCTTTCCTGACGTTGGACGACAGCGATCTGCTGCTCGCGCCGGTGCGGGTTGGCGCCAGCCACAGCCAGGTGGCTTGTCTGGCGGCCGACGGCCGGCTGCTGGTTTTCGCGCTCGACGAGCTCAAGCTGCAAGCCCATGGCGGCAAAGGCCTGACGCTGATGGACGTGGACCCGAGCACACCGCTGCTGTCGGTCGCGACCTGCGGTGACCTGCTTACGGTGCTGGGCAGCGGGCGCGGCGGCAAACCCAAGGACGAGGTGCTGCGCGCTGCGGCGCTGGCCAGCCACCATGGCAAGCGCGCCCGAAAAGGCCGCAAGGTCGAGGGTCTGCTCAAGGTGCTGCGCCTGGTTTGAACGCGGGCATACTTGTTTTTCCAATCGCCGGGGTCGGGTTGCCCCGCAGGGGCTTACAGCGGGGCTCAGCGTAGACTAGGGGCTGTGTCAGAAAGCGCCCAGCACGGGTTGGCAAGATTGGCCTGCCGTGCCTCTAGGCGTTCCTCAACAGGAGACCCCCGCCCGTGCGTCCAACCGATGTTTCAGACCCGAACTATTTCCACAAGGTCGTCGATTGCCAATGGGCATGTCCGGCCCATACTCCCGTCCCTGAATACATCAGGCTGATCGCGCAGGGTCGTTTTGACGACGCCTACATGGTCAATTGGGCCTCCAACGTCTTCCCTGGCGTGCTGGGCCGGACCTGCGACAGGCCTTGCGAACCGGCTTGCCGGCGCGGACGGGTCGAAGAAGAGAACGCCCCCAAGCCCGAGCCGGTGGCGATCTGTCGCCTCAAGCGCGTCGCGGCCGATTTCAAAGGCGACGATGTGCGTGCGCGCATGCCGCGTGCCACCAGCAAGAACGGCAAGAAGGTGGTTTGCGTCGGCGCCGGACCGGCCTCGCTGACGGTGGCCCGTGACCTGGCGACCCAGGGTTACGAGGTCACGGTGTTCGATGGCGAGAAGAAGGCTGGCGGCTTCATCCGCACGCAGATCCCGCGCTTTCGGCTGCCCGAGACCGTGATCGACGAAGAGTGCGATTACATCCTCAACCTCGGTGTCGAATTCCGCGCCGGCCAGCGAATCGAGTCGATGAATGCGCTGCTCGCCGAGCCCTGGGACGCGGTGTTCATCGGCTGCGGTGCGCCACGCGGTCGCGACCTCGACCTGCCCGGTCGGACCGAGGCCGCCGAGGACATCCACATCGGCATCGACTGGCTCTCTTCGGTGTCGTTTCAGCATGTCACCAGTGTCAAGAAGCGGGTGATCGTTCTCGGCGGTGGCAACACCGCGATGGACTGCTGCCGTTCGGCGCGCCGCCTGGGCGCCGACGATGTCAAGGTGATCGTCCGCTCGGGTTTCGAGGAGATGAAGGCCTCGCCCTGGGAGAAAGAGGACGCCCAGCACGAAGGCATCCCGATCATCAATTTCCACGTGCCCAAGTCCTTTGTGCACGAAGGCGGCAAGCTCGTGGGCATGCGCTTCGAGGTGGTCAGCGCGGTCTACGACGCCAAAGGCAAACGCAGCCTGGTGCCCACCGGTGGCCCGGAAGTCGAATTCGGCTGCGACGAGGTGTTGATCGCGGTCGGCCAGGAGAACAGCTTCCCCTGGATCGAGCGCGACTGCGGCGTGGACTTCGACAGCTGGGGCCTGCCCGTTCTTGACGAAAAGACCTTCCAGTCCAGCGTGCCCAAGCTGTTCTTCGGCGGCGACGCGGCTTTCGGCCCGAAGAACATCATCACCGCGGTGGCCCACGGCCACGAAGCGGCGGTGTCGATCGACCGCTTTCTGCACAACGAGCCAGTCACCCAGCGACCGCCGCCGCACCTCAACCTGCTGTCGCAGAAGATGGGCATCCACGAGTGGAGTTATCACAACTCGGTATCCGACGACCAGCGCTACAAAGTGCCATGGGCCAACGCCGAGAAGGCACTGGCCAGCATCAAGGTCGAGGTCGAACTCGGCTTTGATCTGGCCACCGCTTTCAAGGAGGCCGAGCGCTGCCTGAACTGCGACGTGCAGACGGTATTCCTCGACAAGCAGTGCATCGAGTGCGACGCCTGCGTCGACATCTGCCCGATGGACTGCATCAGCTTCACCGACAACGGCGAAGAAGCCGATCTGCGCACGAGGCTGAGCGCGCCGGCGCAAAACGTCGAGCAAGACCTCTACGTCAGCGGCCCGCTGAAGACGCTTCGCGTGATGGTCAAGGACGAAGATCTCTGCCTGCACTGCGGCTTGTGCGCAGAGCGTTGCCCGACCGGCGCTTGGGACATGCAGAAGTTCTTGCTCCAGACCACCCAGGCAGGCCCGGCCTGTCGAGATAGCAAGCCCAGTCCCAAACGAGTGGAGACAGCCGCATGAAGCGCCTGGAAGCGGTCAACGATTTCGTCGTCAAGTTCGCCAACGTCAATGGTTCGGGGTCGGCATCGGCCAACGAGTTGTTTGCCAAGGCCATTCTTCGCATGGGTGTGCCGGTCAGCCCGCGCAACATCTTTCCGAGCAACATCCAGGGCCTGCCGACCTGGTACGAGGTGCGCGTCAGCGAGCACGGCTGGCTGGGGCGGCGCGGTGGCATCGACATGATGGTGGCGATGAACCCGCAGACCTGGACCCAGGACGTGGCCGAGGTCGAGCCCGGCGGCTATCTGTTCTACGACAGCACCAAGTCCTTGCCGCCTTCGGCTTTTCGCGACGACATCACGGTGATCGGCATGCCGGTCACCGCGATCTGCAACGCCACCTACGAGGACTCGCGCCAACGCCAGCTGTTCAAGAACATCATGGTGCTGGGCGCGCTGGCCGCGCTGATGGAAATCGACACCAGCGTCATCGAGGGCTTGTTCAAAGAGCAGTACCGCGGCAAGGAGCGCTTGCTCGAGTCCAATGTGCGGGCGCTGCATTCAGGCCACGGCTTTGCGCGTGACCACCTGCAGCCGCCTATCGGCCTGCGGGTCAGGAAGGCCGACAAGGTGGGCAATCGCATCTTCGTCGAGGGCAATGCGGCCGCCGCGCTGGGCTGTGTGTACGGCGGTGCGACGGTCTGCGCCTGGTACCCGATCACGCCCTCGTCTTCGGTGGCCGAGGCCTTCGAGAAGTACTGCCAGAAGTTCCGGGTCGATGCCGAGACCGGCGAGCACAAGTATGCGATCGTCCAGGCTGAAGACGAGATCGCGTCGATCGGCATGGTCACCGGTGCGGGCTGGAACGGCGCGCGCGCCTTCACCGCCACCTCGGGTCCTGGCGTGTCGTTGATGACCGAGTTCATTGGCTTGGCGTACTTTGCCGAGATCCCGATGACGATCATTGACGTGCAGCGCGGCGGCCCGTCCACCGGCATGCCCACGCGAACCCAGCAAGCCGACCTGCTCGCCTGCGCCTATGCCTCGCACGGCGACACCAAGCATGTGCTGCTGCTGCCACAAGACCCGAACGAATGTTTCGAGCATTCAGCCACCGCGCTCGACCTGGCTGACCGCTTGCAGACCCCGGTGTTCGTGATGACCGACCTCGACATCGGCATGAACCAGCGCCTGTGCGAGCCGCTGGCCTGGGACGAAGGCCGACGCTACGACCGCGGCAAGGTGATGAGCGCTGCCGAGCTCGAATCGGGCAAGGACTTCGGCCGCTACAAGGACGTCGACGGCGACGGCATTCCCTGGCGCACGCTGCCAGGTACCCACCCGACGAAGGGCGCTTACTTCACCCGCGGCACCACCCGCGATCCCTACGCGCGCTACTCCGAGTCTGGCGTCGACTACACCTACAACGTCAAGCGGCTGCTGCAGAAGTTCGCCACTGCGGCCGACATGGTGCCGCAGCCTGTGCTGCGCGCTGCAGCCCAGAAGACCCGGCTGGGTGTGATCTATTTCGGCTCGACCTCGCCGTCGATGGACGAGGCGCTGGTGGCGCTGGCGGGCGCGGGCATCCACCTCGACGCGATGCGGCTGCTGGCTTTCCCGTTCCCGGCCAGTGTCAAGGCCTTCATCGCCAACCACGACCAGGTCTTCGTCGTCGAGCAGAACCGCGACGCCCAGATGCGGTCGATGCTGGTCAACGAGCTTGAGGTCGACCCAGGCATGCTGACCAAGGTGCTGCATTACGACGGCACACCGATCACCGCGCGTTTCATCACCCAGGCCATCACGAACCACGTTCATGCGCTGGCGGTCTCGCCCAGGCGTGAAAGAGTTTCATGATGAACCAACCCGCACATCGTTCGCTGCCCCGCGTGGCGGCGTCGGCCCAGCAGGAGACCGAATGACTTACATCACCAAGCCCAAGCTGCACCACCCGACCCTGGTCCGCAACAAAGTTGGCTACACAAGGCGCGACTACGAGGGCAAGATCAGCACGCTGTGCGCGGGCTGCGGCCACGACTCGATCTCGGCGGCGATCGTCCAGGCCTGCTGGCAGCTCGACATCGCTCCGCACCGGGTGGCCAAGCTCTCGGGCATCGGCTGCTCGAGCAAGACGCCCGACTACTTCCTAGGCGCCAGCCACGGTTTCAACACCGTGCATGGCCGCATGCCCAGCGTGCTGACGGGTGCCAACCTGGCCAATCGCGAACTGCTCTACCTGGGCGTCTCAGGCGACGGCGATTCGGCGTCGATCGGCTTGGGCCAGTTCGCCCATGCGATGCGGCGCGGCGTGCGGATGGTCTACATCGTCGAGAACAACGGCGTCTACGGCCTGACCAAAGGCCAGTTCTCGGCCACCGCCGACCGTGGCAGCAAGAGCAAGAAGGGCGTGGTCAACCCCGACTCGCCGGTCGACTTGATCGGCATGGCGCTGCAACTCGGTGCAACCTATGTCGCGCGCGGCTTCTCGGGCGACAAAGGCCAGCTCGTGCCCTTGATCGAGGGCGCGATCGGCCACGGCGGCGCGGCCTTCATCGACGTGATCAGCCCCTGCGTGGCCTTCAACAACCATGAAGGCAGCACCCGCAGCTACGACTATGTGCGCGAGCACAACGAGGCTGTCAGCCGGATCGATTTCATCGACCTGGCCAAGGAGATCCATGCCGAGCCCGAGGCGGGCGAGTCCATCATGCTGCCCCAGCCGGGCGGCGGCATGATGCGGCTGAGGAAGCTGCACGCTGACTACGACCCCACCGACCGCATCCGCGCGATGAACCAGGTGATGGCGCACCAGGCCCGCGGCGAAATCGCCACCGGCTTGCTCTACGTCGACCCGCAGGCGCAGGACTTGCACCAGGGCCTGAACACCGTGTCACGGCCGCTCAATGGGCTGGCCGAGTTTGACCTCTGCCCGGGCGCCTCGGCGCTGGCCAAGCTCAACGAGTCG
Organism: Bordetella parapertussis; assembly: GCA_945878355.1. Classification (GTDB taxonomy): domain Bacteria; phylum Pseudomonadota; class Gammaproteobacteria; order Burkholderiales; family Burkholderiaceae_C; genus Pseudaquabacterium. The sequence goes on along the minus strand of CAMCTC010000009.1, from coordinate 74,882 downwards.
CTTCGCTGATCTGGCACCAGCGCGCTGGAGCGCGCTGACTTCGCATCAGCGCGCCACGGCGCGCTGCGCTCACAGCAGCTGCGTGGGCAGTCGCAGCGCTAGCAGAGCTCGCTGAGAACCGCCTGCAAGCCTTCAGTTCACAACGCTAAGGCGGGAAGCGCAGGCCCGAAAACGCCCGGCCCGCCGGCACAACCTGCCGTTCGATGGCCGCTGCTGACTCGATCCGGGCCTGGGCCAGCGCGATCTGGTTCATCGCCTCCTGGATCGCGAATTCGCCCAGATGGGCTTTGCGCGGTGGCGCGTCGGGCGGCGCCAGTTGATGTTGGGCGAAGACCTGGGTCGGCAACAAGTCGATCGCGTGGTGCTGCACCCAGTCGCACAGCTTCTGGCGCGTCGGGCTGGGCTGGCGGGTCAGTTCATGAAACACCATGTCGACGATCGTCACCCGCCAGCCGGGCTTGAGCAGCAGGTCGAGCGCGTCGGCACAGGCCAGCGTGATCAGCGGCCCGGCATCGGGCAGCAAGACCGGGTCATCGTGTGGCGTTGCAGGCAATCAGCTGACCAGGGCGTGCAGGCTGTCGACCATGGCCCGGGTTGCAGCCTCAGGCAGTCGCGGCATCGGCAAGTGCGCCTGGGCCCGACTTCTCAGCCTGGCGGCGCAGATATCCTTCGGGCTTGAGCCCGTTTCGGAGTGAATTGAATTGTCAGATACCGCATCGTTTGGCTCGTCGCTTGGCTCGTCGCTTGGCTCATCGCGTACCGCATCGATCGGCGCGCTGTGGCGCGAAGTCGCCGCCGGCCCCGCACAGGCCGGGCTCTGGCGCGACTTGGCGCGGGCCTACGCGGCCGAAGGCCTGCCTTGGCAGGCGGGCTACAGCGCGCGCCAGACGCTGCGGCTGAACCCCGCTTGGCTGCCCGAACTGCAGGCGCTTGGCATCGACCGCTGGCAGGACGCCAGCGTCGGCGACGCGCTGCTGGGCCGCGCCGAACTGGCCGATGCCGATGAGCTGGCTTTGCGCTTTGCCGATTGGCTGCAGCAGCATCCTGGCGATTGGCTCAGCACGCTGTACCTGGCGCGGTTGCGAGAGATCTGCGGTGCTGACGCGGCCGGGGCCGCCGAGCAAGCCCGCGCGCTGGAGCCGCTGCCGGGTGAGTCGCTGCACTGGCTGGGCGTGTGGCGACTGAACGCCGGCGATGCGCAGCGCGCGGTGGCGGCTTTGTCGGGCTTGCTCGACATCCGCCCGCTGCGCCACGGCTCGATGATGTACCTGGGCGAGGCGCTGCAGCGCCTGGGCAACCTGGCTGCGGCCGAGAAGGCTTTTGCCCGCGCCGCGCGGTCGAACAACCCCGATTTTCTGCTGTCGCTGGCCGGCCGGGTCTACGCGCACAACTACTGGCAAGAGGCGATCGAGGTGCTGAAAAAAGCGCTGGAGATCCGCCCGGCCAACGTGGCCACGCTGCTGGCGCTGGCCAGGATCGAGTCCGAGGTGTACCACCTAGCCGATTGCCGCACCACGCTGGCCATGTTGCGGGCGGTCGACCCCGGCAACGCCGATGCGCGGCTGCTCGATGCCGGTTTGCAGGGCCGGATGGGCGACGCTGCTGGCCACCTGGCGACGCTGCAATCGGCTTACGCGGCCGGTGGCGACCCGCTGTCGAGGTTGGCGTCTAGCATCGCGATGACTTCGCTGTACCAAGACGCGCTGCCCGCGGCCGAGATCGCCGGGCTGCACCGCAGTCTTTGCGCGCCGATCGAGGCCGCCGTGCAGCGCAAGACCGATTTCGCCAACACCAAGCTGGCCCAACGGCGGCTGCGGCTGGGCCTGGTCACCGGCGACCTGCACCGCCAGCACCCGGTCAACATCTTCATGCTGCCGGTGCTGCTGCGGCTGGACCATGCACGCTTCGAGGTCTGTGTTTACCACACCGGGACGATGCACGACGAGTACACTCGCCAGGCCCAGGGCTGCGCCGACCGCTGGGTCGAGGCTGCTGCGCTGGACGACAGCGCGCTGCAGCGGGCCATCGTCGCCGACGGCGTCGACCTGCTGGTCGACCTGGGCGGCCACACCTCGACCCACCGGCTGGGCGTTTTCGCGCTGCGTGCGGCGCCGGTGCAAGCCACTTTCCTGGGCTACCCACACTCGACCGGCTTGTCGGCGATCGACTGGCTGATCGGCGACGCGGTGGTCAGCCCAGCCGAGCACGGCCACTTGTTCAGCGAGGGCATCGCCCAGCTGCCCGGCAGCGTGTTCTGCTGGGCGCCGGTCGACGCTTACCCGCTGCCCGCGCCGCGCGAGCCCGGCGCTGTGTTGCGCCTGGGCTCGTTCAACAACGCGATGAAGCTGACGCCGCGAACCATCGCGCTGTGGTCGCGGGTGCTGCACGCCTTGCCGGGCGCTGAGCTGCTGCTCAAGGCGCCGTCGCTGAAAGATGCCGAGGTGCAAGCCCGCTTTGCCGCGCTGTTTGCGGCCCAGGGCATCACCGCCGATCGGCTGGTCTTCAGGGGCCCGAGCGGCCTGGCCGACATGATGCAGGAGTACCGCGACATCGACATCGCGCTCGACCCCACGCCTTACAACGGCGGCACGACCAGCTTGCAGGCGCTGTGGATGGGGGTGCCGGTGGTGGCGTTGGCGGGCACCAACTTCGTCTCGCGCATGGGCGCGAGCTTCATGGCCACGCTGGGCCGGCCGGATTGGGTGGCCGAGGATAATGATCGTTATGTCGCTGCGGCGCTGAATCTGGCGCGAGACATCGCAGGCTTGCGCGCCGGTCGGCCTGCGCTGCGCGCTCGCATGGCCGACTCGGCGCTGTGCGATGTCGACGCTTATGTGCAGGCCTTCCAGGCGCTGCTGCAGCGCATGTGGGCGCAGCACTGCGCGGGTGGCGGTGGGCGGCTGTTGGCCAGCGCTTCGGCGCCGACGACATCGCGATGACGCCAGAGTTCTATCGCGAGGCCTTCGCCCGCTTTGCCGTAGCACCGGGTCGCGCTCGGGCGATTGCCGGCGCGGGGTGGGTCGGGTCAGGCCAGCATTTGCAGCAAGACCGGATGCCAGAGCGCGATGTCGATATCGCCCAATTTGCTGACCAGGCGCGACTTGTCGACGCAGCGCAGTTGGTCGAGCAGTATGCGTGCGGGTCGGCCGTCGAAGAGTACTTCCGGCCTGCAACCCAGCGGCTGGCCCTTGCTGGTCAATGGCGCCACGATCAGCCGCGGCAATGCGGCGTTCATGTCATCGGGCGAAATCACCAGCCCCGGGCGGGTTTTCCTGATCTCGGTGCCCACCGTCGGATCGAGATTGACCCACCAGACCGATCCGCGCTGGAAGCGCTGCGAGGCCATCACCATGACCAGTCGGTGCAATCCAGGTCCTGGGCCAATCCCTCCCAGGCGTCGTCGTCAAGCTCGGCGTTGAAGCCTTCGTACCAAGCCTCACGCGCAGGGCTTGCAGGCGCGATGACGATCGTCTTGCCTACCAGGCGCATGTCGATCTCGTCGACCACGCCACATTCCGCCAGCAGCGCGGCCGGGATCAGGATGCCGCGCGAGTTGCCGATTTTTCGCAATGTGGTCCGCATCTCAAGCCCTTTGTTTATACTTTGTTATTACATCATTCCTTCCGGCCGAATGCAAGGGCCGCAAGTCCGTCGAGTCGGGTGGATAGCGTGCAGCGTAAACCACCGTGCTTCAGGCGTGGCTTTGATGTCGCAGTCGGACTGAATTGAACGTGAGGTCTACGATGCTTGGCTCGAAAACGAATGCGATGAAGCGTGAAGAGGTGCTGGCTGCGCTGCGGGCCCTGCCGGCTGAAAAAGACTTTGTCTGGAACGGCCAGGATGAAGACGAGCGACCGCTCGGCTTGCTGGAGATGCAGGCTGGCATGACGGAGGCCAGGGCCAAGCGTGGCCGCCCGGCAGGATCTGGCACCAAGCAACAGGTGGCGATCCGGTTTGACCGCGACGTGCTGGCCGCGCTGCGCGCGACCGGTCCGGGCTGGCAGACCCGGGTCAACGATGCGATGCGCGAATGGGTCAAAACTCACTCCGCCTGATGAGTCTGATCAAAACCACTGAATCTAAGTCCTGACTCGATATCTATGCAAACCAACGACCTGAGCACCCCATCTTTCGAGATCACCACCTCGCGCCAGATGCTGGCTTGGCTGGCCGAGCAAAAGCTGTCGATGGCGCTGACCACTTACCAGATCGGCAAGCTTTTCTTGCTGGGCTTGAAGCCCAACGGCGAGCTGTCAGTGTTCGAGAGAACCTTCAACCGCTGCATGGGGCTGTGCCCGACGCCGAACGGCTTTTACATGAGCAGCCTGCACCAGGTCTGGCGCTTCGAGAACATGTTCACACAGGGCGAGCAGCAGGACGGCCATGACCGGCTCTACGTGCCGCAGGTCGGCAACACCACCGGCGACTGCGACATCCACGACATGGCGGTCGATGCCGACGGTCAACTCGTCTTCGTCAACACGCTGTTTGGCTGCCTGGCCACCTTGAGCGAAACCCACAGCTTCAAGCCGCTGTGGCGCCCGCCGTTTGCCAGCAAGCTCGCGGCCGAGGACCGCTGCCACCTGAATGGGCTGGCGATGCGCGACGGCCGCGCGGCTTATGTCACCGCGGTCAGCCAGTCGGATGTGGTCGATGGCTGGCGCGACCACCGCGCCGACGGCGGCATCGTGATCGACGTGCAGCGCAACGAGATCGTCGCAGGCGGGCTGTCGATGCCGCATTCGCCGCGCTGGCACCAGGGCAAGCTGTGGCTGTGCAACTCGGGCACCGGCGAGTTCGGTCATTTGGAGCTGGAGACCGGCCGCTTTGTGCCGGTGACGTTTTGCGCCGGCTACATGCGCGGGCTGTATTTCCACGGCGACTTCGCGCTGGTGGGCACGTCCAAACCGCGCCACAACAAGACCTTCTCGGGCCTGCCGCTAGACGAGGCGCTGAAGTCACGCCAGGCCGAGGCGCGCTGCGGCGTGCAGGTGATCGACCTGCGAACCGGCGATGCGGTGCACTGGCTGCGCATCGAGGGTCTGGTCGACGAGCTCTACGACGTGATCACACTGCCCGGGGTGCGCAGCCCGATGGCGCTGGGTTTCAAGACCGACGAGATCCGCCGGGTGATCAGCATCGAGGCTTGAGCGGCGCGAGGCGCCCGCCGCAGCGGGCCTGGACGCGGGCACACCCCACTACACTCTGGCCGATGCGGCTCACCCACGAACAAGCTCGGACCATCGTCTCGGCCACCACCGAGCTGGCGGGCGTCGGTGCGCGGGTCAGATTGTTCGGGTCGCGTTTGCAAGACGCACTGCGCGGCGGCGATATCGACCTGTTGATTGAATGCCCCGAGCCGGTGCTGCGGCCGGTGCGGCTGGCCACGCAACTCACCGCCAGGTTGCAGCGCGAACTGGGCGACCGCAGGATAGACGTGCTGGTGATCGGGCCCAATACCGCGCTGGCACCGGTGCACCGGGCGGCGCTGGCCGAAGGCAGGTTGCTGACGTGACGATAGCCAGCGTGCATGAGAGGCTACGATTCCTGCTTGAGGTCGTGACGCTGGAACTGCAGCACCTTCGAGGCACCGATCAACGCCTGTTCGATCAGCCCTTTACGGCAGATCGCGCCGCCAGTCTGCGCGGCGACGCTTTGCTGGCTGAGCGGGTGGACGCGTTCGCCGTCCGGTTTGCACGCCTACAGGACACGGCCGGCGACAAGTTGCTGCCGGCGCTGCTGACCCGCCTGGGTGAACCCGTGGGCAGTACGCTCGACAACCTGGATCGTGCCGCGAGACTTGGCTTGCTGAGTCGAACCAGCGACGAGTGGATCGCCGCCAGGGCGTTGCGAAACCGCATGGTCCATGACTATGTTCGTGACCCCGATCTGCTGGCCGAAGCCATCAACGAAGCCCACGATGCCGTGCCCATGCTGGCCGATTTTCTTGCCGCTTGCCAGGCTTACGCAGAGGCACGTCGACTGGTCTGACAACGGGGGGGAGGGCGCAGCACTGTGGCGCTGGGTTTCAAGACCGACGAGATCCGCCGGGTGATCAGCATCGAGGCTTGAGCGGCGCGAGGCGCTAGTGCAGCTTGGCGCCGCCGCGGGTCTGGTCTGGCGGGAGGTCGCTCTCTTCACGCAGCCACATCCGCATCACGGCGGTCGCGCTGGCTGCGCGGGTGATGCAGAGCTCGCGCGCGGCGGCCACTTCGGACGCCATCAAGGCATCGCCCGACGGCGGCGCAGGCTGGGTTGACGTGGCCGTCTTCGCGAGCTCAGGCGATCTGCTTGGCGACTTGGCTGCCGGCTTGGTGGGCGGCTTGGTGGGTGGCTTGGGCTTGGGCTTGAACCAGTTGAACATGGTGGCGGTTTGGGTGGGTTGACGATGCGGTTGGGTCAGCCGCGCATCCGGCCGGCCACGGCGCGCACGCCGCTGGGTGCGGCGCGCCAGATCGCCAATGCCGACACGATGCACAAGCCGATCACGATCCAGAACAGCGGCGCATAGCTGCCAGTGCGGTCGTACAGCACGCCAGCCAGCCAGGGACCGGCGGCGCCGCCGGCGATCGCGGCGAGCATCAGCGTGCCGAAGATGCTGCCGTAGTGCTTACCCTCGAAAATCTCTGCCGGGATCGCGCCGACCACCGAGGTCAAGCCGTAGCCCAGCGCACCCTGCACCAACACCATCCCGTAGAGCAGCGGCAGGCTAGCTCGCCCCTCTAGCAGCAGCAGCGCCACCGCGGTCAGCCCAAAGCCCAGGCAGCCGATTGTCCAGACGATTTCGCGGCCGACACGGTCTGACAGATGGCCTAGTGCGATCTGCCCCGGCACGCCGGCCAGGCTGACCGCACCCAGCGCCCAGGCCGCCTGCGTGGTGCTGAAACCGGTCTCGATCAGGTACTTGGTCTGGTGGACCTGGATCGCGTACCAGGAGAACAACCCGCCGAAATAGCCCAGCGCGAGCCACCAGAAGCGCGCGGTGCGCAGTGCGCGGGCCAGCGTCCATTCGGTGGCGGCCCAGGCCGCATCGACGATGTTGACGCGGCGCGCCGGTGCGCCGGCAGTGCCGGGCGCGGCATCGCCGTCGGGCTGCAGGCCGAGGTCTTCAGGCCGTCGGCGCAGCAGCAGATTCAGCGGCACGAGCAGCACCAGCGTGGTGACCCCCAGCACCCAGCAGGCGGCGCGCCAGCCGCTGTGCTCGATCAGGGTCTGCATCGCTGGCAGCAGCACGATCGATCCCACGCCGACCCCGGAGAATGCGATGCTCATCGCCAGCCCGCGCCGGCGAACGAACCAGGCCGGCAGGAACAGCGCCTGACCGGTGTAGCCCAGACACACACTGCCCGCGCCGACCAGCACGCCCAGCGTCGCGTAGACATGCCAGGGTTGGCTGGCCAGCGTGGCGAGCAGCATCCCGGCCCCGGTGGCTGCGACGCCGAACTCCATCACGACCCGCGGGCCACGGCTGTCCATCAACCGGCCCAGCGTGGGGCTCAACGCGGCAGACAGCAAGAAGCCGAACGAGAACGCGCCGGCGGTGACGCCGCGCTCCCAGCCGAATTCGGTCAGGATTGGCGGAAACAGCAGCGAGAACGCGGTGCGTGCATTCACGCCGATCGCCATCGTCACGAACACCACCGCGACGATGAGCCAGCCGTAGTAGAAGGGGAGTCGGCGTGAGAGTCTGGCTAGCAAACTTTGCTTTCGTTGTGGGGGGGGTCGGCCGTCGGTTGATGTGCGCAGTGTATTTGCCGCGTCGGACCCACTAGACGTCCAGCGCGACGACCTGGCCGTGGCAGCCCTGGTCGTCCTTGGTCATCATCAGGGCCGAATATTCCGGCACCTCGACCCAGGTCGCGACGTCGCGTGTCAAGGGTTCCGAGGCCACGATCACCGCATTGGCACCGGCAGGCCCGTCGATCATCTTCCATTCACCGTCGTGCAGCCCGTAGTCGCGGCCAAAGGTGTACCACTGGCTGAGGTATTCGATGCCGCCCTGGAACGGCAGTTGGTCGAAGCGTCCGAAATCAAAGGTGAACCGGGTCGCGACCAGGTTTCTGCCATCGCCGATGATCAGGTTCACCGACGATGACCGGGTGATGCCGCGGCGCTCTCGGGCCCGTCGGATGATCGACAGCGTCTCGTCGACGGCGTGGACCAGGTCGACAGCAGCATGCGGGCCGGCAGGGTTTTCCAGCCTGGAGACCAGCAGCGCATACAGCCAGGCGCTGTCGGAGGAGCCGTGGATCTGGCGCAGGAACTCCGGCTTGACATGCTCGACCAGGTCGAACTTGATCGCGTGGAAATCGGCCAGGTCACCGTTGTGCGCCAGCACGATGGGCAGGCCCTCAAAATGAAACGGGTGGACGTTCTCGAGATTGACCTGGGTGTCAGCGCGGTAGGGCACGCCACGAAGGTGGGCGATCAAGCCATTGGCGCTGATCTTGCGAGCCAGTGCCTGCAGGTTCTTGTCAAAGACCGCGACCTGGGTGTTGCGGTAGCACAGCGGGGCATCGGACTGGCGCCAGTCATCGCTCCAGGCCGCGAAGCCGAAACCCGCCAGATTGAGCATGCTGAGCATCTGTGCATCGACAGTCTGTTTCAACAAGGAGCTGTCGGGCGCATAGAGCAGGTCATCGAGCAAGACCGGTCCGCCCAGGTAGCCAAGCATCCTACACATGGGCCACCTCGGCTTGATGATTGAGCGCGACCATGCTTTCCCGGCGTCCCTGGTGGCGCGACAGGCTGCGCAAGTCGTGGGTGATCTGTTTGCTGACCAGGTCCAGCAACTTGATCGCTGCGCCGCCTTGATCGTTTTCCAGCGCCTTGAGCTGCGTCTGGCCCATGTGCACAAGCCAGGCATCCTCGCGAACGTCCAGGTGCACCGGGTGCGGTAAGCCATCGATCGCTGCCGTGCAGCCGATGATCTTGCCGGGACCATGGATCAGCAGTTGCTCCATCGCTTCAGGTCGGTGCAGGCTCATCCTGACAGCGCCGCGCAGCACGATGTGGATGCCGTCGGCCGGCGCGCCCTGGTCGGTCAAGGTCGAACCCGCTTGCAGGCCGAAGACCGATGCCGATTGCAAGATCTTGCCGATTTCCGTTGGTTTGAAATGGCGAAACGGGTGCAAGGCCTGCAACAAGTCGGCAATCTCAGGCGCTGAGTGGGTCGGCTTGATCCGCGCTTGACCGGCGCTGGAGTGGCCGCGTCGCTCGGCCAGCGGCAAGGGGTCCAGCGCCAGACCGCCCAGGGTTGCCCTTGTGCGGGCCGAGGCCAGCAGCCGGATGTGCGTCGCAAGCCTGCAGGCCACCGGATCGCCGACGATCAAGAGCCGCTCGAACTGTTCACGCGCCATGAAATAGCCTGAGGTCGGCTCGACCGCCACGGCCATCGCCGATCGCCGCATGTGGTCGATCAGGCTCAGCTCACCGAAGATGTCGCCTGGCCCCATCTGCGCGAGCTCAACCAAGCCGTCAGCCAAGGTACGGCTTTTGATCGAGACCCTGCCTGCGGTGATCGCATGCATGCCATCGGCGACGTCGTTTTGGTGAAAAATGTGCTCGCCGGCCGGCACGTTGAAGGCTTCCATCGACGGGCGCAGAGCCGCCAGCAGCGAGGAGTGGTGTCGCGTCGACACAGCACCGCGGTCGGCATCAGGATCTTGCGGCACGGGCCCACTCCTGTTCAACGGTTGGCAAGCGATGCGATGGCTTGTCGGGCCACGGCCATTTTCAAGGGGGACCCGGAGCCTTGATGGTGGATTACCGGCAGCCGCGATACCGGTCAAGCAAATACCCGGAAATCTGTAAAGAGTGTAATTCGCTTCAGTGGATTGGCAAGACCGCCACAAGCGCAACGGTTTTCGGGCCCTGCGAGTGATGCGGAAAATAGCTTGTTTGAAGTCCCAGTGCTGGATATCAGCGCATGTCGATGCTTGGGCCAGGCAGCGCCTGGCGACGCAGCCTGGTTGCCGCAGGGCCGTGCACGGCGTCAAACCTGCACGTATTCCGGTGCTGTGTCGGGAATGTGCAGCGCGATGATCTGCGCGCCGCCGCTGCCTGCGCGCATTGCTGCGGCGCCGTCTGCAGCGGGAACAAATGCCGACTCCCAGGCTTGCAATTCCTCAGTGCCGATGTGGCCGGAGCCAGACAGCACAAAAATGAACTGCCCTGGGCTGCCCTCCAGCGGCGGCGATGTGGCCACCGCCAGCGGCGGCAAGCGCATCACCACGGCGCCCAATCCTGCTTTGGCGACCAACACGGTTTCCTGCTCGATTTGAGTCAGTGCGGACAAGCGGTCAACGCCCCAGGGCTCACCGACAAAGGCTTGCGCATGTCGCTTCGGGCCACGAACCATTTTTTCGCGCGCCTGCGTCGCGGGGATGATGCCTGTGTCGAAGGCAGACCGGATGGTGAAGTACTTCAGGCCGTCGGCGCCGGACTTCAGGGGTCCGTAGCCGGTGTAGGCGCCGGCGTAGTGAACCGTCACGCTGCGAACAGTGTCTGGTCCGAGCGAGCCACTGCCGTGCATGAACAGTTGAAACTGATTTTGTCTATGGAAGTGCGGCTCCAGATCGCAGTCAGGCGGTTGCTCAGCCAGGAAGACGGTCGGGGCCAGACCAGGCTCCTGACCGGAGTCCATCCACTCACTCTTGTGGAAGACGCCATTCATCATCTGCAGCGGGCGCCGCCTGGTGGCGCCCAGCGATTGTCTGCCGTATGCGATCATGTCCTGACTCCTTGACTTGGGTGAGTGTGGGTTTGCAGTATCGCCGGCAAGCCTGTCAATGCCTACAGCGTGCAGCGAATTCATCAGGCCGGCTTGGTCTGTGTCTGTGATTCAGCCGCGCAGGCCGGGCCTAAAAATCCAGCCAGATCGCTTGGCTTCGGCCGGCCTCGGGGCGTTCAAGAGTTTCAAATTCGTGTATCGTCGTTAGCGGCGGCAGGCGATTCATTGTCAGGTGAGCCATTCTCTGGCCATCACAGTGAATGCACTGGTCAGCCTGCTCGCTTCACAGACCTGTACCTGCTGCGCCTGGGATGTTGTCCAAGCCTATCAGGACGGTCGTTCTCACTCACACCAACTTGCCGATTTTTGCAGGCACAAGGAACTTTATGAAACTTGCATCTCTTATCCTCGGCGCCAGCGCGCTGTTCGCATTGTCTCAGCACCCTGCGCAGGCTCAGCAGAACTGGAAGGTCGCCTCGGCGGCGCAACCGGGTTCGCCGTTGATCGTATTCGTCGACGAGATCGTGTCAAAGATCAACAGCGGATCTAAGGGCGCGATCACTGCCGACCGCTTGTTCATCGGCAGCGAACAGGAGATCGCCCAGCAGGTCGTGCGCGGACGTATCGAAGTGGCCGGCATCTCGATGGCCGGCATCTCGCCAACCATTCCCGAGGCGGGACTGTTGACAACGCCTTACCTGTGGGTCAGCGCAGCCGAACGCGATTTCGTCACCGACAACTATGCGCTGCCAGTGCTCAAGAAGATCTATGAGGCCAAGGGCGTCGTCTTGCTGGGCGTCAGCGAGGTCGGCTGGAACGATGTGGTCTGCAAGAAGGCCTGCCTGACCCCGGCTGACTTCAAGGGGATGAAGGTTCGGGTGGGCCCGGCCACTTCCTCAAAGATTTTCTGGACTTCATTGGGCGTCAATGGCGTGCAGATGCCGCTGTCCGAGCTCTTCCCAGCGCTCCAGAGTGGTTTGGTCGAGTCCGCTGATCTGCCGTTCCCGTATTACGTGACGACACCCGCAGCCCAGAGCGCGCCGCATTATGTGACCACTCAACACTTGCACCATCCGTCAGCGTTCGTGATCAACAAGCGCCTCTGGGATACCTTGAGCGCAGAGCAAAAAGCGATGGTGCAGGCCTCGGTGCCCGACACGCCACGGATGCGTCGCGATGTCGATGCGAGCGTCAAGCCGAAGATGGATGAGTTCAAGGCCAAGGGCGGTGTCATCCATGAGTTGACGGTTGCCCAGCGCGCGGAATTTTCCAAGCTGGTGATTCCAAACCAGGAACAGATGGTCAAGGATGCTGGCGGCGCCGCACCTGAGTTGTGGGCTGCGATTCAAAAGGGCAAGCAGGAGTTCAAGGTCCGCGCCAGCAAGTGATTCACTGGCGTCATATCGATCGGCTGCGCGCTTTTCACAGCGGGCCGACAGATCGAACCGACTGACCAAGGCTGCGCGACGATGTCGCTCAGTTGATGGGCGCAAAATGACAAAGGGCGGCATCTTCGGATGCCGCCCTTTGTCATTTTGCGCCAGCCCCGTGCGGGGCTGAGGGCATCACTTCTTTTCGTGCTTCTCGGCCCAAACCTTCTTGCCTTCGGCCAGCGCGTCGAACACCGCTTGTGCCTTGCCGCCTATGGCTTGCACCATTTCAGCCTGGCCAGGCCGGATCACCTTGGCCCAAGCCTCGCGTTGCGCGTCGGTGAGTTCGTGGACGAATCCACCCTTCGCGACAAACTCTTTCATCTTGGGCTTTTCGGTGTCGGCAACCTGCTTGCGCGCCCAGCTGGCTTCAGGCAGCGCTTTGAGCATCTTGTCGCGCATCGCAGGCTTCAACCCGTCGAGTAGCCCCTTGTTGATGATGAAGGTCGAGGGATGGTGGTAATGACGCGTCATCACATAGTGCGGTGCGCTCTGTGCGGCTGGTGTTGTCACGTAGTAGAGGAAGGGCAGGTCGCCGCCGCTGACCAGGCCACTGGTCAGGCCGGGAAAGAACTCGGTCAAAGGCATCTGCACGCCATTGGCACCGAGTTGCTTGAAGACGACGCGTGAGGCCGGTGACGGCGACACACGCATTTTTTGACCTTTGACGCTCTCGGGCGTCAGGCAGGCGGTCTTGCAGATGATGTCATTCCAGCCCACGTCAGCGACCAGCACCAGTTCGATGCCTTTTTCGGCATAGAGCTTCTTGGTCAGCGGTAGGCCGTAATTGTCGGTGACCCAGGCCCGCTCTTCGTCGTTCTTCCAGAGGTATGGCGTGTTGAACACAGCGCCTTCTGGCACGGTGATTGAGCCGCCCGCAAACGACGAAGCCCCGGCCTGGATGCGGCCGCGAACCACTTGCTGGTGCAACTCCTGCTCGTTGCCGATGAACAGGTACTCGAGTTTGAGCTCTGGCCCTGAGCTGGCATTGAAATCGTTGACGAACTTCATCACGATGTCATGCAGCACCGAGCCTGGCTGTGCGGCGGTGCCGATCTTCCAGACCTCGCCACTGCTCTGGGCTGAAAGCCCGGCCGCGAACATCGAGAAGCTGGCGGCCAGCAATAACTTTTTCAGTATCTTCATGTCTATCCTTTGAGGTGTGGTGGACGGCCTTGAGGGCCGCTGGTCAAGCGCTTGACGGCTTCGATCAATGCTGCCGTTTCTAAAAATCAGGTTTCATGAGGTGGTGACTCGGTCGATACGCCCTGAGCTTCACTTGCCGATCAGGAATAGCGATAGAGGTGGATAAACCACCACGATCACCAGCCACACCATCATGATCACGATGAAGGGGATCACCGCTTTGCAAATGGTGCTGAAAGACTCTTTGAAGGCCGCCATCGCCACGATCAGGTTCAAGCCCACCGGCGGCGTCAGGTAGCCGATCTCCAGGTTGGCGATCATGATGATGCCGAAGTGCAGCGGGTCGAAACCTTTGGCCACCGCCAGCGGCTCCAGCAGCGGTGCCAGGATCAGGATCGCCGAGCCCACATCCATCAGACAGCCAACAATCAGCAGCAAGACGTTGATGCCCAGCATCAGCACCCAGCGGTCTTGGATCGTACTGGTCAGCGCGGCGACCATCTGCTTGGGAATGCCGGAGTGATCCAGGATGGTGTTCAGGCTGCCAGCGATGCACAGCAGCGGCAGCAGCGTGGCGAGCAGCTTGGTGGTCTCCAAGATGACTTCCATCAGTGCCTTGGGCTTCATCTGGCGGGTGCCGAAATAGTGCAAGACCTTCTGTGCCAATCCCGCACCGGCAGGTGCTGCTTTGGCACCCTCATCGCGGTGCAGGAAGAACTCGATGAACAGCGCGTAGGCCAGCGAGACGGCGGCTGATTCAGTCGGGCTGAACTTGCCGGTGTAGATACCGCCGATCATGATGAAGGGCAACGCCAGTGCGAAGCCACCGCTCAGGAAGGACTTCATCGCGGTCACAAGTTTGAACGGTGTTCGCACTGTGTTCCAGTTCATCGCGACCGCATAGATTATGAACATCAGCATCAGTAGCAAGCCCGGCCCGATGCCTGCGACGAACAACTTGGAGATGTCGCGCTCGGTCATGATGCCGTAGAGGATCAACGGGATCGAAGGCGGAATGATGATGCCCAGCGTACCGGCCGAGGCGATCGACCCGAGTGCATAGCTCTTGCTGTAGCCCTGCGAGATCAGCGCCGGGTACATGATCGAGCCGATGGCCAACATCGTGACGATCGAAGAGCCATTGATGGCCGCGAAAGCCGCGCAAGACAGCACGCAGGCAATGCCCAGCCCACCCGGCATCGACGCGGTGAAAGCCTGCATGAAACCGATCAAGCGGTTGGCGATCGAGCCGCGCGACATGATGTTGCCGGCCAGCATGAACAGCGGTATCGACAGCAGCACCTCGCGATCGACCGTGAACCAGAAGTCCTGGATCAGAAATTCGATCTTGCTCTTGGCGATGAACATGTGAACATAGGCGGTGGCCACTGCAAGCACCAGCACCAGGCTTTGCCGCAGCACTATCAGCGCGACGATCAACAGCAGAAGAATGATCCAGGTCATCAAAGATTCTCCTCTTTCGGCTCAGGGCGCAGCGCCGGCCAAGTGGCAAAAGCGATGTGCCGAAGCGCCGATGAACCGAACATCCAAGGCAGGATGAGCTGAATCGGCCAGACCTGGATCGGAATGGCCATGCCGCGCTCGCCGAGTTGCATAGAGCTCATGACGAAGTTCCAGGCGAAATAGCCCAGAAACAGGCAAATGGCCGCAGACACGATGTCACCGATGCGGTCCATGTAGGGGTCAAGCGCCCGGGGCAGCCAACCGTCGGCGAATTGCGGCCGCAGATGACCTCGCTCGGCGGTGACCAGTGCGAAACCCAGCAGTCCGGAGATTGCGGTGGTCCAGACGGCGAAGCGCTGTGCGCCGAAGATGCCGTCACCGAGCAGTTCCCGGCCAATCACGTCTGACATCAGCGCCAGTGCCGTCAGTGAAAACGTCACAACACATACCGTGGCCTCGATCCGCCACAGCCACTTCAGCAACAGCTTGGCTGCCTGCATCGTCATCTCTCCTTGATCAATCGGTGGTGGGTCAATCGTGCTGCCCGGTGTCTTGTCAACAAGACGTTTTTCAACGGCGTCTACTTCATGCTTGCCGCTTTTGACAGCGACCCCATCACTGCCAACTTGGATCGCGTCACAGGGTCCGCTGGTCGATCCGTTGAACGGCTTTGAGCGTCTGGCTCGAGCCGTTTCGCTCGATTTTGCTCATTCGAACCCTTGCTTGGAACCCTCCGATCATTGGGCTTTCTGTCATGGGTGTGGCCATATCAAATAGTCCGCGAGCAGTGTAATTTGCGACTTGATGAAGTCGATCAGCAAAGACCCCTATGGACCGGTCCAGTCAGCCATTGCTTGTCGATCAGATCGGGTCGATGGCTGGCCCTTGAGGCGCTCACAGGCTGGTCGGCCAGGTGGCCAGCCGATGTTCACCGACACCGCCTCGCGAGCGCTGCTGGAAGACGTCGAGCATCTGGATCACCCAGTCGCGTGTCTCGCCGGGGCGGATCACCGCATGCGCGGCGAACATGCCGGCCAGCTCAAAAGGCGAGTTGCTGACCACCATGTCGCGCATCAGAGACTCGTATTCGGCGTCACCGTCCTGGGCGCGACGGTTGTGCACCACGCTGACGGCCACCGCCGGGTCGACGAAGCCGACCTCGCCGGTGGTCATCACGGCCACCACATCGGCGACGCCACCGCCCATGTTCAGGTAGGCCTGACCATAGCTTTTGCGCACCACTACCGCGATCTTGGGCACGGTGGCGAGCGACAGCGCGCGCAGGTTGTTCATGATCTTGCCCGCCACGCCTTCTTGTTCGGCTTTCAATCCCACCAGGAAGCCGGGTGTGTCGGCCAGCAGCACCAGTGGGATGTTGAAGCTGTCGCACAGCACGATGAACTCGGTCATCTTGTCGCAGGACGCGCCGTCGATCGCGCCGCCTTTGGGCCAGGGATTGCTCGCGACAATGCCAACCGGGTGGCCGTTCATCCGCACCAGCGCCGTCTCGAGCGCCCGGCCGTGGCGCGGCCGCCAGGGCATCACCGAGTCGATGTCGGCGACGCAATCGACCAACTTTCGGCCGTCATAGATCTGGTTGCGCGCCAGCGGGATCAGCGCCTCGAGATCGGCCGCCGGCCGCGCGCTGACCGGGCCGTCGGACGCCGGCGCTGGCATCTTCGCATTCGACGGCAGATAAGATAGAAAGCGACGCAGCGCGGCGATTGCCTGGGCATCGGTGTCGGTCACCAAGTCGATCTGGCCGGTGGTGTCGGCATGCAGGTCCGAGCCGCCCAACTCTTCAGGTGTGACCACCTGGCCCAAAGCGACCGAAGTGACCTTGGGGCTGGCCACCGAGAACGTGGCGTCGCGGCGCATCACCGCAAAGTCGGACTGCACCGCATACCAGGTGCCCATGCCATAGCAAGGCCCGAGCACCGCGCAGACCCAGGGCACGTCGCGGTCGCGGTTGGTGGCGTTGAGCTGGCCAACCCGGCCCATGCCGACGGCGCCTTGGATGTCGGGCATCCTCGCGCCAGCCGACTCGATCAGGAACGCGCAGGCGATGCCGGCCTTGGACGCGCTGAGCTTGAGGAAATTGAGCTTGCGGATGTTGGTCACTGTCGACGACGCACCCAAGGTGGTCAAGTCGAACGAGGCGACGGCGATGTTGCGGCCATCGACCCGTCCGAAGCCAGTGACGATGCCGTCTGCCGGTGTGCGGTCCAGGTCCTCGGGTCTTGCGGAGCGGGCGAATTCGCCGATCTCGCTGAAGCTGCCGGCATCGCACAGCGCAGCGATGCGTTCGCGCGCATTCATCACGCCGCTGGCGCGCCGGGTCGCCAGCTTGGCCTCGCCGCCCATGGCGTGGATCTTGAGTCGGCGGGTGGCCAAGTCGTCGAAGGGCTCGGTGCTGTTCATCTGGGGGGTCCGATCTCGGGCGGTGAGGGTTTCGCGCGCTTCTTGGAAGTCGATGTGGGCATTCTCGCGGTCTCAAGCAAATGTGGCTTGGCCACTTTGCTTGACCCCCCAGGCGGGCGGCTTCGGGGAGCTCAGGTGTCCATCGACGGCCGAGCGGCTGCGATTGATCGGCGCTTGAGCCGAAGTCCGCCCGACCTGCACCGTGTCGCGCGATGCCTTGTTTGCGGGGTTTCACAAACGGTACTGAAAACGGTACCATTCAAAGCATCGTATTCAGAGCCTCAAGCCATGAACAACACCGTCACCGTTTCCGAAATCAAGCGCCGCGGTATGGCGGCCATTGAAGACGGCCTGCGCCGCGGGCCACTGCACATCGTCAAGCGCAACAAGCCCGCCGCCGTGGTTTTGTCAGAAGACGAATACCTTCGTCTTGTCAACGGCAAGTCCGCACAAACCGGTCTGACCGCCGTGCAGTGGTTGCTGGGGCAGCCCGCCGCCGGCAAGCGGCGCAAGGCCGACATCGATGCCAGTTTGAACGCCGAGCGGGCTTGGTGATTGCATTCTTTGACGCCAATGCGCTGATCTATCTGGTCGAGGGCAGGGAGCCCTTCGCCAAGAGGGTGCGGCAGAAACTGGCGATGATCGCCACTGCCCATCCACAACTGGGTGCGGCCCTGAGCCGGCTGAGCTGGCTGGAGTGCCGGGTCGGGCCGATGAGATCCAATGACCGAGTGTTGCTGGCGGTCTACGATGCTTTCTTTGGCCGCAGTGATTTGGTATGGGTAGACCTGAGCCGTGACGTGGTGGAGTTGGCGGCAGCGATCCGGGCAAAACATGGCTTGCGCACGCCGGATTGTCTGCAAGCCGCCAGTTGCCTTCAGTTGGGTGACCAGCACGTTTTCTTGACAGGCGATGCCCAGTTCTCGCGGGTGGCCGGCTTGCACGTGCAGTTGCTGAGCTGAACCCTGTTCGCATCGATCGACCGGCGCTTGAGCCGAAGGCGACAGCCCAGCTGATCTGCACCGCCTATGCTGAGTTCGCGTCCACCAAGATACACCGGAGCTGTCTACATGTCCGAGCCGACCCCCACTGTCTCGCCGCTGCCTGAGCGCGAGTATCTGCAGCATCTGGCCGAGGGGCGGTTCATGATCCAGCGCAGCCGTGCCAGCGGTCGCTTCGTGTTCTATCCGCGGGTGGCCGAACCGGCGACCGGCGCGACCGACCTGGAGTGGGTCGAGGCCTCGGGTGGCGGGACGGTCTACGCCACCAGCACGATGCGCCAGCGCCCACCAGCCCAGAGCTACAACGTTGCGTTGATCGACCTCGACGAAGGGCCTCGGATGATGAGCCGTGTCGAGTCGATGGCGAGCGACGCAGTGCGCATCGGCATGCGTGTCAAGGCGCGTATCGCCGTCGAAGGCGATTCGCCGCTGGTCGTTTTCGACCCGGTGGGCTGACCCGGTCTCGGCCGCAATACTTCTCAGGAGAGTCTGGATGAACGATGGGTTTCCGCGTGGACAGTCGGCGATCGTTGGCGCTGCAACTTATGGCATCGGCGAGGCGCCCGGCCTCGAGTCGATCGACCTGGCGGCGCACGCCAGCCTGAAAGCACTGAAGCAGGCGAACCTGACCCCGGCCGATGTAGACGGTTTGTTCGTTGGCCTGCCGCAGGACTTTCTGTCCGGGCTGTCGCTGTCGGAGTACCTGGGCATCCACCCCAAGATCACCGACAACAACCGCACTGGCGGCTCGGCCTTCCTGACCCATATGTTCTGGGCCGCCAACGCGCTGGCCACCGGGCAGTGCAATGTCGCGCTCGTCGCCTATGGCAGCAACCAGCGTTCGGGCGCGGGCAAGCTGGTGAGCTCGCAGAAGATCCCTTACTTCGAGGCGGCCTACCGGCCGCTGATGCCGGTGTCGGCCTACGCACTGGCGGCATCGCGCCACATGCACCAGTACGGCACGACGAGTGAGCAACTCGCCGAGGTTGCGGTCTCGGCGCGCAAGTGGGCGCAGAAGAACCCCGAAGCCTTCATGCGCGAGGATCTGACGATCGCCGATGTGCTGGGTGCACGCCGGGTCGCCGACCCCTTGGGGGTGCGGGATTGCTGCTTGGTGACCGACGGTGCGGCCGCGGTCGTGATGTGCCGCGCCGACCGCGCGCCCGACCATGCCGCTCAACCGGTCTACCTGCTGGGCGCGGCCGCCGAGACGACGCACATGAACATCTCGGCGATGGCCGACCTGACGGTCACCGGCGCCGTGCAGTCCGGGGCCAGGGCCTTCGCACAGTCGGGCTACGGCCCGGCCGACATCGATGTCGTCGAGCTCTACGACGCTTTCACGATCAACACGATCCTGTTCCTCGAAGACCTGGGCTTTTGTGCCAAAGGCGAGGGCGGCCGCTTCGTCGAGGGTGGTCGCATCGCGCCGGGCGGCGCGCTGCCCGTCAACACCAATGGCGGTGGACTGTCCTGTGTGCACCCGGGCATGTACAGCTTGTTCACCGTCGTCGAGGCGGTGCAGCAACTCACGGGCATGGCCGGGGCGCGTCAGGTGCAGGGTGCGAAGCTCGCGCTCGCTCATGGCAACGGCGGCGTGCTGTCTAGCCAGGTCACCGCGATCCTCGGCACCCGAGAGACCCTGTGACGGATGCAGCGGCGGCAGGCCGAACCGTCCAAATTCAAACGCATTCCAGCGCAGGCGCGATCGTCTCGGCCGGGCACTTTGTCACGTTCTTGCCACCACAGGAGTTGAACTGATGTCCGAATCAAACCATGCCAGCGAAGCCAACGAACCGCGTTGGATCCACCGCCCGCCAGGCTCGAACTGGGGTGACTTCGGCGCCGACGACCAATGCGGCCGCATCAACCTGCTGACGCCGCAAAAGGTCAAGCAAGGTGTGGCTGAGGTCCAGGAGGGGCTGACCTTCTGCCTGAGCCTGCCGCTAGACCTGCCCGGCGGCAACGTGCTCAACCCGCGGCGTCTGCCGCCGGTGTTGCGGCCCACGCTGCGCAATGGCCGGCCGAACATGAACTACCGGCTGATCACTGACAACCCGATGCACACCGACGTGATCAGCGACGACCTGGTGGTGATGCACTTGCAGTACTCCACCCAATGGGACAGCTTGGCGCATGTGGGCCAGATGTTCGACGCCAATGGCGACGGCATTGCCGAGGCGGTGTACTACAACGGCTTCAGGGCCGGTCGCCACATCCTGGCGCCGACCGAGGGCAGCGATGCGGGTGTGCCCGCGCCGGGCCAGTCCCGCTCGACCTCCAAGGCCGCTGCGCTGGGCATCGAGAACATGGCCGCACGCTGCGTCCAGGGCCGCGGCGTGATGATCGACCTGCAGGCCAATCTGGGCCGGGGACGCAGCCTGGTCGGCTACGACAGCTTGATGCGCATCATCGAGGCCGACAAGGTCGTGGTCGAGACCGGCGACATGCTGTGCCTGCACACCGGCTTCGCCCAGGCCTTGGTCGAGATGGCCGGCCAGCCCGATGCGGCGGTGCTAGACCAGACTGGTGCGGTGCTCGACGGTCGCGATGCCAAGCTGCTGCAGTGGATCACCGACAGCGGTTTGTCGGTGCTGATCGCCGACAACTACGCGGTCGAGGCACATCCGGCGATCGGCCACCCGGGCTGCTGCGCAACCTTGCCGCTGCACGAGCACTGCTTGTTCAAGCTCGGCGTTCACCTGGGGGAGATCTGGCACCTCAGCGAGCTGTCGAACTGGCTGCGCGCCCATGGCCGCAGCCGTTTCCTGCTGACGGCGCCGCCGCTGCGTCTGCCAGGCGCGGTGGGGTCGCCCGCGACGCCGGTGGCAACGGTTTGACGCCGATGTCCCGACACCGGCCACTTCATTCGTCGCGTCACCAGGGCTTGGCGCGATGAGCTACCTGGTCGGCAGCGGCCTGACGCGTTTCGGCCGCCACCCGGGCCGCAACACGCTAGACCTGATGAGCGAGGCCGCCGACCTGGCGCTGGCCGACGCCGGTCTGGCGCGCGGCGACATCGATGGACTGTTGTGCGGCTACGCCACGACTCAGCCGCACTTGATGCTCGCCACCGTATTCGCCGAGCATTACGGCCTGCACCCGAGCTATGCCCACGCGATGCAGCTGGGCGGGGCCACCGGTTTCGGGCTGGTGATGCTGGCGCATGCGCTGGTGGGCTCGGGCGTGGCGCGGCGCGTGTTGGTGGTCGGCGGCGAGAACCGCTTGACCGGGCAAAGCCGTGACTCTTCGGTGCAGGTGCTGGCGCAGGTCGGGCACCCGGTCTACGAGGTGCCTTTGGGCGCAACGATCCCCGCTTATTACGGCCTGCTGGCCTCGCGCTACCTGCACGACTTCGGCAGCACCGAGGCGGATCTGGCCGAGTTGGCGGTGCTGATGCGCACGCATGCGGTGCAGCATGAGGGCGCGCAGTTTCGCAGCCCCATCAGCGTGGCGGATGTGCTCGCGTCCAGACCGATCGCCTCGCCACTGAAGCTGCTCGACTGCTGCGCGATCGCCGACGGCGGCTGCGCTGTCATCGTCTCTGCCGAGCCTGTCGGCGCGCATTCGCTGCGCGTCGCCGCCGCGACGCAGCACCACAACGCCCAGCATGTCAGCGCGCTGGCCAGTCTGACCGACTGCGGTGCCGGCGCCTGCACCGCGCGTGCACTGGCCGCTGCCGGTCGCAGCCTGGCCGATGTCGAGGCGGCGGCGATTTACGACAGCTTCACGATCACGCTGACGATGCTGCTCGAGGAGATCGGGCTGGCGCCGCGCGGGCAAGCCGGCGTGCTGGCCCGCGAAGGGCATTTCAGCGTCACTGGCGCGATGCCGCTCAACCTGCACGGTGGGCTGATGTCTTACGGTCATTGCGGTGTGGCCGGTGCGATGGCGCATTTGGCCGAGATGCACTTGCAGATGACAGGTCGTGCCGGTGCTCGCCAGGCCTCGCGTGCCGGCGTGGCCTTGCTGCACGGCGATGGCGGCGTGATGTCGTCGCATGTCAGTCTGGTGCTGGAGTCCGCATGAACGACGCTGCAACACAAGATCCGACGATGGACTGGGCCCGGGATTGGACCCAAGGCGGTGACCAGCTGTTGTACCAGCATTGCCTGGCGTGTCGCCATGTCTGGTACTTCAGGCGCGGCTTTTGCCCGGCCTGCGGCCAGGCCGAACCTGCGGCAGCTGTGTGCATCGGTACCGGCATCGTGCAGGCCTGCACCCAGGTCGAACGCGCACCGAACGACGAGTTCCGCGCGCTGCTGCCTTACGTCATCGTGCTGGTCGACCTCGACGAGGGATTCCGGACGATGGGCCATGGTGCGCCCGGTCTGGGCATAGGCGACCGAGTACTCTGCGCAATCCGCACCATCGCCGGCAAGCCCTTGCCGTATTTCGAGTTGGCGGCCCGCTGAAGCGCTGCCGGGCCGCGCGGGCTTGTTGACAGTGGCGCCATGGCTGGTGGCGCTATTGCAGGTTGCGCTATGGCCGGTGGCGCTATTGCCGGTGGCGCAACACCTTGCCGGCACGCAGCCCGGTGTGTTCGCCGTTCAACACATTGATCTGGCCATTGACCAAAGTGGCCAGGTAGCCGGTCGAGCGCTGGTTGAATCGCCGAGCACCGCCCGGCAGGTCGTGAACCATCTCGGGATGATGCTCGGCCACTTTGTCAGCGTCGAAGACGTTCACATCGGCCCGCATGCCCACGGCCAGCGTGCCGCGGTCCTTCAAGCCCAAGACCCGCGCCGGCATCGAGGTCATGCGTTGGATCGCCTCGCCCATCGTGAAGAAGCCGCGCTGACGCACCCAGTAAGACAACATGAAAGTGGCCCAGCCTGCATCCATCACTTGCGAGACATGTGCGCCTGAATCGCCCAGGCTGGGGAAGCAGTGGTCGCTCTTGAACATGTGTGCGAGCGCGTCGATGTTCGGGTTGAACATCCTCAGCGTGAACAGCGCCTTGCCCTGCGTCTCGCGCGAGATCCGCAGAAAGGCCTCGGACCAGTGCTCACCCCTGGCTTTGGCCATCGCAACCAGGCTCGTCTCTGGGCCGCCGGTGTAGTCAGGCGAGACGCCGGTGCCCATGTAGAACACTTGTTCGACCGGCGTGCCCAGGTTTTCCTTGAAGCCTTTGAGCCGGGCTTCCTCGATCATCGCGTCCCGCATCTGCGGGTCATCCAGCGCGGCGAGACGGTCGCTCAGGTTAGCCATGCGCTGCACCCGGCCCCAGGCGGCACCGCGAACCGGCAGCGAGGCCTGCAAGCCGTAGATCATCCCCGAGCCGCGCACCTGCGTGATCGCGGTGATGTCGCGGCCGACGCAGGCTTCTTCGAGTGCCGTGCGACGCTGTGCCGCCGACGCGAGGTCGCCGCCGCCTGCGCCGTAGCTGCACAGCACGCGGCTGGCGGTCGCGTCGGCGATGTTTGTGAGCAATCCGAGTTCGGCACCCACTGCCTGCACCAAACCCTTGCGCTGGGCCACGGTGCGCGCAATCTCGATCAATTCGGATTCATGGGCAAACGTCCCGGGAATGGCCCGGCCGTCTGGCAGCGTGTGCATCGGCAGGCGGTTGATCGAGAAGCCCGCTGCGCCAGCGTCTATCGACTGCCCCACCACCTCGACCATGCGGCGCAACTCGTCGGGCGTGGCTTGCTCTTCCACGGCCCGCTCGCCCATCACATAGAAGCGCACCGCGCTGTGGCCGACCAGGCCGGCAATGTTGATGCCGGGTTGGATCTTTTCGATCGCATCCAGGTAACCGCCGTAATCCTCCCAGCTCCAGGGCAAGCCTGTCAGGATGGCGTTGCGCGGAATGTCCTCGACGGTCTCCATCATGCCGGCCAGCAGTTCGCGGTCACTCGGCTTGCAGGGCGCGAACGTCACGCCGCAGTTGCCCAGCAGCGCGGTGGTCACGCCGTGCCAGCTGACAGGTGTGCAGTCGGGGTCCCAGCCGATCTGCGCGTCGAAATGGGTGTGGATGTCGACGAAGCCGGGCGTCACGGTCGCGCCTTGCGCGTCGATCTCGCGGTGTCCCCGGCCGTCGACCTTGCCCATCGCGGTGATGATGCCGTTTTCGATGCCCAGATCGCCGGCGCGGCCTTCGCTGCCGCTGCCGTCAACGATGGTTCCACCGCGAATCACAATGTCATAGGTCATGGCTTGTCTCCAGAATGAATTCGTCTCGAATGATGCCAGCCTGCGCCGCCCGGACTGGTATGAAAACCCTCATCTGGCTTGAGTTTGCAGGCAGCCCGGCGCGCTCGCCGTCACAATGCCGCACGATCAGTTTGTTGCCGCTGTGGGTGGCTCAGCTGTCGGCACGTGTTTCCACCAGGAGTTGAGCCATGCGAAAAACCAAACACCAGATCCTGATCGCCGGCGGCAGCGGCGTTGTCGGCGCCGCCGCGGTGGCGCATTTTGCGGCGCTGCCCGACTGGGAGGTGATCTCGCTGTCGCGCCGTCCTTTGCCGCTGCCCGAGGGTGTGCGCCATCTCGCGCTCGACCTGACCGACGCTGCGGCCTGCCGCAGCGCGGCGGCCAACCTGGACGGCGTCACCCATGTGCTGTTCGCTGCGCTCTACGAACTGCCGGATCTGGTGGCCGGTTGGCGCGACCCGCAACAGATGGCGGTCAACGAAGCGATGTTGCGCAACCTGCTCGATGCGCTGCAGCCGGTGGCCAAGGGTCTGCGCCATGTCTCACTGATGCAGGGCACCAAGGCCTACGGCGGCCATGTCGAGCCGGCGCCGGTGCCAGCCAAGGAGCGTTGGCCGCGCCATGCGCATGCCAACTTCTACTGGCTGCAAGAAGACCTGTTGCGCGCGCGCCAGCCGCACGCGGCCTGGACCTTCACGGTGCTGCGGCCGCAGCTGATCTTAGGCTACGCGATCGGCAGCC
Source organism: Bordetella parapertussis (assembly GCA_945878355.1). Classification (GTDB taxonomy): domain Bacteria; phylum Pseudomonadota; class Gammaproteobacteria; order Burkholderiales; family Burkholderiaceae_C; genus Pseudaquabacterium. The sequence goes on along the minus strand of CAMCTC010000009.1, from coordinate 49,791 downwards.
CGATGAACATCATCCCCGCGCTAGGCGCCTACGCGGCGGTGCAACGCGAACTGGGTCAGCCACTGCGCTTTCCTGGCGGCGGGCGCTGCATCAACGCGGCCAGTGACAGCCGGTTGATCGCGCGCGCTGCCGAGTGGGCCGGCACGAACGAGATCGCCGCCAACGAGACCTACAACGTGCTCAACGGCGATATGCTGGTGTGGGAAGACCTCTGGGCCTCGGTCGCACGGCGCTTCGACATGGCTGTCGGCGCAGCGCAGCCGTATTCGCTGACCGAGGGCATGCCGGCGCAGGAAGCGGTCTGGGCCAGGATCGTTGCCAAGCACGGGCTGCGGCCCTTCACGCTCGAGCAGTTGGTTGGCAGTTCGTGGCAGTTCACTGACCGCGCATTCGCCCATGGTCAGGCCAACCCGGCCGACTCGGTGCTCAGCGGCATCAAGCTGCGCCAGCACGGCTTCAACGACTGCCTAGACACCGAGGATGCGCTGCACCACTGGTTCGAGCGCATGCAGTCGCAGTCGCTGTTGCCGCGCTGATCGCTGCCGAACTGCAGCGCTGGTCCAAGGTGGTGGCCGCGGTCGGCGTCAAGCTCGAGTGATGGGTCGGGAATGGCGGTGGAGATGAGCGCAGTTTTCAGCATGGCGGCAAGGCCTGTCTTCGTCGGGCTGAACTCGAGAAAATGGAGAATTCAATGAGGCCTTTCGAAGGCAAAGTCGCCCTGGTCACCGGCGGCAGTTCGGGCTTGGGCGCAGCGACGGCGCTGCAGTTCGCTCGCGAAGGCGCAAGCGTGGTGATCGCTGCACGCCGCAGCGAGCAGAGTGAATCCGTGTTGCAGCAGATCACGGCGTTGGGCGGCGAAGCGCTGTTCGTTCGGACCGATGTCAGCCGGGCCGTCGATGTCGCGGCCATGGTTCAGGCCACACTGGCCCGGTTCGGGCGGCTGGACTGCGCCGTCAACAACGCCGGCGTCTCAGGTCCGGTGGGCAAACCGGTGGCGGACGTCAAGGAGGCGCAATGGGACGCGCTGATGAACGTCAATCTCAAAGGCGTCTGGCTTTGCATGAAGCATGAGATCCCGGCGATGCTGGCACAGGGCGCGGGCGCGATCGTCAATGTCGCGTCGATCTACGGGATCAAACCCTCGGACCTCGGCCACGCGACCTACAGCGCCAGCAAGTTCGGTGTTGTCGGTCTGACCCAGTCGGCGGCGATCGACTATGGGCAGAGGGGCTTGCGCATCAACGCGGTGGCGCCTGGCTTCACCCGGTCTGAAATGGTCAACCCCGATGCACCGGCTTCAGCTGAACGCTACAGGGTGATCGCGGCCAAGCATTCGGCGATGAACCGACTCGGTCACGCCGAGGAGATCGCCAGTGCCATCACCTGGCTGTGTTCGGACGCGGCCAGGTTCGTCAACGGGACGGTGCTGCCCGTCGATGGCGGCGCGACGAGCCGGCTGTACTGACAGACTTGAAACCCATGTTGTCGAAGCCTCATTGGCGCAGGGCTTTTGTATGGCTGGTTGCCGGCTTGGCCACCAGTTTTTGCGTGATGGCCGCGCCTGACGAAGACGCTTATGGTGCAAGTCAGGGATACCCAGCTGGCACGCTGAACAACTGGTACACCCAGGACCACATGGTCGGTGCCTACAGCGCGATGGAGACGCTCTTTCCGGTCCGCACGGTGCGCGCAGCGCAGGCTGTGCGTGCGCTGCCGCGCAGCGATGCCGAGCCCGACTGGCCTTTCATCCAGCCCTATCTCGACAGCCATCCCACGACCGGCTTGCTGGTGCTCAAGGACGGCAAGGTGCTGGTCGAGCGCTACCAATACGGTCGCCAACCCGAGCACAGGTTCACCTCTTTTTCGATGGCCAAGACGGTGGTGGCGATGGCGATCGGCGTCGCCGTGTCCGAAGGCAAGATCGCCTCGGTCGATGACCCGGTGGAACGCTACGAGCCGGCGCTCGCTGCCACGGCGTGGAAGGGCGTCGCGATCCGCCATGTGCTGAACATGTCCTCGGGCGTGCGCTTCGACGAAACCTACGACAAACCCAACACCGACATCGCGGCGCTGTCGCGGACATGGACCAGGCAGGGCGGCGGTCTGTTGGCCGCGCTGGGTCGATTCCAGGACCGTGACGCTGCAGCGGGCGATCGCTTCAAATACATCTCGGCCGATACCCAAGTGCTGGCGCAAGTGCTCACCCGTGCGGTGGGGCGGCCGCTGGCAGACTATGTGAGCGACAAGTTGTGGCAGCCTTTGGGCGCCGAAGCAGACGCGGTCTGGATCACCGACCCGCAAGGCATGGAAGCGGCGTATTGCTGCATGTCGGCGCGCTTGCGCGATTGGGGCCGGCTGGGCTTGCTTCTGGCCGAGCGGGGGCAGCGCGACGGCCAAACCGTGATTCCTGCCGAGTGGGTGGACGCCGCCACTACGGTACGCCTTCGCGACGGGCATTTGCAGCCGTGGCGCGCGACCCCTTATTTCGGCTATGGCTTCCAGACCTGGGTGTTCCCGGACAGGCTGGGGTTCGCCTTGCTCGGTGTTCGCGGGCAGTCGGTGTTCGTCCATCCTCGGCTCAAGCTGGTGATGGTCCAGACGGCGGTATGGCCCCGTTCGAGCGATCTTGCGCTGAGCCGCCAGCGCGACGCGCTGTGGCGCGACATCGTGCTGCGCGCTGAACGCCTACCCCCATGATCCTGGGTTCTAGGCGATCCCGGCTGGCAGGATTGGCGTCGCGCTGATTGACCTGCGCACCGACGGCCAGGCTGGGTCAGGTGGCGTTGGCGGATGCGGGGTGAATCTGGTACACCACCGCGCTGATGAAATCGGCGGTGCGCGCCGCCTGCGTCACCGGCAGCATGTGACCACCGTCCACCAACACGAGTTGTGCGCCGGGCAACGCATCGGCCAGCCCTTGGCCTTGTTCGACAGCGCTGAGCACCCGGTCACTGCGCCCATACAACACGCTGACAGGCAAGCGCATGTCGCCGTAGCCATTGATGACGGTCAGCAGGTCTTGCTCCACGGCCGCCAAGTCGGTCGATGCGCCGATGAAATGCGATGGCCGCACGCCCAGCAAGCCGCCACCGCGGGTGCCGAAATCAGCGGGTACCGCTTCTGGGCCGAACACCAGCGCCAAGACCGCATCGCGTTTGGCGATCGTCGCAGGCAGGGCCAAGGTCCAGGCGACCAGGCGGCGCAGCACCGGGCTGCTGATCATCAGCCCATTGAATGCGGTCGACACGGCTTTGGGCATCTGGGTCAGCGGCGACACCAGGGCCAGTGCCGCCACCTTGCCTGGATGGCGTTGTGCCAATGTCAAGGCGATGGCACCGCCGAGTGAGTGGCCGACGACGACGGGGCGACCGAGTTGCATGGCATCGATCAAGGCTGCCATGACATCGGCTTGTGCGCCGAGTGCGGCCGAAGCGCCGGGATGGCGAACCGAGTAGCCCGCACCGGGCCGGTCGATCGCAATCACCCGGCAATGCCTGGCCAGGCGATCAACCACACCGTAGGTGAAGTTCGCCATCTGGCCGCCCAAACCGTGGATCAGCAACACCACCGGCGCTTGCTGGCCGGCTGACAATGGCACGGTGGGGCCCTTGTCCACAACGTGCAGCCGGGCGCCAGGCAGGTCCAACCATTGGCCTTGGGGTGGAAAAGCGGCTTCCACCCGTCGACTGGTGCGCCAGGTGAACCAGACCAGACCTGCCACCAGAGCGGCCACCAGAGCGGCCACCACAGCCACTGCTGTCAACAAGTCGTTCATGTCTTGATCAGGCGCCGCACCGTCATCACCAGGGCCCAGGACTTCATCATCATCTCCTCGTCAGCGTTGATCAACCTTTGATCGACGGATGCACGATCGATCTCGATCATGCCTCGACTGTTGAAGTGCGGTTTGATACCGAAGCGATCACACCATGCTGTCAGCGGTGATCGCTTCGATCTCGGTCTGCAGCTCTAGCCAGCGTTCTTCCAAGCGGCCCAGTTCAGCACTGATGTGGTTGAGCTGGCGTCCGGCCTCGGCGATGTCGGCTCCCGACAGTTTGCCGCTCGCCAGCTGGGCTTCGAGCTTGACGCGCTCGGCGCCCAGAGACTCCATCCGGCTGTCGATCTGCGTCACCTCGTTGCGCAAGGGTCGGCTGCGATTGGCGGCCTGGCTGCGCGTCTGGGCCGTCTGCTTGCGTTCGTCTCGGCGGTAGCTGCCGGGTGCCGACGCGTTGTCGGCCGTGGCGCGCGCCACCGATTTCGGTGTCGCTGCGGGTGCCACCGCGCGCACAGGCTCGGGTGCCGGTGCGGCGGGCAGGTAGCCCGGCACGGGTGGCGGGGGCAACCCGCGCGCGTTGGCGCGTGACACGTCGAGCAACCACTTCTGGTAATCGTCCAGGTCGCCGTCGAAGGGCAGCACGCCGCCCGAGGTGACGAGCCAGAATTCGTCGCAGACCTCGCGCAGCAGCGATCGGTCATGGCTGACCAGCATCACCGAGCCCTCGAACTCGTTGAGTGCGATCGACAGCGCCTCCCGGGTGTTGAGGTCCAGGTGGTTGGTTGGCTCGTCAAGCAGCAGCAGGTTGGGGCGCTGCCAGACGATCGTGGCCATCACCAGCCGCGCGCGCTCGCCGCCTGAGAGCGTGCCCACGGTCTGGTGCACCATCTCGCCGACGAAGCGGAACTTGCCGAGGAAGTCGCGCAGCGACTGCTCGCGTGCGTCCTGGCCGTTGCTGCCGGTCTCGCGGGCCAGCCGCACCATGCGCTGCATCGGCGTGTCGTCCTCGTTGAGCAGGTCGAGCTCTTGCTGCGCGAAGTAGCCCACGGACAGGCCTTTGCCTTCGGTGAATTCGCCGGCAAGCGGCTGCAGCGCATGGGCGATGGTCTTGACCAGCGTCGACTTGCCCTGGCCGTTGGCGCCCAGGATGCCGATGCGCTGGCCGGCCATCACGCTGCGGGTGACATGGCGAACGATCGCCACCGGCGGCTCGCCGGCGACCAGGTTCGGGTAGCCACAGATCAGCTCGCGCATCGTCAGCATCGGATTCGGCAGGCTTTGCGGCTGGCGGAACTCGAAGTCGAACTCGGCGTCCATCAGCACAGGCCCGAGCTTGACCATGCGGTCCAATGCTTTGACCCGGCTCTGCGCCTGCTTGGCTTTGCTGGCCTTGGCCTTGAATCGGTCGATGAACTTCTGCAGGTGGGCGATCTTTTCCTGCTGCCTGCCGAATGCCGCTTGCTGCTGCTCCATGCGCTCGGCGCGCATGGACTCGAAGCTTGAATAGTTGCCGCCGTAGCGGTTCAGCGTCGCGGCGTCCAGATGAACCGTGACCTTGGTGATCGCGTCGAGGAACTCGCGGTCGTGGCTGATCACGATCATCAGGCCTTCGTATTTCTTCAGCCAGTTCTCCAGCCAGACCAGTGCGTCCAGGTCCAAGTGGTTGGTCGGCTCGTCGAGCAGCATCAGGTCTGCCGGGCACATCAGCGCCCGGGCCAGTTGCAGCCGCATGCGCCATCCGCCCGAGAAGCTGTTGACCGGTGCGTCGAGCTGGTCGGTGCGAAACCCCAGGCCCAGCAACAGCGCCTGGGCGCGTGCCGGCGCGTCGAAAGCGCCAGCGTGCTCCAGCCCGACATAGGCGTCGCCGATCGCATGGCCATCCTCAGACAACTCGGCTGCTGCCAGCACGGCCTTGGCCTCGGCCAGCGGCAAGTCGCCGTCGAGCACATAGTCGGTGGCCGGCTGGTCGGTCTCGGGCATTTCCTGCGCGACCTGGCCGATGCGCCATTTGCTGGGCATGTCGAAGTCGCCGGCGTCAGCCTGCAGCCGACCGGCAATCAGCGAGAACAGCGAGGACTTGCCGGCGCCATTGCGGCCGACCAGTCCGACTTTCTCGCCGGGGTTCAGCGTCACGCTGGCGTCTTTGAGGACGACCTTGACGCCTCGGCGCAGGGTCAGGTTCTTTATCTGGATCATGGGGTCGGGTTCGGTTGGAGGGTCGGCTGAAGGGCCGACATCTGGGATGGCGTGATCGCGTCGCGGGTCAGCAGAAGCACCTGGTCATCGCCGGCGCTCGTCGGCAGCCAGACCGGGTCCAGCGCCGGGAACGCACGCTCGAAATGGGCTCGCTCGTGGCCGATTTCAAGCACCAGCACGCCGTTCGGGCTCATGTGCCGGGGTGCGTCATGCAGCAGTTGACGGATGAAGTCCATGCCATCGGCGCCACCGGCCAGTGCCAGCGCAGGCTCGGCTTGGTACTCGGCCGGCAGCGCTGCCATCGAGTCGGCGTTGACGTAGGGCGGGTTGCACAGGATCAGGTCGTAGCGATGGCCCGCCACTGCGGTCAGGCCGTCGCCCTGGTGCAGCGTGATGCGCTCAGCCAAGCCGTGGCGATCGACATTGAGCCTCGCCACCGCCAGTGCGTCGGGGCTCAAGTCGGCGGCATCGACGACCACCTCGGGCCAGGCCATCGCAGCGAGCACCGCCAGGCTGCCGTTGCCGGTGCAAAGGTCGAGCACCCGGTGGGTCTGTTCGTCGAGCCAGACGTCTAGCGCGCCGTCGGCCAGCGGCTCGGCGATCAGCGAACGCGGCACGATCGCCCGCTTGTCGACGGTGAACGCAACACCTTGCAGCCAGGCCTCGCCGGTGAGGTAAGCAGCGGGCTGGCGGCTGGTGATTCGCTGGTCCAGCAGTGCTTGCACGGCGGCTTCTTGCTCGGCCGTGACGGCTTGCTCGGCGACACCGTCGAGTTCGTCCAGCGCCAAGCCCAGCCGCCACAACACCAGCCAGGCGGCCTCGTCGAAAGCGTTGTCCGTGCCGTGTCCAAACGAAACGCCCGCCTCGGTGAGGCGGGCGCTTGAGCGCTCGACCAGTTCGATCAAGGTCACTTGAGCAAGGTCTCCAGCGTGCGGCGGTAAATATTCTTCAGCGGCTCGATGTCGGCGACGTTCACCCACTCATCGACCTTGTGCACGCTGGCGTTGACCGGGCCGAACTCGACGACTTGTTCGCAGACCCGGGCGATGTAGCGGCCGTCGCTGGTGCCGCCGGTGGTCGACATCACCGGCGTGATGCCGGTCTCGGCAGCGATGGCGTCGCTCAGCGCTGCGCTCAGGCGGCCAGGCCGGGTCAGGAAGGGCGAGCCGCCCAGGGTCCAGTCCAGCTTGAACTCCAGGCCATGGCGCACCAGCAAGTCCTCGACCCGGGACTGCAGCTGCTCCGGGCTCGACTCGGTCGAGAAGCGGAAATTGAAATCGACCACCACCTCGCCCGGGATCACGTTGAGGGCGCCGGTGCCCGCGTGGATGTTCGACACCTGCCAGGCGGTTGCCGGGAAATGCGCGTTGCCTGCGTCCCAGGCCGTGGTGGCGAGCTCGGCCAGCGCCGGTGCCAGTTGATGCACCGGGTTGCGCGCGAGCTGCGGATAAGCGACATGGCCTTGCACGCCGATCACGCGCAGCCTGGCCGACAGCGAGCCGCGACGCCCGTTCTTGATCATGTCGCCAAGCCGATCGACCGAAGTTGGCTCACCGACGATGCAGCAGTCGAGCCGCTCGCCGCGGGCTTGCAAAACCTCGACCACGCGCACCGTGCCGTCGATCGACGGGCCTTCCTCGTCGCTGGTGAACAGCAGCGCCAGCGTGCCGGTGTGCTGCGGGTGCTGGCGCACGAACTCTTCGGCTGCGACCGTCATCGCCGCGATCGAGGTCTTCATGTCGGCAGCGCCGCGGCCGTAGAGTTTGCCGTCGCGGTGGCTGGGCACGAAGGGGTCGCTGGTCCAGGCGGCGAGCGGCCCGGTCGGCACCACGTCGGTGTGGCCCGCGAGAACGACCGTCGGTCCTGGGCTGGCGCCGCGGTGCAATGCCCACAGGTTGGTGACCCGGGCCTGGTCGGGACCGAATGTCAGCGTCTCGCAGACAAAGCCTTGAGCCTCGAGCCGCGCTGCGATCAAGGCCTGGCAGCCGGCATCGGCCGGTGTAACCGAAGGGCAGGCGATCAGCGCTTCGAGCAAGCGCAAGGTGGTCAGGCTGTCGGTCATCTTGTCGCTGCGCGGGCGTTTAGGTTGCGTCAATGTGAGGGGATCGGCGTGAGCTGGGACTGCCAACACCGTGCCCGCGCATCGGATGAGCCGGTTCAATCCTGGACATAGTTTTAGTTCAGGGTCGGAGCAAGTCGTTGATGCTGGTCTTGGCGCGGGTCTCTGCCGTCACGCGCTTGACGATCACCGCGCAGTACAGGCTGTGGCTGCCGTCGACTGCCGGCAACGAACCGCTGACCACGACCGAACCGGCAGGCACTCGGCCGTAGCTCACTTCGCCGGTCATGCGGTTGTAGATCTTGGTGCTCTGGCTGATGTAGACGCCCATGCTGATGACCGAGTTCTCCTCGATGATCACGCCTTCGACCACCTCGGACCGGGCGCCGATGAAGCAGTTGTCCTCGATGATCGTCGGGTTGGCCTGCAGCGGTTCGAGCACGCCGCCGATGCCCACGCCGCCCGACAAGTGCACGTTCTTGCCGATCTGAGCGCAAGAGCCCACGGTGGCCCAGGTGTCGACCATGGTGTTCTCGTCGACATAGGCGCCGATGTTGACGTAGCTGGGCATCAGCACGACGCCTTTGGCGAGGTAGCTGCCGCGCCTGGCCACTGCTGGCGGCACGACACGAACGCCCGAGGCCTGCAGCGCGGCTGCGTCCATGTGCGAGAACTTGGTCGCCACCTTGTCGAAGAAGGTCAGCTCGCCGGCCTGCATGATCTGGTTGTCGTTGAGGCGGAAGCTCAGCAGCACGGCCTTCTTGATCCACTGGTTGACGGTCCACTGGCCGACGGACTGGCGCTCGGCGACGCGGATGCGGCCGGCGTTGAGGTCGGCGATCACCGATTCGACCGCTTCGCGGACGGCGGGCGCGGCAGTGGTGGGTCCGATGCTGGCACGGTCGTCCCAGGCTTGTTCTATGGTCGTTTGCAGTGTCTGGGTCATGGTTTCGGCTCGGTCGTGGAGGTCGTCAAGGTCGGTACGAGGTGGTGAATTCGGCGATGCGATGGGCAGCTTCCAGGCATTCTTCGGTGGAGGCTACCAGCGCCATGCGGATGCGCCCGCGTCCGGGGTTCTGGCCATGGGCGTCGCGGGCCAGCAGGCTGCCGGGCAAAACCGCCACATTGTATTGAGCCAACAGTTCGCAGGCGTAAGCGATGTCGTCGCCGGGCTGACCCGCCACCTCGGGCAGCGCAGCCCAGAGGTAGAAACCTGCGTCGGGCAAGGCCACGTCCAAAACCGGCTCCAGCACCGGCGTGACTTGGGCGAACTTGGTTCGGTACAGCGCCCGGTTGGCCAGCACATGGTCTTCGTCGTTCCAGGCCGCCAGGCTGGCTGACTGCACCACCGGGCTCATCGCCGAGCCGTGGTAAGTGCGGTAGAGCAGGAAGTTGCGGATGATCTCTGCGTCACCGGCGACAAAGCCTGAGCGCAGACCGGGCACGTTGCTGCGCTTGGACAGCGAGGTGAATGCGATCAGACGGCGGAAATCGCTGCGGCCGAGTTGGGCCGCGGCTTCAAGTCCGCCCAGCGGCGGCTCGTCGCGGAAATAGATCTCCGAATAGCACTCGTCGCTGGCGATCACGAAGCCGTGGCGGTCGCTCAATTCGAAGAGCTGCGCCCATTCCGACAGCGGCATCACCGCGCCAGTCGGGTTGCCGGGCGAGCAGACGTAGAGCAACTGGGTTTTGGCCCAGGTGGCGTCGTCGATCTGGTCCCAGCGCGCGGCAAAGTTGCGTGATGGATCGCTGTTGGCGAACGCGACCGAAGCGCCGGCCAGGATCGCAGCGCCTTCGTAGATTTGGTAGAAAGGATTGGGGCAGACGACGGTCGCGCCTGGCTTGCTGGCATCGATGACGGTTTGGGCGATCGCAAACAGCGCCTCGCGCGAACCGCTGACTGGCAGCAACTGGGTCGCTGGATCGACCGCCACACCGTAGCGCCGCTGCAGCCAGCCGGCACAGGCCTCGCGCAATGCCGGTGTGCCAGCGGTGGGTGGGTAGGCCGACAAGCCCTTGAGCCCGGCCACCATCGCCTGCTCGACCAGTGCCGGCGTGGCGTGTCGCGGTTCGCCCAGACCCAGGCTGATGGGGCGCAAGCGCGGGTTGGGTTGAATCCCAGCGGTCAACGCGCGCAGGCGTTCGAAGGGATAGGGGTGGAGTTTGCCCAGCAGCGGATTCATCCCGCGATTATCGCGGGCGATGGTGCTTTCAGAGCCAGCCGCTGCAGTTGGTTGCGCCACAGCGGCAGGCCAGTTGGCCTTCATGGTGGGTTTCGCCGTAGTTCACGGTGATCTCCTCCCCCGGCGCAATGTCGCGCATTGCATAGAACTCGATCCGGCCGCCCTGGATCGACAACCTGGCGTTGGGGCTGCAACAGTGGTTGGTAAAGCGCATCGGATCGTCGCTGCGCGATGCGTCGATTGCTTTGCGCGCCGAGACCTCGACGATCATGATGCGCTGCTTGCCGATGGCTCGTCTGCGGGCCTCGGCCACGCTGATGCTCTCGCCGCGGATCTCGCCGATCTTGCGGTGCTTGGGCACGGGCTCGGCGGCGAAAACACCGAAGCCGTCGATGCCGCTCTTGTGCACTGCGACGTCGTACTTCTGGTATGCCGGCCGGGTCGGTACCGTCACGGCTTGGCAACGGTCTTGAGCGCCCCAAGGCCGGCCGAAGCCGGCCGCCCCCCGTGGGGATCAAGCAAAGTGGCAAAGCCACATTTGCTTGAGAGGTGATTGCCTGGTCTCATTGCGGGGCGTTCTGCGCGCAGTGCCGCCAAGCCAAGCAACAAGCCGATCAAGGCTGCGCCGCCGGTGACCCAGCGCGCCGACGCCCAATTGCCGCTGGCCGCGACCACTGCCAGCGTGGTCAGCATCGAGGACACCCAGCCCGACTGCATCAGCGTCAAACCGAGTTCGATGCGCATCGCCGGCAAGGCCAGTGGCACTTTGCCGACATTCATGCCGATCGCCACACCCCCCAGCACGGCGGCGAGCACCGCAGGCCAACAAGTGGCCTGCGCTGGGCCGGCGCTTGGCGCGGCAGCGATCAAGCCAGCAACCCGCGCTCCATCGTCAGCGTCGGCAATTCGACCGCAGGCTGGGGCTTCCAGCCCGGCATCCGGTGCTCGGCGATCACATTGGTGTAGATGCCGCCGCGCACATACCATTTCGCGGTGATGCGGGCGAAACGTGGGGCGATCGCTTTGACGATGTCGTCTAGGATGGTGTTGGTGACCTTCTCGTGGAACGCGCCCTCGTTGCGGTAGCTCCAGAAATACATCTTCAGGCTCTTGAGCTCCAGGCACAGCGTGTCGGCGATCAAGTCGATCGTGAAGTGGGCGAAGTCTGGCTGGCCGGTCAGCGGGCAGTGGCAGGTGAACTCGGGCACCTGGAACTGGATCAGGTAGTCTCGCCCGGGCGCCGGGTTGTCAAAGACAAGCAAGTCCTTGGACGGTGCAGTGGGCGGATTGGCAGGCATCGCACGTTCGTTGCGCTCCGGTGCTGCGTTCTTGGCGGCTTTCTTGGCCATGGTGGGTCTGGGCTGCGGTGTTGGCAGCGCGCGATCTGAAAAAGGGTTGCGATGCTATCATCGCGGCTCATTGGGCTGCTCCCGGATGTCCAATTAACCCATAAAAATCAAATACTTGCAGCTTTCGGCCGACGGGCCTTGAGAGTTGCAGGCAGCTTCCGCGCATGCGCCTGAACCAGATCAAGCTCTCGGGCTTCAAGTCGTTCGCTGAGCCGACCACCTTTGCGCTGCCTGGTCAGCGGGTCGGCGTGGTCGGTCCCAACGGCTGTGGCAAGTCCAACATCATGGATGCCGTGCGCTGGGTGCTGGGCGAGAGCAAGGCCAGCGAGTTGCGCGGCGAGAGCATGCAGGACGTGATCTTCAACGGCTCGGGCTTGCGCAAACCGGCCAGCCGCGCTAGCGTCGAACTGGTGTTCTCGAACGAGGACGCTCGCGCCGGTGGCCAGTGGAGCACTTTTGCCGACATCGCTGTCAAGCGAGTGCTCACACGCGAGGGCGGCAGCAGCTACTTCATCAACAACCAGCCGGTGCGTCGTCGCGATGTGCAGGACGTCTTCCTGGGCACGGGCCTCGGGCCGCGCGCCTACGCGATCATCGGCCAAGGCACGATCAGCCGCATCATCGAGTCGCGACCCGAGGAATTGCGGCTGTTCCTCGAAGAGGCCGCCGGCGTGTCCAAGTACAAGGAGCGCCGGCGCGAAACCGAGAACCGACTCAAGGACACGCGCGAGAACCTGATTCGGGTCGACGACATCCTGCGCGAGCTCAACGCCAATGTCGACAAGCTTGAGAAGCAGGCCGAGGTCGCAAGCCGCTACAACCGCTTGCAGGCGTCGGGCACGCTCAAGCTGCACCAGCTCTGGTTCCTTAAGCACCGCGATGCGGCCACCGAAGCGCAGCGGGTGCAGCTGGCCGTGCTCGAGGCCACCAATTCGCTCGAATCGCGGCTGGCCGAACTGCGCCATGTCGAGGCCGGTCTGGAGACCGTGCGCCAAGCACACTACGCCGCCAGCGACGGCCTGCACAGTGCGCAAGGCGCGTTGGCCGAGGCCTCGCTAGAGGTAAGTCGGCTGGAAGAACGCATACGCTACGTCGTCGAAGGCCGGCAGCGGGTGCAGCGACGCCTGGTCGACCTGCAATCCCAGACGGGGCAGTGGCAACAGCGTCACGACGACGCGCAAGCAGAGCTCGAGACGATCGCCGAGCAGATCGAATCGGCCCAGGAGCAGGCCGAACTGCTGTCGGCCCAGGCCGAGGACCAAGCCGCTGCGCAACCCGATGTCGAGGACGCGCTGCGCGCCGCTCAGGCCCGCGCCAACACCCAGCGCGCCCAAGTCAACCAGGTGCAGCAGCAGATCTCGGTGCTGGCAGCAGACAGCCGCAACGTCGACGAGCAGACCCGTCAGCTGCGCGGCCGCCGCGAACGCTTGCAGGGCGAGCGCAAGTCGCTGGCCCCTCCTGAGCTGCAGCAGCTCAGCGAATTGCAGGGCCGAAGCGCAGCGGCTGACGACAACCAGGCCATCGCCGAGGCCCAGTTGCAAGAGCTGCAAGACCAGGCGCCGATGCTCGACGAGCAGCGCCGTGAGCAGCAGCAAGCCGCCAACCACGAGGCCGGCCTGCATGCCCAGTTGTCCGCACGCTTGTCAGCACTGCGCGCCTTGCAGGACAAGGTGCAGACCGAGGGCAAGCTCAAGCCGTGGTTGGCCCGGCATGGCCTGGAGTCCTTGAGCGGGCTGTGGACCCGGGTTCACATCGAGCCGGGTTGGGAGACCGCGTTGGAGGCGGTGTTGCGCGAGCGACTGGGCGCGTTGGCGGTGGGCCGCATCGACACTGTTCGCGCTTTCGCCAGCGATGCCCCGCCGGCCCGGCTGGCGTTCTATACCTTGCCGGTCGACGCGGCGGTGGTGAGCAGCGGCGCTGCAGCGTTGCCGAAATTGTCAGACCAGCTTCGGCTGGGCCAGAACATCGATGACGCTGGTCTGAAGGCTTTGCTTTGCGATTGGCTGGAAGGCGTGTACACCTCGACCAGCTTGGACCAGGCGTTGGCCCAACGCGCCGAGTTAGGCCGCGGCGAGGTCATGATGACGCGCGATGGCCATGCCGTCAGCGCCCATGCAGTGGCTTTCTACGCCCCTGATTCCGAGCAAGCTGGTCTGCTGGCGCGGGCCCAGGAGATCGAGAACCTCGATCGCCAGAGCCGTGCCCAGGCGCTGATCAGCGAACAAGCGCGTGGCGCACTGGTTCGCATCGAGGCCGCATGCACCGAGGCCAACCTGCGGCTGGTCGTGTCGCGCCGTGAGGCTGCCGAGGCCCAGACCCTGGCCCACCAGTTGCAGGTCGAGCTGCTGCGGCTGACCCAGCAAGCCCAAGCCACCCAGGCCAGAAGCGGCCAGCTCGACGCCGAGTTGGCCGAGATCGATGGCCAGCTCGAAGCGCTGGACGAGCGACAGGCCATTGGCGAAGCGCGGTTTGAAGAGCTGGACCTGCAACTCGCCAACCACCAGGAGCGTCACGCCGAACTCGAGGAAGCCGTGATGGCCGCCGAGCGCAAGTTGGCTGACGCGCGCGAGCAGGGTCGGGCGCTGGAGCGCAGGGCGCAGGAGTCTCAGTTCCAGGCCCGCGCGCTGGAGGCGCGTCGCGCCGAATTGCAGCGCGTGATCGAAACCGCTGAGCATCAGGCCGCCAGCAACGCCCAGGCCGGCGAGCAGCTCGAACTCGAGCTCGGATCGCTCAACGATGCTGCGGCGCAGGCCGGTTTGCAAACAGCGCTCGCACTCAAGCTCGAGCGCGAGCAGGCGCTGGGTGCCCAGCGCAGCGCCTACGACGGGCTGTCGGCCCAGTTGCGATCGGCCGACGAGCAGCGCATGCAGTTCGAGCGCAGCTTGCAGCCCTTGCGCGACGAGATCACCAAGCTGCAGCTCGAAGCCCAGGCCGCTCAGCTCGGTGGTGCGCAGTACCTCGAGCAACTGGTGGCGGCCCAGGTCGATCTGGAGGCGCTGGCGGCCGAGATTGAGGCCGGGCAGGTCAAGCTCTGGGGCTTGCAGGGCGAGATCGATCGCATCGCGCGCGAGATCAGCGCGCTGGGTGCGGTCAACCTGGCCGCGCTCGACGAGCTCAGCGCTTCGCGCGAGCGCAAGACTTTTCTCGATGCGCAATACGCCGACCTGACCGATGCGATCAACACGCTCGAGGATGCCATCCACAAGATCGACCTCGAGACGCGCGACCTGCTGGGCGCGACCTTCAACCAGGTCAACGAGCATTTCGGCCGGATGTTCCCCAGCTTGTTCGGTGGCGGCACGGCTCGGCTGCAGATGACCGGCGACGAGATCCTGGACGCTGGCGTCCAGGTGATGGCCCAGCCGCCGGGCAAGAAGAACTCGACCATCCACCTGCTGTCGGGTGGCGAGAAAGCGCTGACAGCGATCGCGCTGGTGTTCGCGATCTTCATGCTCAACCCGGCACCGTTCTGCCTGCTCGACGAGGTCGATGCACCGCTGGATGATGCCAACACCGAGCGCTACGCCAGGCTGGTGGACGAGATGTCGCGCAAAGGTACTCAGTTCTTGTTCATCAGCCACAACAAGATCGCGATGGAAATGGCCGAGCAATTGATAGGGGTGACGATGCAAGAGCAAGGGGTGTCACGGATCGTGGCGGTGGACATGGAAGTGGCCGTCGGCCTGGCGGAGGCAGCGTGACGGGCAACCTGATGGAAGGCTTGGCGGCGATAGGCGCCATGGTGCTGGTCGGCGTGCTGGGGCAAGGGCTTTGGCGTGCGCGCAAGGCCAAACCGCGGCAGGCTGAAGGTGCAGAGGATGGACGCCTGGAGCCTTCGATGGCGCGGGACGAGGCGAGTCTGGCGCCTATCAGCGACGAGGATCACGGCGCTGTCGAGCCCATGCATGAACTGCGCCCCGTTGGCCCGCGCAAGACGGCCAGGCTAGACCCCTTGATCGACGCGATTGCCTGCCTGCACCTGGACACCCCCATCAGCGCGGAGCTGGCACTGGCCCACTTGCCGCCAACACGTCGACTGGGCACCAAGCCTTTCCTGATCGAAGGGCTCAACGCCGACCGGGGTAGTTGGGAGCTGCCTGCTGTCGGGCAGCAATACAGCGAGTTCCAAGCCGGTGTTCAGTTGGCCAACCGTGGCGGTGCACTCAGCCAGATCGAGTACTCAGAGTTCGTGCAAAAAGTGCAGGGTTTTGCCGATGGCGTCGGTGCGATGGCCGAATGGCCCGACATGGTCGACGCGGTAGCCCGAGGCCGTGAGCTCGATGCTTTTGCCGGCGCCCACGACGCCCAGCTCAACCTGAGTCTGCGCGCCAATGGCGCAGCATGGAGCGTGGGCTATCTGCAGCAATGTGCACAGCACCATGGCTTTGTCTCCGGCGGACTGCCTGGTCGGTTGGTGCTGCCGGGTGTCGAAGACGGGTCACCGCCGATGCTGGTGCTGTCCTTCGATGCCCAGGCAGCGATGGCCGAGGACCCTGGCCATGCCGCGGTGCGCGAACTCCAGCTGTCACTCGACGTGCCGCAGACGCCCGCGAGTGCTGAACCCTTTCCGGCTTGGCACCAGGTCGCCCGATTGCTCGCTGCCGAGATGGATGCGTCGATGATCGACGACAGCGGCCATCCCATCCTGCTGCACGCATTCGCCACCATCGGCGAAGACCTGGCCAAGCTGTACGAGGCGATGGCGGCGCGCGATCTGGCCGCAGGGTCGGCTGCGGCGCGGCGCTTGTTCAGCTGAGCGCCAAGACCAGCATGCCGGTCCCCGACCCCGAGAGTCCAGCGCGGCTTGTCGCGGAGTTGCGCGCCAAGCTGCAACACCACGCCCAGCGCTACTACGTCCAGGATTCGCCTGAGATCCCGGATGCCGAGTACGACCGCCTGTTCCAGGACCTGCAGGCCATCGAGGCCGAGCACCCCGAACTGCGCAGCGCCGACTCGCCGACCCAGCGCGTGATCGGCCAGGTGTTGGATGGGTTTGCGCCAGTTCGCCATGCCGTGCCCATGCTCAGCATTCGCACCGAGACCGACACCGAGGCCAGCGGTGCGCAGGCTTTCGACGCCAGGGTTCGACGCGAACTGGAGCTGGCTGACGACGCGCCGGCGGTGCAATACAACGCAGAGCTCAAGTTCGATGGTCTGGCGATCAACCTGCGATACGAACAAGGCCTGCTGGTGCGGGCCGCTACCCGCGGCGATGGCGAAACCGGCGAGGACGTGACGCAGAACATCTGCACCATCGCCCAGATCCCGCGGCGCTTGCGCGGCTGCTCGGCGCCGGTGCTCGAGGTTCGGGGCGAGGTCTACATGCGGCGCGACGACTTCGAGCGCATGAACGAGCGCCAGCGCGAGCGCGGAGACAAGAGCTTCGTCAACCCGCGCAACGCCGCGGCCGGCGCGGTGCGCCAGCTCGACCCGGCCATCGCGGCCCAGCGGCCTTTGAGCTTCTTTGCCTACGGTCTAGGCGAGGTGCGGGGTTGGGACCAGCCCGCCACCCACAGTGCGACGCTCGACGCGTTGCTCGCCATGGGCCTGCCGGTCTGCGCTGACCGGGCGGTCTGCCAAGGCGCTGACGGGTTGGTGCAGTTTCACCGCGCGATGGGCGCCAAGCGCGACGCGCTGCCCTTCGACATCGATGGCGTGGTCTACAAGCTCGACTCGGTGGTGCTGCAGCAGCGCCTGGGCTTTGTCACCCGCGAGCCGCGCTGGGCGGTGGCGCACAAGTATCCGGCGCAAGAGCAGATCACCCAGCTCGAACGCATCGAGATCCAGGTCGGGCGCACCGGCAAGCTCACGCCGGTGGCCAAGCTCGCGCCGGTTTTTGTGGGCGGCACGACGGTGAGCAACGCCACGCTGCACAACCTCTTTGAGCTGCGCCGCAAGCGGGTGAGGGTGGGCGACCAGGTGATTGTTCGCCGCGCCGGCGACGTGATCCCCGAGGTGGTGGGACGATTGACCGGCTCTGGCGTTGATAGGCCTGCTTACGTCCCCAACTTTCAAATGCCGCGGTCTTGCCCGGCTTGTGGCAGCGCGGTGTTGCGCGGACGCGGTGAAGTCAACCACCGCTGCACCGGCGGGCTGTTCTGCCCGGCCCAGCGAAAGCAGGCGATCCTGCACTTCGCCAGCCGCCGGGCGATGGACATTGAAGGTCTGGGTGACAAGCGGGTCGACCAACTGGTCGACGGCGACCTGATCCGCACTTTGCCCGAGCTCTACAACCTGGGCCTGGCCAAGCTGGCGGCGCTAGACCGAATGGGCGACAAGAGTGCCGACAACCTGGTGGCCGGCTTGGCCAAGAGCAGGCAAACGACGCTGCCGAGATTTCTCTACGCGCTGGGTATCCGACATGTTGGAGAGGCCACGGCCAAAGAGCTGGCCAGGCACTTCGGCAGCCTCGACCGGGTGATGGACGCCAGCAGCGAGGACTTGCTGGCGGTCCCGGATGTCGGTCCGGTCGTGGCGCAAAGCATCCGCGCATTCTTCGACCAGTCGCACAACCGCGAGGTGGTCGAGCAGTTGCGTGCCGCAGGCATTCACTGGACCGAGGGCGCGGCCGCTATCGCAGCACCGCAGACGCTGGCCGGCATGACCTTGGTGCTGACGGGAACGCTGCCGACGCTGGGCCGCGACCAAGCCAAGGCCTTGATCGAGGCCGCAGGTGGCAAGGTCGCGGGGTCGGTGTCGAAGAAAACACACTATGTGGTCGCTGGCGAAGAGGCCGGGGCCAAGCTGGACAAAGCCCGCGAGCTGGGCCTGGTGGTGCTCGATGAAGCCGGTCTGCGGGTTTTGCTGGGCGATCTGCCAGCCGACCCACCCTGACCCGGCACGGGTTCGACATCCACCTGCGTACAGGTTTCAATTTTTTGAGGAGATGCGGTCATGGCTGTTCGTGAGATTCTGAAAATGGGCGATGCGCGCTTGCTGCGGGTGGCGCAGCCGGTGCGCGCTTTCGGCACCGCCGAGCTGGCGGCGCTGGTCGACGACATGCACGAGACCATGGTTGCCGCCAACGGTGCCGGTCTGGCCGCGCCGCAGATCGGCGTCGACCTGCAACTCGTGATCTTTGGTTTCGAGCACAACCAGCGCTACCCTGATGCGCCACCGCTGCCGCTGACGGTGCTGCTCAACCCGCAGATCACAGCGCTGTCTGAGGACGAGGTGGACGGGTGGGAGGGCTGCTTGTCTGTGCCTGGTCTGCGCGGCCTGGTGCCGCGCTGGACCCGTATCCGCTACTCCGGGCTGGACCTGCAGGGGCGAGCGATCGAGCGCGAGGCTGAGGGCTTTCATGCCCGGGTGGTGCAGCACGAGTGCGATCACCTGATCGGTCGCCTCTACCCGACCCGTATGCGTGACCTGACCCAGCTCGGCTACACCAGCGTGCTGTTCCCGGAGCTCGGTGACAACGCCAGCGATGACTGACACCGCAGCTTGCGCCCAAGCTTCATAGCGGCGCACTGCCCGGGCGGTGGATTGACAGGCGGCCAAAGCCTGCCATCTGGCCCCAGTTGCGCGGCATTTGAACGCCGACACGTTTTGGTCGTCAGCGCTGAGTGCTCCGGCCGCGTTGTATCAACAGGCCACTCTTGTCGAGTGGTGGGGGTTGATCATGAAGCTTGCCAACACGGTCCGTGACCTGAGGCTGACGCGCCGGGCCATGTCTTGGTCTGCCAGGCTGAAGAGTTGGTTTTTCAGCATGTTGCTGGTCACTGCGCCGGGCTGCTTGCTCGCCCAGGTCAGTGAGTTGCCGGTTTTTGCCGGCAGCCTGAAGGCCTTGGCGGGCGACGTGAGTTGGTATGACCGCGACAGCGGTGGCTGGATTGGCACCACGCAGCAGGTGTTGCGCAATTGGCCGCTGGCCGCTGGCGATCGCCTGCGTACCGGACCCGACGGTCGAGCCGAGCTGCACCTGGGCAGCAGCACGGTCCGATTGGGCGCTGATGTCGAACTGACGCTGCAGCGTTTGGATGAGCAAGGCTTGGTGCTTTGGTTGCAGTCCGGCAGCCTGGCCTTGCGCTTGACCGATCCGCTGCCTGGCCGCCATCCCAGCGTCGAACTGAAGACGATCGAAGGCCGCTGGCTGCCGACATCGCCAGGGCACTACCGCTTCGACCGGCAACCGAAGGCCAACACGCCGGCCACCCAGGCCAGCGTCTGGCGCGGCGAGTTGCGTTTTGTCGGCCGCGACAGCGCCTTGACGATCCCTGCGGGGCGTCGCGCCGATCTGTGGTTGGACCTCGCCAATGGGGTGACCCGTTACGCCTGGGCACCGGTTGACCGGGATGTATTTGCCGACTGGGTGGCCCGCGATGAGCGGCTGGACGATGCGCCCAGCACGGCGCGCCACGTGCCGCCCACCATGAGCGGTTGGCAAGATCTCGACCGCCATGGCGACTGGGTGACACATCCCGAGCACGGCGAGGTCTGGCAGCCTCGCGCGGTGGCGCCGGGCTGGGCGCCATTCCATGATGGACGCTGGGCCTGGGTGGCACCTTGGGGCTGGACCTGGATCGATGCCGCACCCTGGGGGTTTGCGCCGTTTCATTACGGATCCTGGGTGATGTGGCAAGGCCGCTGGTGCTGGTCGCCGGGCCCACGCCACCATCCGGTGCGCTACGCCCCGGCCCACAGAGGCTGGTTCGTTGCGCCAGCGCCTGGTCCGCACGCTGGGCGGCGGCCGCCGCCGCCGCGGGTGGTGATACCGATCATCGTGAACCCGCCGCCGCGCCATGTGGCACCTCAACCGGCACCTCAACCGGTCAGACCTCTTCCGCCGCGCGAGTTTGAGCGGCGGCACGGCACGGCACCCCACGAAATCGAAGGTCGCGAGCGTGGACGGCATGGGCCTGAAAGGCCGCCTGACAGATCGCCTGACAGACCGCCTGAAAGGCCGCCCGCGGACCGTGTCGGGCCTGTTGCTTCACCGTCCACGCAGCCCTTGTTGCCAGCTCTGAAAACCGAGGTGCCGCCAACTCGCCGCGACCGAGACGAGACCAGGCCGACGCTTGTACCGCCGGCTCCGACGACAGGCCCATCCCCTCGACCAGCACCACCTGCCCAGGCGACGCCCGCGCCGGTCACGCCGGTCACGCCGCCTGCGGCGGTGACGCCCGAGCCGGTGGTCCGTCCGCGCGATCCAGCCCCCAAGCCTGAGGGTCGCGATGGCCGTGGCCCGCAGCGCGACGGCGCCAGACCCCAGTAGGCTGGACCCCAGTAGGCTGCGCATGTCGACACGCGGCCTGATCGGGTGGATCGCCCGCCGCTGAAGGCTTGAGACTCAGGCTTTAGCGCAGCCAGGGCTTCATCACCGCCCAGACATTGGCCAGCATGCGTGGATGGGCCTCAGCCGTCGGATGGATGCGGTCGGGCTGAAACAAGCGATCAGCCTGCGGGCTGTCGGCGACGCCTGCGAGCAGGAAAGGCACCAGCGCAGCGCCGTTGTCATGTGCCACCTGGGCAAACAGCTCTGAGAACTCCTGGCCGTAGCGTGCACCGTAATTCGGTGGCAGTTGCATGCCGAGGATCATCACGCGGGCGCCTGCAGCCTTGGCCTGGCGCGCCATCGTCGCCAGGTTGTCCTTGGTCATCTGCAATGGCAGGCCGCGCAGCGCATCGTTGCCACCGAGCTCTATCAACACATGGCTGGGTTGGATCTGCTTGAGCAAGGCGGGCAGGCGCGACCTGCCGCCTGATGTGGTGTCGCCACTGACGCTGGCGTTGACCACTTTGGCTGGAATTTTGTCCTGCGCCAGGCGTTGCTCGAGCAGCGCCACCCAGCCGCTGCCGCGCGCCAGCCCGTACTCGGCCGACAGGCTGTCGCCCAGGACCAGCAGTGTCCTGGGGCTTGTTGCCGCAGCGCTTGGCAGGTCGAATGCCAGCGCCGCCAAGGCCAGCAGGCTACAGTGCGCCAGCGCCACTCGTCGCGACTTGCGTCGCGCCAACATCCATCCCATGAGCGATCCCGTCATCATTTCTGTCGAGCATGTCAGCCGCTCGGTTTCTGACTCCACTGGTACTTTGACGATTCTCCACGACATCGACTTCCAATTGCAGCGCTGCCAATCGACGGCCATCGTCGGCGCCTCTGGATCAGGCAAAAGCACGCTGCTGGCGATCATCGCCGGGCTCGACCATCCCAGCAGTGGCACGGTGCGACTCGATGGCGAAGACCTGTTCGCACTCGGTGAGGATGAGCGCGCCGGACTGCGCGCGCGCAAGCTGGGTTTCGTGTTCCAGAGTTTCCAGTTGCTGGGCCACCTGAATGCGCTCGAGAACGTGATGCTGCCGCTGGAGTTGCTGGGCCGGTCTGATGCGCGTGCCCGGGCTGCCGAGATGCTGGCTCGCGTGGGGCTGGGCGAGCGGCTCAAACATTACCCGCGCACGCTGTCGGGCGGCGAGCAACAGCGCGTGGCGCTGGCAAGAGCTTTTGTCGTCGAGCCGGCCGTGCTGCTCGCCGACGAGCCAACCGGCAGCCTGGACCATGCCACCGGCGAGCGGGTGATGGCGCTGATGTTCGAGATGAACCGCGAGTCCGGCACCACGCTGGTGCTCGTCACGCATGACCGGGCCATCGCCACCCGCTGCGATCGCCAACTGCTGATCGAGGCTGGCCGCTTGGTGCCGTAAAACCGACTTGTCTTGCGGGGCGCACATGAAAAAGAGCGCCCTGAGGCGCTCTGTTGCTTGGCCACCGGTTGGCAGCAGCTCGGGGTCTCAGGGTGCGAACTTGTAGTCCGTCTTGGCGGCTTTGCGCATGTCGTCCTGGAACTTCTGCAGCTTGGTCTGCGACAGGCGCTGCTGGATCTGCGGCTTGACGCTCGCGAACTCGGGGAATTGGGCTTCGCGCGTGTCTTCGAGCATGATGATGTGCCAACCGAATTGGGTCTTGACCGGGGTCTCGGTCATCTCGCCCTTCTTCAACTTGCTCATCGCAGCGCCGAACTCGGGCACGTAAGACTCGGGTTTGGCGAAGTCCAGATCGCCGCCATTCGCGCCCGACCCTGGGTCTTTGCTCTTGGCCTTGGCCAGGTCTTCGAACTTGGCGCCGCCCTTGATCTGCGCGGTCAAGGCCTTGGCTTCTTCTTCGCCCTCGACCAGGATATGTCTAGCCCGGTATTCAGTGCCTGTGGATTGGGCCTTGAACTTGTCGTACTCGACCTTGGCTTCTGCGTCGGTGACCGGGTTCTTTTTCTTGAAGTCTTCGAACAACTCACGGATCAGGATGCTCTGGCGGGCGAGTTCCATCTGCGCTTTGTAATCAGGTTGCGCTGCGATGCCGCGTTTTTCGGCTTCTTGGGCGAAGATTTCGCGCCGCACGACCTCGTCCTTGGCCATGCCCTGCATCTCTGGCGTGACCTGCTGACCGGCCCGCTGCGCTTGCTGAAGCAGCAACTCGACCCGGGACTTCGGCACCGACTTGCCGTTGACTTGTGTGATGTTCTGGGCGCCAGCGGCCAACGGCAGCAGCAAGGTGGCTGCGACCGCGACGGCGGACATGCGGACGGCGAAAGTGTTGCGGATCATGGGCTGCTTGGCCTTTTCAAGAGGACTGGACGGGCTCGCCCTGGGCATGGGCGGCTGGAGGGAAAGTTTGCTGCGAATCGGCCTTTGCCAGGCCGCCGGATCAGGCCTCGGCAGGGCTTTGAGCCTCGATCGCCAGGGCATGAACACCCTGGGGTATCACCTCGCGGAGGGCATCATACACAAGCCGATGCCGTGCGACTCTTGCCAGTCCGGTCATCAATGCGCTGACGATCTTCACCCTGAAATGCGAACCTTCAGCCGCGCCGGCATGGCCCACGTGCAAATGACTCTCGTTGATCACCTGCAAGCTCTGCAGCGGCACGATCGCCAGGCGCAACGCGTCTTCGATCTGCTGCGACGACACGCTCATCCCGGATCCTTGACCGCGGTCTTGTCCTCGGCAGGCAGGTGGCGGCTGATGTAGAGACCCTGGGCCAGCGTGAACAGCAGCATCAAGCCGATGCCGCCGAAGAGCTTGAAGTTGACCCAGGTCGCGGTACTGAAGTTGAAGGCCACCCAGAGATTGAGCAGGCCCATCGCTGCGAAGAATGCCGCCCAAGCCAAGCCCAGCCGATGCCAGATCGGTTCAGGCAGACTCATCTGCTGGCCGATCATCAGCTTGAGCAGGTTGCGGCCCATGAAGGTTTGGCTGATCACGAAGGCCAGGCTCATCGCCCAGTAAAGGCCCGTGGGCTTCCACTTGATGAAGGTCTCGCTGTGCAGCCAGATCGTCAGGCCGCCCAGCACCACCACCAGTCCCAGGCTGATCCACAGCATCAGGTCAACCTTCTTGCCGCGCGACTTGAGCCAGACGATCTGGGCCAGCGAGGCGATCACGACCACCACCGTGGCCAGCATCACTGGCGCCTCTGCGACGCCGACTTGGCCGCCGTCGACCAAGAACCCCAGGTGTTCAGTGGCGAAAGCCGCCGCCCAGTCCTTGTGCGATTCGGCGTATTTGAAGGTGCCGAAAAACAGCAGGATCGGCAGAAAGTCGAGCAGAATTTTCATGTTGGCGCAGTGTATCGGGCGCGGCCGGCCGGGCGGCTGGTGGCGCGAAGGTTCAGGCCTTGGGTGAGAAGTCTATCGCCGCCGAATTGATGCAAAAGCGCTCGCCGCTTGGTTCTGGGCCATCGTCGAAGACATGGCCGAGGTGGGTGCCACATTGGGCGCAACGAACTTCCACCCGTCGCATGCCCAGGCTGTCATCGACCAGTCGCTCGACGCGACCGGGCTCGAGCTCTTTCCACCAGCTGGGCCAACCGCAGCCCGCATCGAACTTGGTTTCGCTCTCGAACAAGGCCTGGCCGCAGCCGATGCAGCGGTAGGCGCCTTCGGACCAATGGTCCCAGAACTGGCCGGTGAAAGGTCGCTCGGTGGCGGCGCGACGTGCGACCTGGTACTGCATCGCGTCGAGCTGGGCGCGCCATTCGGCATCGCTCTTGCGAACCGGGTAGCGCGGGTCGTCTTGCGGGTGGGGCTCGGGATTGCTGGTTTTCATGCCAAAGGGGTTCATGACGAGCAGGAGACTTCGAGTTGGTGGGCCCAATCGGGCGGCAAGGCTGCGTAAGCAGCCGGGGCGTTCGGGTGTTCATCAAAGGGCTGCTGCAGCACGGCCAGCAGGCGCTGGACCTCGCTGAAGTCGCCGCGCTGGGCCAAGCGTATCGCTGATTCGGCCAGGTGGTTGCGCAGCACGAACTTCGGGTTGACGCGGTCCATTCGCTCAGCGCGCTCGGCGTCGACACTGGCCTCGGCGTGCAAGCGCTCGACGTAGCGCGCAGACCATGCGCTGAACTTCTCTCGGTCGATGAACCAGTCGCGCACGGCCTCGTTGTTGGCGCCAGCTGCGCTTGAGAAGCGGCTGAGCGAACGCATCGTGAGGGTGTAGTCGCAGCCGTCCTGGGCCATCAGCCGCAGCAAGTCGTCGACCAAATCGGCGTCATCTGGCTGGTCAGTGGTCAGCCCGAGCTTGGCGCGCAGGCGTTGCTGCAAAGCCTCTGCGAACACGGTCTTGTACGGTTCCATGGCGGCCTTGAGTGCCTCGACATCGTCGGCGCCGACCACCAAGGGTTGCAAGGCCTGGGCCAGCGCATGCAGATTCCAGAAACCGACATTGGGTTGGCGCGCAAAAGCGTAGCGGCCTTGGTGGTCGGAATGGTTGCAGACATGGCCTGGGTCAAAGGCGTCTAGAAAGCCGAATGGCCCGTAATCGATCGTCAGGCCGAGGATAGACATGTTGTCAGTGTTCATCACACCATGGCAAAAGCCTACCGACTGCCAGTCGGCCATCAGCACTGCGGTGCGTCGCGACACCGCTTCCAGCAAGGCCAGCACCGGCTGTTCTGCGCCTCGGCATGCTGGGTAGTGGCGATCTATCACGGCGTCGACCAGCGCCTGCAGCGAGGCTGTATCGCGCGAACTGTGGGCGAAATGCTCGAAATGGCCGAATCGGATAAAGCTCGGCGCGACCCTGGTGACGACCGCAGCCGTCTCCCTGGTTTCGCGCCAAACCGGCGCCGATGAGCCGACGATGCCCAAAGCCCGGGTAGTCGGGATGCCCAGCGCATGCATCGCTTCTGAGCAAAGGAATTCTCGGATCGACGATCGCAGCACCGCCCGGCCATCGGCGCTGCGCGAGTAAGGCGTCGGGCCGGCGCCCTTGAGCTGCAACTCCATCCGGCCTGCGGGCGAGTCGATCTCGCCCAGCAGCAGTGCCCGGCCATCACCGAGCTGGCCGGCCCAGACGCCGAACTGGTGTCCGCTGTAGACGCTGGCCAGCGGCGAAGCCTTCGGCGGCATCGCGTTGCCGCCCAGCAGAGCGATCGCGTCGTCGCTGGCAAGCCAGTTGCCCAGCGCCAGTTCGTCGGCCAAGGCCTGGCTGTGCGCAATCCAGTGCAGGCCGGGCAACGGAGTGGGTGCCAGCTCGGTCCCGAATACCGGGCCGAGTTGGTGCAGCAGCGTCGAGTCGCGCCATGGCAGCTGATCTGTCTGATGCACCGGGGACAGCGAGGGCTGATGATCGTTCATGTTTGCACATTGTCATGGTTTGGTCGCTGCCGCAGGCCGATGGCTGGGAATCACCCCTGGCTGGTCGGGGCGGCAAGACGCGATACTTGCCGTTCCGACGCGGTTGACTGAAACAGCCGTCAACCCGTGCGATTCAAGCCTTATTCCGCCACAGAGGACTCCTATGCTCGGCCAGATGCAAGACCAACCGCTGCTGATTTCCAGCCTGATAGATTTCGCCGGCCGCCACCACCATGAGGCCGAGATCGTGTCGCGCCGGGTCGAAGGCGATCTGCACCGCTACACCTATGCCGATGCCGCCAAGCGGTCGCGTCGGGTGGCCAACGCGCTGGACCGTCTCGGTCTGGGGTTTGGCGATCGGGTCGCGACGCTGGCCTGGAACGGCTACCGCCACCTCGAGCTGTACTTTGGCATCACCGGCAGCGGCCGCGTCGTGCACACCGTCAACCCGCGCCTGCTGCCAGATCAGATCGCCTGGATCGCGAATCACGCGGAAGACCAGGTGATGTGCTTCGACATGAGCTTTTTGCCCATCGTCAAGTCGATCTGGTCGCATTGCACGACGGTCAAGCATTGGATCGCGCTGTGCGACGCCGATAAATTGCCGGCCGAGACAGGCATCACCGGCCTGAGCAGCTACGAGGCCTGGATCGCCGACGAGTCCGAGGCCTACGCCTGGCCGCAGTTTGACGAACGCAGTGCTGCAGCGCTTTGCTACACCAGTGGCACCACTGGCAACCCCAAGGGCGCGCTCTACAGCCACCGCTCGACGATGCTGCATGCGTTCGCCGGCGCCTTACCCGACTCGATGGGCTTGTCGGCACGCGACGTGATCCTGCCGGTGGTGCCGATGTTCCATGTCAACGCCTGGGGCATTCCGTACGGCGCCGCGATGACGGGTGCCAAACTGGTGTTTCCCGGTGCCGCGCTCGACGGCAAGTCGGTCTACGAGTTGATCGAGACCGAGCGCGTGACGATGGCCGCTGGCGTGCCCACGGTCTGGCTGGGCCTGCTCAACCACACAGCCCAAAACGGTTTGAAGTTCTCGACGATGACGCGGACGGTGATCGGCGGCTCGGCCTGCCCACCGGCGATGATCAAGACATTCCGCGACGACTACGGCGTGACCGTGCTGCATGCCTGGGGCATGACCGAGATGTCGCCACTGGGCACGGTCTGCACCTTGAAGCTGCACCAGACCTCTTTGCCTGAAGATCAGCAACTGGCCATCATGGCCAAACAAGGCAGGGCCGTGTTCGGCGTCGAGATGAAGATCGTCGACGCCGACGGCGCCGAATTGCCTTGGGACGGCCAGGCCAGCGGCGACCTGCTGGTCAAAGGCCACTGGATCATTTCGAACTACTTCAAGGGCGATGGCGGCGACCCACTGGTGGACGGCTGGTTCCCGACCGGCGATGTGGCGGCGATAGACGCCGATGGTTTTCTGCAGATCACCGACCGCAGCAAGGACGTGATCAAGTCCGGCGGGGAATGGATCAGTTCTATCGATGTCGAGAACATCGCGATGGCCCATCCGACGGTAGCAATGGCCGCCTGCATTGCGGTGCCGCACCCAAAATGGGACGAGCGGCCGCTGCTGGTGGTGATGAGAAAGCCTGGTACTGCCGCGACAGCCGCGGAGATCCTCGCGCATTTCGAAGGCCGTATTGCGAAGTGGCAGATCCCCGACGACGTCGCGTTCGTCGATGCGATCCCGCTCGGTGCGACCGGCAAGATCCAGAAGAACAAGCTGCGCGAGCAGTTCAAGGCCCATCCGCTGAAATAGCTTACGGGTCCGCGTCGCGGGCTGGCCTTGTCGCTGCAGCGACAGGCGCTGGCCACCGTGAATTCCTAGAATCGAACGGTCGTGCTATTTTGGCGGTATAGCCGCTTTGACAGGCAGTCACTGAAATTTTCCCGCGTTGAAAGGTTCGCCATGAGCGCCATCTACCAGGTCACCGACGGTGTTGCCGTCATCACGATGAACAACCCGCCGGTCAACGGCTTGAGCTATGCCAACCGTGTGGGCATTGCCGACGGGCTGAACCAGGCGCTGGCCGACAACACGGTGCAAGCCGTCGTGCTGACCGGCGCAGGTCGGGCGTTCTCTGCCGGTGCTGACATCAGCGAACTCGACAGTCCTAAGGCGCTGGCCGAGCCCAACCTGATGACTTTGATCAGGATGATCGAGTCCAGCAGCAAGCCGGTGGTGGCCGCGATCCACAGCATCTGCATGGGCGGCGGGCTGGAGCTCGCGCTGTCCTGCCAGTACCGCGTGTCCTCGCCCGGTGCAGCGATCGGGCTGCCCGAGGTCAAGATCGGTGTGATCCCTGGTGCCGGTGGTACCCAGCGCCTGCCGCGCGTGCTGGGCGTGGAAACGGCGATGAACATGATCGTGACAGGCGAACCGGTCAAGAGCGAACTGCTGGCCGGCCTGCCTGGCCAGAAGCTGTTCGACCAGATCGTCGAGGGCGAGTTGATCCCTGCTGCCGCTGCCTTCGCCAAGCGCATTGCCAGCGTGCGTCCGATGCCCACGGTGCGCGACTTGAAGGTCAGCCACCCCAACGCCGACGCTTATGTGCAGTTCGTCCGCAACACGGTCAAGGGCATGAGCAAAAATTTCCCGGCGCCACTGGCCTGCGTCGAGGCCGTGGCAGCGTCGATCAAGTCGAGGTCGCTGGATGAAGGCATTGCCGAAGAACAGCGCATCTTCCTCGGCCTGTTGTACTCGCCCGAGGCCAAGGCGCTGCGCCATGCATTCTTTGCCGAACGCGCTGCCAGCAAGATCCCCGATGTGCCCGGTGGCACGCCCTTGCGCAACATCGCCAAGGTCGGCGTGATCGGCGCGGGCACGATGGGCGGCGGCATCACGATGAACTTCCTCAACGCCGGTGTCCCGGTGACGATGCTCGAGATGAAGCAGGACGCGCTGGACCGCGGCGTCGCGACGATCCGCAAGAACTACGAGGCCCAGGTCAAGAAGGGCAAGCTCAAGGCAGACAAGTACGAACAGCGCATGGCGTTGCTGACCACGACGCTGAGTTACGACCACTTGGCCGACGCCGATCTGATCATCGAGGCGGTGTTCGAGGAGATCGGCGTCAAGGAGGCGGTGTTCAAGCAGCTCGATGCGATCGCCAAACCGGGTGCGATCCTGGCCTCCAACACCTCGACGCTAGACGTTGACAAGATCGCGAACTTCACGCGGCGCCCGCAAGACGTGGTCGGCATGCACTTCTTCAGCCCGGCCAACGTGATGCGCTTGCTCGAGGTGGTGCGTGGCAAGGCGACTGCTAAAGACGTGCTCGCCACGGTGATGGCCGTTGCCAAGAAGATCAAGAAGACCGCGGTGGTTTCCGGGGTCTGCGATGGCTTCATCGGCAACCGGATGATCGAGCAGTACAGCCGCCAGGCGGGCTTCTTGCTCGACGAAGGCTGCACGCCGGCCCAGGTTGACCGGGCGGTCGAGAAGTTCGGTTTCGCGATGGGACCATTCCGCATGGGCGACCTGGCTGGCAACGACATCGGCTGGGCGATCCGCAAGCGCCGTGCGACCGAGCACGCCAACCTGAAGTACAGCAAGACCGCGGACCTGTTGTGCGAACTGGGACGCTACGGCCAGAAGACTGGCGCCGGCTGGTACGACTACCTGCCCGGCAAGCGCGACGCGATCCCCTCGGCCCTGGTCGAGCAGATGGTTGCCGACCACCGCAAGTCGATGGGCATCACGCCGCGCAAGATAGCCGACGACGAGATCGTCCAGCGCCTGGTCTTCAGCCTGGTCAATGAGGCTGGGCATATCCTGGAAGAAGGCATTGCCAACAAGGCCAGCGACATCGACATGATCTACCTCACCGGCTACGGCTTCCCGTTGTTCCGTGGCGGTCCGCTGTGCCACGCAGATCAGTTCGGCCTGTACAACGTGCTGGCCGCGATGAAGCGCTTTGCTGCCAACCCCTTGGACGACGCCTCGTTCTGGCAG
Source organism: Bordetella parapertussis (assembly GCA_945878355.1). Classification (GTDB taxonomy): domain Bacteria; phylum Pseudomonadota; class Gammaproteobacteria; order Burkholderiales; family Burkholderiaceae_C; genus Pseudaquabacterium. The sequence goes on along the minus strand of CAMCTC010000009.1, from coordinate 19,685 downwards.
CCTGCGCCCTTGTTGTCCCGTCTGGTCGCCGAAGGCAAGTCCTTCACCTGATCGCCTGCCGCTCATCTTTCAAGGAACTCACCATGACCCAAGCTGTCATTGTTTCCACCGCACGCACCCCGCTGGCCAAGAGCTGGAAGGGCGCTTTCAACATGACCCATGGCGCGACGCTGGGCGGCCACGCGATCGAGCATGCCGTGCAGCGCGCCGGCATCGACCCGGGTGAGATCGACGACGTGCTGATGGGCTGCGCCAACCCCGAGGGCGCGACCGGCATGAACATCGCACGCCAGGCCGCGTTGCGCGCAGGACTGCCGATCACGGTCAGCGGTGTGACAGTCAACCGCTTCTGTTCGAGCGGCCTGCAGACCATCGCGATGGCTTCGCAGCGCATCATCGCTGGGGAGGCCGATGTCTATGTGGCCGGTGGCGTCGAGAGCATCTCCTGCGTGCAGCAGGAGATGAACAGCCACATGATGGTCGATCCGGCGCTGCAAAAGATCAAGCCTGAGATCTACTGGAACATGCTGCAGACGGCCGAGAACGTCGCCAAGCGCTACAACATGGCCCGCGAGCGCATGGACCATTACGGCGCTGAGAGCCAGCAAAAAGCTTGCGCGGCGCAGGCCGCAGGGCTGTTCAACGACGAGATCGCTGCGATCACCGTGACCGCTGGTGTTGCCGATGCGGTGCTGGGCCTGCGCAGCAAGCAAGTCACCGTCAGCGCCGACGAGGGGCTGCGCCCCGGTACCACGTACGACGCCATCAAAGGCGTGCGAACAGCAGTGCCCGGTGGCATGGTCACCGGCGGCAACGCCAGCCAGTTCAGCGATGGTGCGGGCGCCTGCGTGATCGTCAGCGACCGCTACGCCCAGCAAAAAGGCTTGAAGCCGCTGGGTCGGTTTCTCGGCTTCGCGGTCGCCGGCTGCGAGCCCGACGAGATGGGCATCGGTCCTGTGTTCGCGGTGCCCAAGGTGCTCAAGCGCCTGGGCCTGAAGATGGACGACATCGACCTGTGGGAGTTGAACGAAGCCTTCGCAGTTCAGGTGCTGTACTGCGCCGACCGCCTGGGCATCCCGATGGACAAGCTCAACGTCAATGGCGGCGCGATCGCGGTAGGCCATCCCTACGGCATGAGCGGCCAGCGCTTGACCGGCCATGCGCTGATCGAAGGCAAGCGCCGCGGCGCCAAGCGCGTCTGTGTGACGATGTGCATCGGCGGCGGCATGGGTGCAGCCGGCATTTTCGAAGTACTTTGACCGATCGACGCAGCCGACCATGAACCCAGTCCTCCGCACCCCCGACGAGCGTTTCAAGGACCTGCCCGATTGGCCTTATGCGCCGAAATGGCTGGAACCGCTGGGCGATGGCCTGCGCATGCACTTCATCGACGAAGGGCCGCGCGACGCCGCGGCCACCGTGCTGTGCCTGCACGGCAACCCGAGTTGGGGCTATCTGTACCGGCACATGATCCCGGAGTTCCTGGCGGCTGGGTTGCGGGTGGTCGCGCCCGACCTGATCGGCTTCGGCCGCTCGGACAAGCCGGCCGACGAGGCCTGGCATGGCTTCGACCGCCACCGCCGCAGCCTGCTCAGCTTTGTCGACGCGCTGGACCTGCGCCAGCTGATGCTGGTGTGCCAGGACTGGGGTGGCATTCTTGGGCTGACCTTGCCGATGGCGATGCCCGACCGCTTCACGCGCCTGCTGGTGATGAACACGACGCTGGGCACTGGAACCGTGACCGAAGGCTTTCGCCAGTGGCGCGACTACAGCAACAGCCAGCCCGACCTGGGTGTGGGCAAGCTGCTGCGGCGTGGCAAGCGCGAGATGAGTGAGGCCGAAGCCGCAGGCTACGACGCGCCTTTCCCCGATGCCAGCTTCAAAGCCGCGCTGCGCGCATTCCCGAACCTCGTGCCCGATGTGCTGACCATGGGCGAGGCCGCGCCAGGAGCCGCCATCAGCTTGGCCGCCGCTGAATTCTGGCAACAGCGCTGGACAGGCGACAGCTTCATGGCCGTTGGTGAACAGGATCCGGTGCTCAGGCCGACGATGCAGGCCTTGCAGTCGCTGATCCGTGGCTGCCCGCCGCCGATGTCGGTGGCTGCGGCCGGCCATTTCGTGCCTGAATGGGGTGCGCCGATCGCCCAAGCTGCGCTGGCGAGCTTCGGGTTGGCGAGGTCGTGATGCGCGCGACACTTGATTTCTTGCTGGACGACTGGCTGGATGTTGTCAGCCTGACGGAGCGACCGCGCTTTGCCGACCACACGTCCGAGACCTTTGCCCAGGTGCTCGACACCTGCGAGAAGATCGCCCGCGACAAATTCGCCCCGTTCAACCGCCTGGTCGACACCGAAGAGCCGCGCTTTGACGGCGAGCAGGTGATCCTGCCGCAGGCCACCCAGGACGCCTGTGATGCTTACGCCGCCTCGGGGATGCTCTCGGCGGCGCAGGATTTCGAGATCGGTGGCATGCAGCTGCCCTACACCTTGGAGGCCGCGGCCAACGCTTTCTTTGCGAAGGCTTCGGTCAGCATCAATGCCAGCCTGCTGTCGGTGGGCAACGCCAACCTGTTGATGGCCCATGGCAGCGAGACGCAGAAGCGCGTCTTCGCACTCAACGAGTTTTCGGGCCGATGGTCGGGCACGATGTGCTTGTCCGAACCTCAGGCCGGCTCAAGCCTGTCGGATGTGGCCACCCGCGCGACGCCAGACGGCGAGGGCGCTGCTGATCCACTGGGGCCGCGCTTTCGGCTCAAAGGCAACAAGATGTGGATCTCTGCCGGCGAGCATGAGCTGACCGAGAACATCATCCACTTGGTGCTGGCCAAGATCGCCGGCGATGACGGCAAGACGACCCCAGGCGTCAGAGGCATCTCGCTGTTCATCGTCCCCAAGAAGCTGGTCGACGCGCAAGGGCAGCTCACCGGTGTGCGCAACGATGTCGCGCTGGCTGGCCTCAACCACAAGCTCGGCTGGCGCGGCACCACCAACACGCTGCTCAACTTCGGTGAGGGCAAGTTCCTGCCCGCTGGTCAAGCCGGTGCTGTCGGCTATCTGGTGGGCAAGCCAGGCGAAGGCCTGCGCTGCATGTTCCACATGATGAACGAGGCGCGCATTGGCGTTGGCATGGCGGCCACGATGCTGGGCATGGCCGGCTACGAGGCCTCGCTGGCCTACGCCCGTCAGCGGCCGCAGGGCAGACCGATGACGGCTGGCGGCAAGGACGCCGCTGCGCCTCAAGTGCCGATCATCGAGCACGCCGATGTCAAGCGCATGCTGCTGGCGCAAAAATCCTATGCCGAAGGCGCACTGGCGCTGGAACTTTACTGTGCCCGATTGATCGACGAGCAGCACAGCGGCCCGCCCGAGGACGCGCGCCAGGCCGCCATGTTGCTGGAGGTGTTGACGCCGATTGCCAAGAGCTGGCCCAGCGAGTGGTGCCTGGAGGCCAACAGCCTGGCGATCCAGGTCCACGGTGGCTATGGCTATACCCGCGACTTTCCGGTCGAGCAGTACTGGCGAGACAACCGGCTGAACATGATCCACGAAGGCACCCACGGCATCCAGGCGCTGGACCTGCTGGGCCGCAAGGTGGTGATCGACGGCGGTTCGGGACTGAAGCTGCTGGTCGTGACGGTCGAGCGCAGCATCGATCGCGCGCGGGCGCTGCCCTTGCTTGCGGCCCATGCCAGTGAGCTCGAGTCTGCGCTCGCGCGCTTGCTCGCTGCCACCGAGTCGGCCTGGTCGACTGGCTCACCCGAAGAGGCACTGGCCAACGCCACACCTTACTTGCAGGCATTCGGTCATGTGGTGCTGGCGTGGATCTGGCTGGACGTGGCGCTCGCGGCGCAGGCCTTGGTCGGTCGGGATGTGGTGGACCCTGGCTTCGTGCCAGGCAAGCTGCAGGCCTGCCACTACTTCTTTGACTACGAGCTGCCCAAGATCGACGCCTGGCTGGCTGTGGTGGCCAGCCGCAACCCGCTGTGTCGCGAGATGCGCGACGAATGGTTCTGACCTTGTTCTGCCCTTGCGCGAGCGCGCCAGGGTCCCATCCGGGGCCAGACCGCTCGTCGCGCTGGACTTGATGCCCAGGTGTTCGCGCCGATGGCGATGAAGTTGCTTGTCTTCTCCTTACCCTTGAAAGATCCGCCAGCATGGGCACCCCTATCCAACAATTGTTCGACCTTCGCGGTCGCGTCGCACTCGTGACCGGTGGCTCGCGCGGTCTGGGACTGCAGATCGCCGAGGCGCTGGGAGAGGCTGGCGCCAAGGTGATGCTGACATCACGCAAGGCCGCCGATCTGGAGCAGGCTGTCGCCGAGCTCAGCCAGCGAGGCATCGACGCGCGCTGGATCGCCGCCGACGCTGCAGACCCCGAGCAGGTGCGCCGGGTCTGCACCGAGACCGTCGAACGACTCGGTCCCGTCGACATCCTGGTCAACAACGCTGGTGCGGCCTGGGGTGCGGCAGCCGAAGACCACTCGTTGGCGGCCTGGGACAAGCTGATGAACCTCAACCTGCGCAGCGTGTTTGTTTTCAGCCAGACCATTGGCAAGCTGTGCATGATCCCGCGACGTCAAGGCCGCATCATCAACCTCGCGTCGACGTCCGGGCTCGGCGGCAATCCCAAAGGCATCGACACGCTGGCCTACAACACCAGCAAGGGCGCAGTGGTCAACTTCACCCGGGCGCTGGCAGCCGAATGGGGCGAGCACGGGATCAACGTCAACGCCATCGCACCAGGGTTTTTCCCCAGCAAGATGACCGAATTCACGATCCAGACGGTTGGCGCCGACAAGATGGCCGCCGCTGCCCCGCTTGGCCGTCTGGGCGATGACGACGACTTGAAGGGCGCAGCCTTGCTGTTGGCATCGCAGGCCGGCAAACACATCACCGGGCAGATCCTGGTGGTCGACGGCGGCGTGAGCTGCGTGATCGGCCATTGAATCTCGTTCCCAAGCGCCAGGATGACGTGGCCTGGGCAGCCCGATTGCATTTCCACTGAACCACAGAAAGAACCACCATGAGCAAGCTGATCAACCGACAGATCCTGTTGGCATCGCGTCCCGCTGGCGAGCCTGAGGTCGCCAATTTCAAACTGGTCGAGACGGCAGTCGCCGACCTCACCGACGGCCAGGTGCTGCTTCGCAACCACTACCTCAGTCTGGACCCGTACATGCGTTGGCGTATGAACGACGCCAAGAGCTACGCAGCGCCGCAAGCCTTGAACGAGGTGATGGTCGGTGGCACGGTGGGTGAGGTGGTGGCGTCTAAGAACCCTCTGTTCAAGGTCGGCGACACCGTCAGGGGCGGGGGCGGCTGGCAGTTGTACCGGCTGTTCGAGGCCGCACAGCTGGGCTTGCTGCAAAAAGTCGACACCAGCCGAATTCCACTGTCGGCTTACCTCGGTGCTGTGGGCATGCCGGGTGTCACGGCCTGGTATGGCTTGGTCAAGATCATCCATCCCAAGGCCGGCGAGACGGTGGTGGTCTCAGCCGCCAGCGGTGCGGTTGGCAGCGTGGTCGGCCAATTGGCCAAAGCGCGCGGCGCTCGTGTGGTCGGCATCGCCGGCGGTGCTGACAAGTGCCGCTACGTGGTCGATGAACTGGGCTTCGACGCCTGCATCGACTACAAGGCCCATCCGGACCTGAAGTCGCTGTTGCAAGCGCTGAAACAAGCCTGCCCAGCAGGCATCGATGGCCATTTCGAGAATGTCGGCGGCCTGATCCTCGATGCGGTGATGCAGTTGGCGAACCCGTTCAGCCGCATCGCCGTCTGCGGCATGATCAGCGGCTACAACGGCGAGCCGATCCCGATGGCCGCCCCGCAGCTGATCCTGGTCAACCGCATGAAGATCGAAGGCTTCATCGTCAGCGAGCACATGGAGTTCTGGCCCGAGGCGCTCAAGGAGCTGGGCGAGGGTGTCGCGAGTGGCCGGATCAAGTACCGTGAGACGGTGGCGCAAGGTCTGGACGCAGCGCCCGAGGCCTTCCTGGGGCTGCTCAAGGGCAAGAACTTCGGCAAGCAACTGGTCAAGCTGGTCTGACGATGCACCCCGAGACGCCTTCGGCGCCGTTGCCAGAAGGGTTCGCCTCGGGGCCAATACTGTCCTGGACCTGGCAGCGATTTGCCGAACTCGGCGCAGACGGTGTCTACGACATGCTTGCGCTGCGCGCCAAGGTTTTCATCCTGGAGCAAGGGCCCTTCCTCGACCCCGATGGGCTGGACCGCGACAGCGGCCACTTGCTGGGTCGTGATGAGGAGGGCGCGCTTTGCGCTTACCTGCGGGTGGTCGACCCCGGGGTCAAGTACGACGAGCCTTCGATCGGCCGCGTGGTGCTGGACAAAGCGCTGCGCGGCAGCGGGCTGGCCGACCTGCTGGTGGCTCTTGGCGTGCGGCACTGCGTCGCGGCCTGGGGGCCAACTGGCATCCGTATCAGTGCGCAGGCCCATCTGCAGGGCTTTTACGGCCGGCACGGGTTCATGCCGGTGGGGCAGGGGTATTTGGAGGACGACATCCCGCATGTCGAGATGTGCCGCCCGCCTGAGCTTGGCATCGACGTGGCGCGGTCAACCCACTTCCTGTGAGCTTGCCCGACTGCGCCCGGTATGCCTGCCAGCGCGCCGACTTTTCGAGAAGTTTCGGCTGATATTTGGCCGCAAGCTTCTCCCGATTGAAGGAAGTCCTGGCTTTGGCGGGCGCTGTGGCACACTCGCCGGCTTCGTCGATGGGGAGGGCCTGCGGGCCAGGTGATTTGGACAAGATTCTTCTGCAGATAGCGACCGAGCTGAAGGTCGCGCCGCGCCAGATCGAGGCCGCGGTCGAATTGCTCGATGGCGGCGCAACCGTGCCCTTCATCGCCCGCTACCGCAAGGAGGCCACCGACGGCCTGGACGACATCCAGCTGCGCGAGCTCGAGGCCAGGCTGGGCTATCTGCGTGAGCTCGAGGACCGCCGCGCAGCAGTGCTCAAGAGCATCGCTGAGCAGGGCAAGCTCACACCCGAGTTGCATGCAGCCGTGCTGAGCGCTGCCACCAAGCAAGACCTCGAAGACCTCTACCTGCCCTACAAGCAAAAGCGCCGCACCAAAGGCATGATCGCTCGTGAAGCCGGTCTGGAGCCGCTGGCCGACCGGCTCTTTGCCGACCCGACGCTGGACCCGCAGGCCGAGGCCACCGCGCTGATCGAGGGCTATCCCGGCGGCGCGAAGGTGCTGGCCGACGCTGGTTTTGCCGATGCTTTCGCCGTGCTCGACGGTGTTCGCGACTTGCTGTCAGAGCGCTGGGCCGAAGACGCCGCCTTGGTCGGCAAGCTGCGCGAGTGGCTGTGGACCGAGGCCTTGCTGCGCAGCAAGCTGTGCGATGGCAAGGACGGCGAGCAGCCCGACAACGCCAAGTTCAGGGACTACTTCGACTACGACGAGCCGATCCGCAACGTGCCATCGCACCGTGCGTTGGCCGTGTTTCGGGGACGCACGCTGGAGGTCCTCGACGCCAAGCTCGCGCTCGACGAGGAGACCGTGCCCGGCAAGCCAGGACAGGCCGAAGGCCGGATCGCGATCCACTTGGGCTGGAGCCATGCCAAGCGGCCGGCCGACGAGTTGATCCGCAAGACCGTGGCCTGGACCTGGAAGGTCAAGCTCTCGCTCAGTCTGGAGCGTGACCTGTTCACCCGCTTGCGCGAAGCCGCCGAGGCCACCGCGATCAAGGTCTTCGCTGAGAACCTGCGTGACCTGCTGCTGGCCGCGCCGGCGGGCAAGCGCGTGGTGATGGGCCTGGACCCCGGCATCCGCACTGGCGTGAAGGTCGCTGTGGTCAGCGACACCGGCAAAGTTCTCGCGACCACCGCGGTCTTCCCGCACGAACCCAAACGCGATTGGGAGGGATCGCTGCACGCGCTGGGCAAGCTCTGCGCGCTGCACGGCGTCAACCTGATCGCGATCGGCAACGGCACTGCCAGCCGCGAGACCGACAAGCTCGCCGGCGACCTGATCAAGCGATTGAGCGCGATCGCACCCGATTGCAAGATCGAGAAAGCCGTGGTCAGCGAGTCGGGCGCCTCGATCTATTCGGCCAGCGAGTTCGCCAGCAAGGAGCTGCCCGACCTCGACGTGACGCTGCGCGGCGCGGTGTCGATCGCCCGCCGCTTGCAGGACCCTTTGGCCGAACTGGTCAAGATCGACCCCAAAAGCATCGGTGTGGGCCAGTACCAACACGATGTCAACCAGGCTGAGCTGGTGCGGATGCTGGGCACGGTGGTCGAGGATTGCGTCAACAAAGTCGGGGTCGACCTCAACACGGCGTCGGCGCCGTTGCTCGCGCGGGTGGCCGGGTTGTCGGCGACCGTGGCTGCTTCGATCGTGCGCTGGCGCGACGCCAACGGTGCGTTCCGCAACCGTCAGCAGCTGCTCGATGTCACAGGCCTGGGGCCCAAGACCTTCGAGCAGGCAGCCGGTTTCCTGCGCATCCGCGGCGGCGACAATCCCCTCGACGTGACAGGCGTTCACCCCGAAACCTACCCCGTGGTGCAGCGCCTGTTGGACAAGCTGCAACGGCCAGTCCACGAGTTGATGGGCAAGGCGGACGTTTTCCGTGCGCTCAAGCCCGATGCCTTCGCCGACGAGCGATTTGGTGCGATCACCGTCAAGGACTTGTTCGCCGAGCTGGAAAAACCAGGCCGCGACCCGCGACCCGATTTCAAGGTCGCTCGCCTGACCGATGGTGTCGAGGCGATCAAGGATCTGGCGGTCGACATGGTGCTGGAGGGAACGGTCAGCAACGTTGCGCAGTTCGGCGCGTTTGTCGACCTGGGCGTGCACCAGGACGGGCTGATCCATGTCAGCCAGCTGGCGCACAAATTTGTCAACGACGCCCGTGAGGTCGTCAAGACGGGTGACATCGTCAAGGTCAAGGTGCTCGAGATCGACCTGGCGCGCGGCCGCATCTCGCTGACGATGAAGCTCGATGCCAAGTCGGGCGCCAGCGGCCAGGGTCGGGGCGACAACGGCTTCAAGCCTGCCGCGCGCGGTGAGCGTGCTGGCGGCGCGTCACCCCAGCCGACAGCCGGCGGTGCGATGGCTGCGGCATTCGCCAAGCTGCAGACCAAGCGCTGAGCCGGAACCCTTGCGGTGAAATCGACCCGAACCAGCCGCAGCAAGGTTCACGGCATGTGCACCCGGACGGCGCGTATCGCCGGCTTGGTTGCAGCGTTGGTCGCCGCAGCAAGTGAGTCCTTCGGCGCTCCAGCGGGCGTGGCAGAACAGCCCGCCGACAAGGCGCAGGCCGACCCACAGCGGGTCGAGGTCAGCGCCCCGGCCGCCAGCGACATCGAGCAACGCCGACGCGACCCTGTGGCCAAGACTGTTTATGGCCGCGATGAGCTCGACAAGTATGGCGACCTCAGCGTCAGCGACGTGCTCAAGCGCTTGCCTGGCGTCAACATGCAGGCAGGCAGCCCGAAGCTGCGCGGCCTGGGCGCCGGCTACACGTTGGTGCTGATCAACGGCGAGCCGGCGCCGCCGGGTTTCTCGCTGGACAACCTGTCGCCCTCGCAGGTTGAGCGGGTCGAACTCACCCGCGGCCCTAGTGCCGAGCACAGCGCGCAGGCGGTGGCCGGCACGATCAACATCATCCTGCGCGAGGCGCCTCGCCAGCGCCAGCGTGAGCTGCGAACCACGCTGGGCTACACCGCGCTGCGCCCGGTGGTCTCGGCCAATGGCAGTTGGGGCGACCGGTTGGGCGCGCTGAGTTTCACGCTGCCCTTGTCGATCTACCAGTGGCACGGTCAGGCCGACACTCTTGGCCTGCGCCAGAGCCTGGACTTGGGCGCTTCGCCGCAAAACCTGCGCGTGGTCGGCGATGACAGGTACTGGGGCGGCGGCTTCAATTTCGGGCCGCGCCTGAGTTGGAAACTCGGCGAATTCGACAGCCTGAACTGGCAGACCTTCGCGCAAGACCACCGCTACAACAGCCGCGGCCAATCGGCCACCGAGGTGCTGCTGGGCCTGCCGCCCATCAGTGTCGATGACCAAACCAAGAACAGTGGCTACTGGCATATGTTGCGCAGCAACCTGCAGTGGCAGACCCGCTGGGCCGACGGCAGCAAACTTGAGGTCAAGGCCGGTGGCCAAGCCAGCGCCAGCCGCTTCACCAACCTCACCGACGGACTGGACGGCGCCGGCGTCAAGACCTTGGCGCGCGATGCCGAGGGCCAGACACGAGAGCGCGGCCTCAGCAGTTCGGGCAAGCTGACCCGTCCATTGGGCGAGTCCCACACCTTGGCGCTGGGCTGGGATATGGAGTTGCGCCGCCGCACCGAGCAGCGCAGCGTGGTCGAGAACGGTCAGCAGCAACTGCTCGCCTTTGACGGTCAGTTGTTCGAGGCAGAGGTCTTGCGCCGCGCGGTCTACGTCCAGGATGAGTGGGAAGTCGCACCGCGTTGGTCGACTTATCTTGGCCTGCGGGCCGAGAGAATCTCGACCCGCAGCGCAGGGCTCGACGCCACGCTGAACAACAGCAGCCAGGTCATCACGCCGATCTGGCATCTGAACCACAAGCTCAGCGCCGGCGGCAAGGACCTGCTGCGCGCGAGCTTGACCCGCAGCTACAAAGCGCCGGAGCTTGCGGCTCTGATGTCGCGACCTGGCCTCAACAGCAGCTACCCGGCGACCGGCCCCAACCCGCAGATCGGGCCCGACCGGATCGGCAATCCGGCGCTACAGCCCGAACTCGCCACCGGCCTGGACCTGGCCCTCGAGCAGTACCTGGCGCAAGGTGGTTTGCTCAGCATCGGTGGATTTCACCGCAGCATCAGCGGGTTGATCCGCAACGCCGTGACATTGCAAACCGTGTCATGGGCCAGCGTGCCCCGCTGGTTGTCTCAGCCGGTGAACCTGGCGCATGCGCGCAGCACCGGGTTGGAGGTCGAGCTCAAGGGCCGCGCTGAGGAGTTGATGCCGGCCGCCAGTTGGGCGCCCAAGGGTTTGAGCTTGCGCGGCGCTTTCAGCGTCTACCGTTCCTCGGTCGAGGGTCTGCCCGGCCCCGACAACCGCCTTGAACAACAACAGCCTTGGTCTGCCAGTGCGGGCTTCGACCAGGTGCTGGCGCCATTGACCTGGGGCGCCAGCCTTGCTTGGACGCCAAGCTACCGGGTGCAGCAGACCGAGCAGCAAGGTCTGAGCCAGCACCGTGTGCGAACGCTCGACACCTACGCGCTGTGGGCGATTGACCGCCAGACCAGCCTGAGGCTGTCGGCCAACAACCTGCTGGCTGACCCCAATGTCAGCCTGACGGAGTTGCAGCCGACGGCGCTGTCCTTGTCCCCGGCGCTTCAATCGAACTACAACAGCCGAAGTCAGCATCGGTCGTTCAATGCCAGCCTCCAGCTCAAGTTCTGACGACCAACGCACGGGGCGATTTGTGAGGCCAAGCCTGACGCACCGCTACAATCCCAGGTCGTTCAATCAGCCGGCACGAAAGCAGGGCACCATGGTTTCGACACCGCGAACTATCTTGTTCACCCCCGACACCTAGTCGGCCGCGTTGTTGCCGCTGTTCGCCGCTTTCCACCCTTCGAACATGCCAAGCGCGGTCACCACCGCGCTTTTTTGTTGCCCGAAACGCTTGCCCGCCCTCTGGAGCCCCCGATGATCACGATCACGCTACCCGACGCTTCGAAACGCGAATTTGCCCAGCCAGTCACCGTGGCCGAGGTGGCGGCTTCCATCGGCGCCGGCCTGGCCAAGGCGGCGCTGGGTGGTCGGGTGGGGCAGGGCGATTCGGCGCGGCTGGTCGACACCAGCTTTTCGATCGACGCCGACACGACTTTGGCCATCATCACCGACAAGGATCCTGCCGGGCTGGAGCTGATCCGTCACTCCACCGCCCACCTGTTGGCCTATGCGGTCAAGGACTTGTTTCCCGAGGCGCAGGTCACGATCGGCCCGGTGATTGACAACGGGTTTTACTACGACTTCGCTTGCAAGCGGCCTTTCACGCCAGAGGATCTGATCGCGATCGAGGCCCGGATGACAGCGCTGGCCAAGATGGATGAGCCGGTCACGCGTCGCGTGCTGCCGCGCGACGAAGCGGTGGCTTATTTCAAGAGCCTGGGCGAGCATTACAAGGCTGAGATCATCGCCAGCATCCCGGCCGACCAGGATGTGTCGCTGTACCGCGAGGGCGGTTTCGAGGACTTGTGCCGCGGCCCGCACGTGCCCAGCACCGGCAAGCTCAAGCATTTCAAGCTGATGAAGGTGGCTGGCGCGTACTGGCGCGGCGACCAGAAAAACGAGCAACTGCAGCGCATCTACGGCACGGCCTGGGCCAGCAAGGACGAGCTCGCGGCCTACCTGCGCATGCTCGAGGAGGCTGAAAAACGCGACCACCGACGCTTGGGCAAGGACCTGGACTTGTTCCACATCGACGAGCACGCGCCCGGCGTGGTGTTCTGGCACCCCAAGGGCTGGACGATCTGGCAAGGCGTAGAGCAATACATGCGCCAGGTCTACCGCGACAACGGCTACCTCGAGGTCAAGGGTCCGCAACTGCTGGACCGCACGCTGTGGGAGAAGACCGGTCACTGGGACAAGTACCGCGACAACATGTTCACGACCGAGAGCGAGAAGCGTGATTACGCCCTCAAGCCGATGAACTGCCCCGGCCACATCCTGATCTTCAAGCAAGGCATCAAGAGCTACCGCGACCTGCCGCTGCGCTACGGTGAGTTCGGCCAGTGCCACCGCAACGAGCCTACTGGCGGCCTGCACGGCATCATGCGGGTGCGTGGTTTCACACAGGATGACGGCCACATTTTTTGCACCGAGGACATGATCCTCGATGAATGCGTGGCCTACACCACGCTGCTGCAAAAGGTCTACGCCGACTTCGGCTTCAGCGACATCCTGTACAAGGTCGCGACCCGACCGGCCCAGCGCATCGGCTCGGACGAGACCTGGGACAAGGCCGAGAGCGCGCTGATCGAGAGCTTGCGCCGCTCAGGCTGCGACTTCGTGATCGCGCCTGGCGACGGTGCTTTCTACGGCCCGAAGATCGAGTACACGCTCAAGGATGCGATCGGCAGGCCATGGCAGTGCGGCACGATGCAGGTCGATTTCTCGATGGCCGAGCGGCTTGGCGCCGAGTACGTGGGCGAGGACAGTGCCCGCCACACCCCGGTGATGTTGCACCGCGCCATCGTCGGCAGCCTGGAGCGATTCATAGGCATCTTGATCGAACAACACGCTGGCGCGCTGCCAGTTTGGCTCGCGCCCGTGCAGGTGGTCTTGGCCAACATCACCGATGCGCAGGGCGAATACGTCGCTCAAATCGCGAAAGAGCTGCAAAAACAAGGGCTTAGGGTTCAAATCGATTTGCGCAATGAAAAAATCACGTATAAAATACGAGAGCATTCGTTGCAGAAAGTTCCGTATATCCTCGTCGCAGGCGACAAGGAGAAGGCAAGCGGGACTGTTGCCGTGCGCGCTCGAGGCAATCTCGACCTTGGCGCGATGCCGCTGGACGACTTCATTCGCAAGATCGTCGACGCCATCGCCCTCAAGGTCTGAGCCAGATCCTTTGGTGCGCATGTTTGTTTTTGCTGCCGTTCGGTTTGGACCCATTGCTTGCCTTGGGGTCTGAGCCTGGAATGGTTTGAAGGGGTTTGCACCATCGCTACTTTTCTTGATCGCCGGACGCCCAACGTAGAGCGCAAGCATCGACTCAACCGTGAAATCATGGCGCCCAGCGTGCGTCTGAACGGCCTTGACAACGAGCCCCTGGGCATCGTCACGCTGATGGAGGCGCTTAGGCTCTCCGGCGAGGCAGATGTCGATCTGGTCGAAATTGCGCCCACAGCCGAGCCGCCGGTCTGCCGTCTGATGGACTACGGCAAGTTCAAGTACCAAGAGCAGAAGAAGGCCGCCGAAGCCAAGTCCAAGCAGAAGATCATCGAGGTCAAGGAAGTCAAATTCCGGCCTGGCACCGATGATGGCGACTACAACATCAAGATGCGCAACCTGCGACGTTTTATCTCCGAGGACGGCGACAAGGGCAAGATCACGCTGCGCTTTCGCGGCCGCGAGATCACGCACCAGGACATCGGCATGCGCATGCTGGAGCGCATCCGTGACGAGTTGTCGGATGTGGCACTGGTCGAGCAGTTTCCCAAGCTCGAAGGCCGCCAGATGATCATGGTGTTGGCGCCCAAGAAGAAGCAGTGAGGCTGGCCTGCCGAACGGCAGGGCAGTCAGCAAGTCCGGTTTTGAGCGTTTTTTGAAAGTCACGCGCCGCAGTTTGGTCACTGCGGCGATGTGAAACAAGCTGCTGCAGGCCCCACAAGTGTCACGACAAGTCGTCGCGGCCGCCTGCAGATGGCAACCTAGAAGGAGCAGTCATGCCCAAAATGAAGACCAAGAGCGGCGCTAAAAAGCGTTTCCGCGTCCGTCCGGGAGGCACCGTCAAACGGGGCCAGGCGTTCAAGCGCCACATCCTGACCAAGAAGACCACCAAGAACAAGCGCCACCTGCGTGGCACGGTGACTGTTCATGAGACCGATATGGGTCACATGAAACAGATGTTGCCGTTTGCTGGTCTCTGATTCACTGACGGACAAAGAAGGAGTTACCTATGCCTCGCGTCAAACGTGGTGTTACCGCCCGCGCTCGTCACAAGAAAATCCTGGCTCTGGCCAAGGGTTACCGCGGCCGCCGCAAGAACGTCTTCCGCATCGCCAAACAGGCGGTGATGAAGGCGGGCCAATATGCCTACCGTGACCGCCGTACCCGCAAGCGCGTGTTCCGCGCTTTGTGGATTGCCCGTATCAACGCCGCAGCGCGTGGTCTGGGCATAACCTACAGCAAGTTCATGGCCGGCATGAAGAAGGCCTCGATCGACATCGACCGCAAGATGTTGGCTGAACTCGCGGTCAACGATCCGGCCGCTTTCGGCAGCATCGTTGCCAAGGTGAAGGCCCAGCTCGCTTGATCCGTGCCGCGTCAGTCCGCAAGGGCTGGCGCAGTTGCCGAGCAAGGCCAGCGTGCTTTGTTCGGCAGCGATCAACGCATTCGAAGGTCGTCACCTGTGGGCGACCTTTTTTTGTTTCTGCCCCGACATGAACGATCTTGATCAACTGGTGAGCGCGGCGCTCGCCGAATTCGCCGCAGCGCCCACCCCCGCCGAGCTGGAGAACGCCAAAGCCCGCTTCATGGGCAAGTCTGGCCGCGTCACCGAACTGCTCAAAGGCTTGGCGGCGCTGTCGCACGACGAGAAGAAGACTCGCGGCGCCGAGATCAACCAGACCAAGCAGCGCATCGAGGTGGCACTCGCTGCTCGGCGCCAGGCGATGGCGGCTGAACAGCTCGACGCACAGCTCAAGGCCGAGGCGCTGGATGTCAGCTTGCCGGGCCGCCAGCGTGGCGTCGGCGGCCTGCACCCGGTGTCGCGCACCATCGAGCGTATCGAGGAAATCTTCGGATCGATGGGCTTTGATGTCGCCGAAGGCCCCGAGATCGAGACCGATTGGATGAGCTTCACGGCGCTGAACAACCCCGAGAACCACCCCGCGCGCTCAATGCAGGACACCTTCTACGTCGACATGAAAGACGAGCAAGGTCAATGGCTCAATCTCAGGCCACACACCTCGCCGATGCAGGTTCGCTACGCCCGCGCCCACGCAGCTCGTTACGCTAGCGAGTTGGCCAGTGGCCAGCCCATGCCTGAGATCCGCGTCATTGCGCCAGGCCGCACCTACCGGGTCGACAGTGACGCGACCCATTCGCCGATGTTCCACCAGTGCGAAGGCCTGTGGATAGGCGAGAACGTCAGCTTCAAGGACCTGAAGGTGGTGTTCACCGACTTTTGCCGCAGGTTCTTTGAGAGCGACGAGCTGCAGCTGAGATTCCGGCCATCGTTCTTCCCCTTCACCGAACCCTCAGCCGAGATCGACATCGCGTTCGCCAGCGGCCCGCTCAAAGGCCAATGGTTGGAGGTGGCGGGTTCTGGCCAAGTCCATCCGAACGTGGTGCGCAACTACGGCCTCGACCCCGAGCGCCACATCGGCTTTGCCTTCGGCATGGGACCGGATCGACTGACGATGCTGCGCTACGGCGTCAACGACCTTCGGCTGTTCTTCGACGGCGACCTGCGCTTTCTGCAGCAGTTCCGTTGAGACGGCGCGCAGGAACCTGCTGCGCAACCCGCGATCGCGACACCACTTCCCTTCAAGACCATGCAATTCCCTGAATCCTGGCTGCGCGAGTTTTGCAACCCACCGCTGTCGACGACCGAGCTGGCCCACTTGTTGACGATGGCCGGGCTCGAGGTCGAGTCCTTGCGGCCCGCAGCGCCGCCATTCACCGGTGTGGTGGTGGGCGAGATCGTCGAAGCCGAACAACACCCCAACGCTGACCGCTTGCGGGTGTGCAAGGTCGATGCCGGCGCGCATTCGGCGGCTGGACTGCTACAAATCGTCTGTGGTGCGCCCAACGCTAGGGTTGGCATCAAGGTGCCATTGGCGCTGGTCGGCGCGCAACTACCGCCAGCCGAAGGTCAGGTGGCTGAGGCCCAGCCTTTCGAGATCAAGCTCGGCATGCTGCGAGGTGTCGAAAGCCAAGGCATGTTGTGCTCGGCGCGCGAGCTCAAGCTCAGCGAAGACCACGGTGGCCTGCTCGAACTGGCGCCAGATGCCAAGCTTGGCGCCGACCTTCGTGAATGGCTGGCGCTGGACGACACCTTGTTCACGCTCAAGCTCACGCCCAATCTGGCGCATGGTCTGAGTGTCTACGGCATCGCCCGCGAGGTCTCGGCGCTCACAGGCACGCCGCTGAAGACACCCGAAATTGCGCCGGTGGTGGTGCGGCACGATGCCAGACTGCTGGTCCGGATCGAGGCGCCCGACCTGTGTGGCCGCTTCTCGGGCCGCATCGTCAGCAAGGTCGACACCAAAGCCAAGACGCCTGCCTGGATGGTCGACCGGTTGGCACGCTGCGGCCAGCGCTCGGTCACGGCGTTGGTGGACATCTCCAACTACGTGATGTTCGAGTTCGGGCAACCCTCACACATCTTCGATCTTGACAAGATCCACGACCACCTGGTGGTGCGCTGGGCAAAGGCTGGCGAGACGCTCAAGCTGCTCAACGGCAACACTGTCGAGCTCGACGCGCGGGTCGGTGTGATCGCTGACGCTGGTGGCGTTGAGTCGCTGGCCGGCATCATGGGCGGCGACGCCACCGCAGTGTCTGACGATACCCGCAACGTCTATGTTGAAGCGGCATTCTGGTGGCCCGAAGCTGTCGCTGGCCGTTCGCGCCGCTTCAACTTCAACACCGATGCCGGCCACCGCTTTGAGCGTGGCGTGGATCCGGCGCGAACTGTCGAGCAGATCGAGCGCATCACCGGGCTGATCATCGCGATCTGCGGCGGCGAGGCCGGACCGGTCGACGACCAGCAAGTCAATGTCCCGGAACGGGCGGCGGTTGCGCTGCGCATCGATCGCGCGACCAAGGTGATCGGCATGCCGGTCACGCAAGATCAATGTGCCGAGGTCTTTACCCGTCTGGGTCTGGGCTTCATCCAGCAGCCTGGCCGCTTGCTGGTGACGCCGCCGAGTTGGCGCTTCGATCTGTCGATCGAGGAAGACTTGATTGAAGAAGTGATACGGGTCATAGGCTACGACCAGCTGCCCGATACCGCGCCGCTGGCGCCGGTCACCCCGCACATCCGCCTCGAATCCCAGCGCAGCAGCTTCGCGGTGCGACATGCTTTGGCTGCATTGGGTTATCAGGAAACCATCAACTTCAGCTTTGTCGAGACGCGCTGGGAGCATGAGCTGCATGGCAACCTCGACCCGATCATGGTGCTGAACCCAATCGCTGCACCATTGGCGGCGATGCGGTCCAGCCTGATCGGCAGCCTGATCCAGGTGCTGCGCCACAACTTGGCACGCAAGACCGGTCGAGTGCGGGTGTTCGAGCTCGGGCGGGTTGCGATGCGCGACGCCACTGTTCTGGCCGGTGACAGCACGGTGGCGGGAATTGCCCAGCCGATGCGCGTGGCTGGCTTGGCCTACGGCGCTGCGGTCCCCTCGCAATGGGGTACTGCCGAGAGCGAAGTCGACTTCTATGACGTCAAAGGTGATATCGAGGCCTTGCTGGCGCCGCTCAAGCCGGTGTTCGAGCGCGTGCAGCATCCTGCGTTACACCCGGGTCGCAGCGCCCGTGTGATCGTCGATGGGATTTCCGTCGGCGTGCTCGGCGAACTCCATCCGCGTTGGTGCCAAGGCTACGAATTGCCACAGGCGCCGGTCGTGTTCGAGTTCGACCTGTCAGCCGTGTTGTTGCGGCCTGTGCCGGCGTTCAAGCCTATCGCGCGGCATCAGAGTGCCTGGCGCGATCTGGCGTTGGTGGTGCCGGAAACTGCCACCCACGATGGCTTGATCAATGCGCTGCGCGCAGACCCCAGCGGCCTGGTGCAGTCGGCCACGCTGTTCGACGTCTACAAGCCGTCCGAGGCCAGCACCGATGTCGGTGCTGGAGAAAGAAGCATGGCCGTGCGGCTGGAGTTGCTCGACACCAGTGCTACATTGACCGACGATAAGATCGACGCAGCGGTCGCCTTGGCCTTGGCTCGAGCGGCTCATGCCCAAGGTGCCAGGCTTCGCGGCTGATGCCGTCTCACTCTCAATCGAGCACAATATGAGCACCGAGGACACAGCCACCGATCGCACAATACTGCCGTCGCTGGAGACGCCCACGCTGACCAAGGCCGAACTGGCCGATATGTTGTTCGAGCGGCTTGGTTTGAACAAGCGCGAATCGAAGGACATGGTCGAAGCATTCTTCGAGTTGGTTCACAGCACCTTGGTCCAGGGTGAGGATGTCAAGCTGTCGGGTTTTGGCAATTTCAACATCCGCCGCAAGGCGCCTCGACCTGGTCGAAATCCGCGAACCGGCGAGTCGATCCCGATCAACGCCCGCAACGTCGTGACCTTCCATGCCAGCCACAAGCTCAAGGCGATTGTTCAGGGCGACGCCCCGCCTGCGCAAGACTTGACGTAGAGTCTGAGCTCCCATCCTTAGCGCACTGATCCTCATGGAGAACTTGCTGCCAGCGATTCCAGCCAAACGCTACTTCACGATCGGTGAGGTCAGCGAGTTGTGCGGGGTCAAGCCCTATGTGTTGCGCTACTGGGAGCAGGAATTCAGCCAGCTCAAGCCGATGAAGCGCCGCGGCAACCGCCGCTACTACCAGCACCACGAAGTGCTGTTGATCCGGCGGATTCGCGACCTGCTGCATGAGCAGGGCTTCACCATCAGCGGGGCACGTAACCAGTTGGGTGAAAACGGCGGTGGTCGCGGCGTTGCTGCGGTCCATGAGCTTGTGACCGAGCAGTCGACAATGTTCAATGAAAGCGACATGCTGGACCGTGACGTTTCACCGCCGTATGCGCCTGAAGGTGCGAGCACCACAACACAAAGACCGGAGTTGGCCGCCGCGCAATTGCGTGCTGAACTTTTATCGATACGAAATCTGCTGACAGTCTGAATCGGCGGCGTTTCCACCTATAATCTAAGGCTCAGTCGGGGCGTAGCGCAGCCTGGTAGCGCACTTGCATGGGGTGCAAGGGGTCGCGAGTTCGAATCCCGCCGTCCCGACCATATAAATCAATGGGTTAGCTCTCACAAGGGGCTA
>CAMCTC010000008.1 GCA_945878355.1 Bordetella parapertussis | reverse complement strand
GCCACTACTCTAACAAAGACTATTCAAAGTGAAAAGTAGGTATTTACCATTACAAACGTGCCATTACAAAAATCTCAGAATTCGGCTCTCAAGTCGTTGATTCCATTGACCGTAGGGCCCTTCTCCGGCGCTGAACTGTCGAAGTCGGGTGTGTTGTCTTTCTTTTAACTTGGTAGTCGTAGTAGAGCCCAGCCTGAACTGTTGATAAGCCAGTTTTTCTGTTTTTTTTCAAACACTTGAGATCGACTCAACCCTGTGTGCCGGTGACCATGAGCGAGGCTGAAGACCGACAACAACTTTGGATTTCAGCCCCAGCCTGTGGACAACTGCCTGCTTGTTCAACACTTGCCCACAGCACTGTGCCTTGACAGGCCAGAACTTTGACAGCCCAATCCGGAGCAGCACCATGAACTCTAGCTTGCCAGTCGATCGCTATCCCCGCCCTGCAGCCGTCTCCCCTGCGGAGTGGGACGCGCGCGTTCAACTCGCTGCCTGCTACCGGATCTTTGACCATCTGGGTTGGACCGAGCTGATCTACAACCACATCTCGCTGCGAGTCCCGGGTGAGCCGGGTCACTTTCTGCTCAACCCCTTTGGCCTGCATTACTCGGAGGTCTGCGCGTCGAACCTGCTCAAGGTCGACTTGGCCGGCAACATCGTCGGCCGCATCGAGGGTGAGCCTGTCTGGCCGATCAACCCGGCTGGTTTCACCTTTCATGGCGCGATCCACCAGGCCATGCCCGAAGCGCATTGCGTGATGCATGTGCACACGACGCCGACGATGGCGGTGTGCTGCCTAGACGAAGGCTTGTCGTTCACCAACTTTTATGCCGCACAGTTGCACGGCAAGGTGGCATACCACGAGTTCGAAGGCATCACCGTGCACCTCGATGAGGGGCGGCGAATTCTGGCCAGTGCTGCTGGCAAACCGGTGCTGCTGCTGCGCAATCACGGGCCGGTGACGATAGGCTTCAGCTTGGCCAATGCGTTTGGCCTGATGTGGTTGCTGACCCGTGCCTGTGAGGTGCAACAGAGCGCACAGGCGATGGGGCGACTGCGGCCCATTGCCGAGCCGGTGCTCGAGGCCTGTGTTCGCGATTCGCTGAACTTCGACCCCCGCTTCGGCGCCGGCCAGGACGCTTTCGACGCGATGCTCAGGTTGGTCGAGCGCCGTGATCCGTCTTTCCGGCGCTGACAGACTCATCGACGACGCCAGCCAGGCGACGTGCGCCAATAACTTTCATCACATTCCCAGGAAATAGCCATGGCTCTGAACAAGATACTCGTCGCCCAAGGTGGCGGCCCCACTGCGGTGATCAACCAAAGCCTGGTCGGCGTGGTGCTCGAAGCCAGACGTCACCGCAGCATCGATCTGGTCTACGGTGCACGCCACGGCGTTCGCGGCATCGTCGACGAGGATTTCGTCGACCTGACCCAGGAGACGAGCCACAACCTCGAACTCGTCGCTGCCACGCCTTCGTCGGCATTGGGCAGCACGCGCGACAAGCCTGACCTGGCTTATTGTCAGAAGATTTTTCACGTGCTCAAAGCCCATGGCATCGGTCACTTCTTCTACATCGGCGGCAACGACTCATCCGACACCGTGCGCATCGTCAGCGAGCAGGCCCGTGCGGCGAATTACCCGCTGCGCAGCATCCACATCCCGAAGACCATCGACAACGATCTGGTCGGCAACGACCACACGCCGGGTTTTCCTTCAGCGGCCCGTTTCGTGGCCCAGGCCTTCGCCGGCGCTAATCTCGACAACGCAGCGCTTCCGGGTGTTTATCTGGGCGTCGTGATGGGCCGGCACGCAGGCTTCCTGACTGCCGCGTCGGCGCTTGGCAAGAAGTTTCCGGACGACGGCCCGCACCTGATCTACCTGCCCGAGCGGGTGTTTGTGCTGGAAAAATTCCTAGCCGATGTCAAAGCGGTCTATGCCCGCTACGGGCGCTGTGTCGTCGCCGTCAGCGAGGGCATCCACGATGCGAGCGGCCAGCCGATCCTGGCCCAGCTCGCCAAGGACCTCGAGCACGACGACCACGGCAATGTCCAACTCTCGGGTACCGGCGCGCTGGCCGATCTGCTGTGCGAGGAGATCAAGGCCAAGCTCGGCATCAAGCGGGTGCGTGGCGACACCTTCGGCTACTTGCAGCGCAGCTTCATAGGGTGCGTGTCGGATGTCGACCAGCGCGAGGCGCGCGAGGTCGGCGAGAAAGCGGTTCAGTTCGCGATGTGGGGCGACCGCGACGGTTCGGTCGCGATCCAGCGCACCGGTTACTACTCGGCCGACTACAGCTTGCTGCCGCTCGAAGCCGTCGCCGGCAAGACCAGGGTGATGGAGGATGTTTTCATCAACGAGGCCGGTACCGATGTGACCGATGCCTTCAGACTGTATCTGCGACCGCTGCTGGGATCGGGCTTGCCTGACGCTTACCGCTTGCGGCCGGCGCCAGTGGCCAAGGTGCTGGGGCAATAAGCAGCCAGGTCAGCTAGGCGAGCGCGTTGTTGCTCAGGTGGGTGCGTCAAGCACCAGTTGGGTCTGGGTGACGACAGCGCAGAGCTTGCCGTCGGCGTTGCGGATCATGGTCTGCCAGACCAAGGTGGTGCGGCCGCGGTGCAGGGCCACGCTCTCGCCGGTCACGGTGCTGCCGACCTTGGCACCGGCGATGAATTTGGTGCTGGAGTCGGTCGTGGTGGTGCGCTTGCAAGGGCCAAGGTTCAGCACCGTGCCGACCGCGCCGAGGTGGTCGGCAAACGCCATGTAGGCGCCGCCATGCAGGATGCCGCCGCCGGTGCACAGATCGGGTCGCACCGGCATGTCGGCGACCACCCGGTCGGGCGCGACAGAGACCAGGCGCACCCCCATCAGGCCGGGAAACAAGGGCTCCAACATTTGCTGCATTGAGGCGAGATCGTGCATCGTCGTGCTTTCAGGGTGGCTGAGTAGAGGATTGGCGACGGTAAGCCGAACAGCTGTGCGGCGCCATTGTGGACAACGCGCAGCCGGTGACAATGCAGGTCTGTCTTGGACCAGAAAGTACCGTTTGGAAGCCTTCCTCGTCTCGACTGGCATCGTCGCCCTGGGTGAAATGGGCGACAAGACCCAGCTGCTGGCCTTGCTGCTGGCGGCCAGGTTTCGCAAGCCTGTACCGATCATCCTCGGCATCCTGGTGGCCACACTGGCCAACCACGCCGCCGCAGGCTGGTTGGGCGGCTGGATCGCGGCGCAGATGGGGCCGCAGTTGCTGCGCTGGGTGATTGGCGGCTCGTTCCTCGCGATGGCGGTGTGGATGATGATTCCGGACCGGCTCGACGACGAAGAGGCCGGCGGTGGCCGCCAGCGTTTCGGCATCTTCGGCACCACGGTGGTCGCTTTCTTTCTGGCCGAGATGGGCGACAAGACCCAGATCGCCACCGTGGCGTTGGCGGCGCGCTACCCCGACCTGCTGGCGGTGGTGGCCGGCACCACGCTGGGCATGATGATCGCCAACGTGCCTGCCGTATTTCTTGGCGACCGGATCGGCAGCAAGCTGTCGATGACGCTGGTGCACGGCGTTGCTGCGGCGATTTTCGCGGTGCTGGGGGTGCTGACGCTGCTCAATGTCGGCCGCTTGCTTTAGGGTTTGCCAATCAGGCCTCAAGGTCTGACGGCCGGGGTCTCCACGGCCATGTTCTTGGCCCGCAGCGCTAGGTAGGCTTCTAGCGCCAGCCATTCGGGCGCATCGGTAGCAAATGGCTCGGCTCGCACGCCGACCACGCAGCCGCGCAAGCGCCGCTGCAGGCTGCCCAAGCCCTGCCATTCCAGCCGGTACGTTGGGTAGCCAGTGGCGTGTCCTTGCGGGATCGCCGCGCCGCCCAGGCGCTGGCCGGCGCGCTGGTCGTGGCAGTGCTGGCAGGACAGGTTGAGCTGTCCCAGCCGCTGCTGCCAAAGCGCCTGGCCTTGGGCGCGCAGCGGCGTCAGTTTGGCGTCGTCCGGCGGCGCCAGCGGCAGCCCGCGCGATTGCCGGCCGACATAGGCGCCCAGCGCCAGCAGGTCCGCGTGCTCGTTGGGCCATGTCGACGCCTGTTGGTGGCGCTGACGGCAGCGCATGATGCGGCCTGCCAGGTTGATCGGCTGGCCGCCGGCAGCGTCCCAGGCCGGATAACGGGCAGCGACACCCGCCATTGACTGGCGGGCTTCGCCGTGGCAGTCGGCGCATGAGGTGGCGGCGGTGCCAGCAGGCGTGCGCCAAAGCGCTGCGCCGTCCTCGACCCAGAGCATCGCCGGGTTCTGGCTGTCGTCGCGCTGCAGCGCTTGCAGTGCGGGGCTCATGAAGTCCAGACCCGAGCGGCGAGGGTCTGTGGTGTCAGCCGGTGCTGCCATGGTGGGGACCAGCGCGGCCCACAGCAACATTGCCGCGCACCAAGCCTTGGCGCTCATGTCGGCTTGACAGCCCTTGTCTCGCGGTGCACGAAGCCCTTGTCGCCCAACCACTCGAAGGCCAGCGTGCCCGGCGCGTCGGCGCGGACCCAGAAAGACAGATAGGGGTTGGCGGCGATCGCCGGGGAGAGCTCGATGCTGCAGACCTTTTGCTCGTCGAGCTTGCATTCGAAGTGGGTCACGAGGCTTCTCGGCACCACCTTGCCGAAACCGTCGGGCCGCAGGCCGCTCTCCATCGGGTGGCCAAGCGTGACGCGGACTTCGAAGGGCTGGCCTTTGAGCAAGGTCTCGGGCAGGTGGATCAAGCTGCGCGTGCGTTCGGCCATGGGTTTCAGCTCTCGATGCAGGCCGCCAGCGTGACGATCACGTCGACACGGCGCGACCACTGGCTGCCATCGGCCAGCCTGGCCAGCGCGACCAACTGCTGCGAGGTTGCCAGCCGGATGCGGGTCGAGACCTCGGCCCGGCCGCTGGCGGAGCCGAAGCTCGCGCGCAGCACGTCGCGCTGCGGGTTGCGCTCGTTGAAGACGATGATCTCCTGCACCCGGTCGGTGGCGCTCATCGGGCTGTCCACCCGCACCGTGATCGGCACCGCGTTGCCGTTTTCGACCAGCTCGGCGATCTCCAGCCTGACTTTTCCTTCACGCACCGGCTGCCCGCCGGCCCAGCGGTCGACCATTTGCTGCAGCGACGGCGTGGCCGACACCGCCCTTGCCGGGTGGGTCTGCAGGCACAGCAGGGCCGCAGCAGCCAGCAGCGGACGCCGCCCGAGGCTTGGCAAGGTGTTCATTTCAAGCTGGCCAGGTAGGCCACCAAGTCGTCGATCTGGTCCGGCGCGAGCAGCGGCCGACCTTGCTGTGCCAGGGCCACGCGCTGCAGCCTTTCGGTTCGGCTGTAGGACGGCATCACGGTGTCGGGGTTGAAGCGTTCTGGCGCGAGCAGGCGCTGCCGCAGCGCCTCAGCGCTGAGGCGAGCGCCCACGCCGTCGAGTGCCGGGCCTATCGTGCCCTGCAGCGCGGTGGGCTGCCCGGGCAGCGCGTGGCACAGCACGCACAGGCCTTGGCTGCGGTTGGCCGCCAGCGCTGCCCCGCGCGTGGCATCGCCCTGGGCCTGGGCGATGCCGGCCAAGCCCAGCAGCAAGGCGGTGCGAAGCCCGAGGATCACGCGCGCTTGAGGTTCTGGCTCTTGATCGGCAGCGTGCGGATGCGCTGACCCGTGGCGGCGAAGATCGCGTTGAGCACCGCCGGCGCGGCCACCGCGATCGTCGGCTCGCCGACGCCGCCCCAGAAACCGCCCGAAGGCATCACGATGGTCTCGACTTTGGGCATGTCGGCCATGCGCATCGCCGGGTAGTCGTGGAAGTTGCTCTGCTGGATTCGACCGTTTTCGACCGTGCACTCGCCGTACAGCGCTGCCGACAGCCCGTAGGCGAATGAGCCTTCGACCTGGGCTGCGATCTGCTGCGGGTTGACCGCGTGGCCGCTGTCAGTGGCAGCGACGATACGGTGCACGGTCAGCTCGCCATCGGCGCTGACCGAGACCTCGGCACAGGCTGCGACATAGCTGCCGAAGCCCATGATCTGGGCCAGGCCTCGGTGAACCGCTTGGCCATTGACTGGCGCGGCGGGCTGGCCCCAGCCTGCGCGCTTGGCGACGGCTTCGAGCACCGCCAGGTGTTTCGGGCTGGCTGCCAGCAGCTGCCGGCGCAGTGCCAGCGGGTCTTGCTGGGTCGCGTGGGCGATCTCGTCGATGAAGCACTCGAGGTAGATCGCGTTGTGGTTGAGGTTGACGCCGCGCCAGAAACCGGGCCGTATCGGCGGGTTGCGCATCGCGTGGTCGACCAGCAGGTTGGGGATCGCGTAGCCCAGCGAGCCTTCAGCCCCGCCCAGAATCAGGCCCTGGAAAACGACCGGATCCTTGCCGTTCTGCATGTTCTGCGGAAACAAGCCTGCCAGGATCGACTGGCCTGAGATTCGCATGTGCAGCGCCGTCAGCCGGCCTTTGTCGTCGAGCCCGGCCTTGAGCTTGCACTGTGTGACCGGGTGGTAGAAGCCGTGCTGCATGTCTTCTTCACGGGTCCAGATCAGCTTGACCGGTGTGCCGGGCAGCGCTTTGGCGATCTCCACCGCCTGGCGCACCCAGTCGGTGGCACCGCGCCGGCCGAAGCCGCCGCCCAGGTGGATCTTGTAGACCTCGCACTGCGCGATCGGCAGGCCCGAGGCTTCGGCCGTGGCGGCGAGCGCCGCCTCGCCGTTCTGCGTCGGCGTCCAGACCTCGCAGCGCTCGGGCACCCCGGCCGCCGACAAAGTGATCTTGGCGGTCGCGTTCATCACCTCCATCGGCGCGTGGTTCTGGTAAGGGTAGGCGTAGACCGCTTCGATCGTCCGCGCCGCACCTGCCAGGGCCTCGCGGGCCGTGCCGGCCTGCGCGCCGACGATGGCTTCGGGTGCGTCCAGTCCGGTTTTCAGCATCGCGGCGATGTCGGCGCTGCTGAGCTTGGCGTTCGGGCCTTCGTCCCACTCGATCTCGAGCGCAGCCAGCGCGCTGTTGGCATGCCACCAGGTGTCGGCGACCACCGCGACCGCACTGCCGCCCACCGTCATCACTTTCTTGACGCCGGGGCGCTTGGCGATGGTCGTGGCGTCGAAGCGCTTGACCTTGCCGCCGACCACCGGGCAGTCTCGGATCGCTGCATTGAGCATGCCGGGAAGCTTCAGGTCCATGCCATAGACCTGGGCGCCGTTGGTCTTGTCCACGGTGTCGAGCCGGGGCAGCGGTTTGCCGGCGACCGTCCAGTCCTTGGGGTCTTTCAGAGCTACTTCGCTCGGAGGCTTGAGCAGCGCCGCGGCCGCGGCGACCTTGCCGTAAGTTGTGCGCTTGCCGCTGGGGGCGTGCGTGATCACGCTGGCGACGACCTTGCATTCGGTGGCCGGCACGCCCCAGTCGGCGGCGGCGGCCTGCACCAGCATCATCCGGGCTGCGGCGCCGCCTTTGCGCACATAGTCATGTGATTCGCGGATGCCGCGGCTGCCGCCGGTCGAGAAATTGCCCCAGACGCGCTTGCGTGCCAGGTTCTGTCCCGGCGTGGGGTATTCGGTCGTGACTTTGGCCCAGTCGCACTGCAGCTCCTCGGCCACCAACTGGGCCAGGCCGGTCAGCGTGCCCTGGCCCATCTCGCTGCGGGCGATGCGGATCACCACTTGGTCATCGGGCTGTATCAGTACCCAGCAGTTGAGCTCGGGGTTGGCGCTGGCCTGGGCCATGGCCGATGGCATGTGGAAACTCAGCATCAGTCCGCCGGCGGCGCCGGTGGCGATGAAACTGCGGCGTGTGAGATGCGTCTTGATCATCATCGACTCCTCAAGCCTTGGCCGCGGCCATCTGCGCGGCCATCTGGATCGCCGCCTGCACCCGGTTGTAGGTGCCGCAGCGGCAGATGTTGGTCATCGCCTCGCGGATGTCGGCTTCGCTGGGTTTGGGTTTGGCTTTGAGCAGCGCAGCGGCTGCCATCAGCATGCCGGACTGGCAGAAGCCGCACTGCGGCACGTCGAG
Source organism: Bordetella parapertussis (assembly GCA_945878355.1). GTDB lineage: Bacteria > Pseudomonadota > Gammaproteobacteria > Burkholderiales > Burkholderiaceae_C > Pseudaquabacterium. The sequence goes on along the minus strand of CAMCTC010000008.1, from coordinate 80,171 downwards.
CTGCACCCAGGCTTTTTGCAGCGCTTGCCCGCCATGGGCCGACAAGCCCTCGATCGTGACGATTTTCTCATCTGGGCCGACGGTCGATGCCGGGCGCACGCAGGAGCGGGTGGCCACGCCGTCGATGTGGACGGTGCAGGCGCCGCACTGCGCGATGCCGCAGCCGTACTTGGTGCCGGTCAGGCCGAGTTGTTCGCGCAACACCCACAGCAGCGGGGTGTCGGGTTCGGCATCGTGGCTGCGGGCTTGGCCGTTGACGTGGAGGGTGGGCATGAGGGGCTCCTGAATTTTCCTGAATTTCAGCCCGCGAATGATGCTTGAACCTGCGCCGGTCGTCAGCCCTCCAGCCAGATGCCTGAGCCCGGTACGGGGTTGCCTGGTTTGTGCTGCACGCCCGGCGCCCGCGCTGGTAAACCCAGCATGCCTGGAAAATGAAGCAATGAACGAACCCCAAACCATCGCCGTCATCGACTTCGAGACCACCGGTATGAGCCCGTCCCTGGGCGCGCGCGCCACCGAGATCGCAGCCGTGCTGGTGCGTGACGGCCGCGTCGTCGACCGCTTCTCCAGCCTGATGCACAGCGGCCAGCGGGTGCCGGTTTTCATCGAGCAGCTCACCGGCATCAGCAACCGGATGCTGGCCGCAGCGCCGCCGTCGGCCCAGGTGATGCGCGAGGTCAGCGCTTTCACCCGGGGTTGCGGGGTGGTGGCGCACAACGCCAGTTTCGACCGCGCTTTCTGGCAGCACGAGCGTGCGCTGGCGGGGGTCGCCGGCGAGGCGGGCGACCCCGCCGAGTTCGCGTGTACGCTTTTGCTGTCGCGCCGGCTCTACCCGGAGGCGACCAACCACAAGCTCGGCACGCTGGTCGCTTTTCACGGCATCGAGCCCACGGGCCGAGCCCACCGTGCGCTGGCCGATGCCGAGGTCACGGCCGAGCTCTGGCTGCGCATCACCCGCGATGTGCAGCGCCGCTACGCTGCCGGCACGCCGTTCAGTTTGTTGTGCGCGCTGCAGCGCGCGCCCAAGACAGGGTTGGCGGCTTGCGCTGCGCGCTACCTGGTAAAAAGCGCCGCGAGCGGACTGAATCGGCACCCGGCAGCTTGATATTTGTTAACTTTAGGCCGTCCTGAAGAGCTTTGCGAGTCTGTTCAGGGAACTGAGTTACCCTCTACCGACTCATACCTCGCTTCACCCTTGGGCTGAGGCCTTGTTTTTCTGGAGACAAATGCTGTGAAACAACTGCTGTTTGCGATTTCGATGACTGTTGCCGCGCTCAGCCTGAGCGTGGCGTCCACTGATGCCTACGCCAAGCGTCTGGGCGCTGGCAAACCGGCGGGAATGCAGCGCGCCGCGCCGGACAAACCTGCCGCACCGGCTCAAAACGCTGCGCCGGCGGCCGCCCCCGCAGCCCCCGCAGCCGCTGCAGCGACTCCGCCCAAGCGGTCCTGGATGGGCCCGCTGGCCGGTCTGGCCGCAGGCATCGGCATTGCTGCGCTGTTCAGCCATCTCGGCATGGGCGCAGGCATGGGCGAGGCGATAGGCAACATCCTGATGATGGTGCTGGTGGCGGGCGTGGCCTTCTTCGCGATCCGTTTCGTGATGAGCCGCATGGGGGGTTCGCGCGGTGGGCCACAGCTCGCAGGGGCTGGCGCACCGGCACCGGCCAACTGGCAGCCGACACCCAACCCGGAACCAATGGCGATGCCGCGCACCGCGCTCGAGACCGCGCCACAGGCGCCTAGCCTTGCGGCAGTCGGCACCTTGGCGAGCCCGCCGGTGTTGCCGGGTGGCATGGCGGCGGCTGATTTCGAACGTCTGGCCAAGATGGTCTTCATTCGGATGCAGGCTGCCAACGATGCTGCCAACCTCGACGATCTGCGCAAGTTCACCACGCCCGAGTTGTTCGCCTCACTGCGCACGGACCTGCTGGAGCGCGGCAGCGCCAAGCAGCAGACCGATGTGGTGCAGATCGACGCCCAGGTGCTTGAGGCCGTGTTCGAGAACGGCATCGACATCGTCACGGTGCGCTTCTACGGCCTGATCCGTGAGGCGGTCGATGCGGGTGCCGAGCCCTTCAACGAGCTGTGGCATTTGGTGCGCCCGGCCGATGGCAAGAGCGAGTGGGCGATCGCCGGCATCACGCCGGTGCGGTGAGCCGCGCCTGAGCGCCCCAAGGCCGGCCGAAGCCGGCCCCCCCCCCCGTGGGGATCAAGCAAAGCGGCAAAGCCACATTTGCTTGAGAGGCTTAGACAACGGCGGCCTTGGCCGCCGTTTTTGCGTCTGGGCCGACCCGTTGCAGGGCAGGCTTGGCGGCTGGCTACACTCGCGGCTTCGCTCATTGGGCCCGCCGTGAACAGCCATTCCCCCCTGATCTCTCTTTGTCGCGCTGGTCGGCGCCCGCCGAGCGGGTCGCTGTGGCGCCAGCTGGCGCTCGCAGGCCTGTTGACCCTCGCCTCGGCCTGTGCGTTCGCCCAGACTGCGGCCAGCGCGCCCGCCGGCGCGGCCTCAACCCCGAGCTTGAGCGCCGAAGTCGGCAAACTGCTGCAGGCAGCTCAAGACGCGCTCAAGGCCGGCAACTTCAAGGACGCGTTGTCCCGGGTGGCCGCGGCCGAAGCGATGCCAGCGCTGTCGCCTTATGAGCGCTACATCATCCTGCGGCTCAAGGCGCCTGCGTCCTTCGGTGCCGGTGACCTGAACACCGCGGTCGTCCTGTTCGAGTCCATCATCGAGTCGCCGTTGCTGCCCGCGACCGAGCGGCTGTTGATCGCCGAGACCACCGTCAAGCTGCTGCTCCAGCAAAAGGAATATGCGCGGGCGGCAAGCCGGATGAAGGCCTATCTGGCCGACGGCGGCAGCAGCGCCGAGATGCGCAGGCTCTACCCGCAGGTGCTCAGCGTGCTGGGTGACCATGCCGGGGTGTTGCGTGAACTCGCGCCACAGCTCGCGGCTGACGATGTCGCCAAACGCGCGAGCCCTGAGGCGGTGCTGCGCTTGCTGGCTGCCAGCCAGAGCGCTTTGAAGGACATGCCGGCCTACATCGGCACATTGGAAAAGTTGGCGGGGACGACCGGCAAGCCTGAGTACTGGGCCGAGCTGATCTCGCGCCTGGCGCGTCGCGACGGTTTTGCGCAGGAGCGGCTTCAGCTCGATGTCTACCGATTGCGCCGGGCCACCGGCGCCGCGTTGGCGGCGGACGAGCTCGGCGATATGGCTTACCGGGCGCAGCAAGCCGGTTTGCCGGCGGAGGCCCAGGGCCTGCTCCACGAGGGCTTTGCGAGCGGACTGCTAGGCAAGGACGGCAACGCTGCGGCCGACCGCAAGCTGCTCGAGGCGGCCACCAAGGCCGCCGCACAAGACCGCGCCGGTCTGGCCGATGGCGAGGCCGAGGCGCTCAAGGCCAAGGACGGCAACGCCGCCATCGGGCTCGGTTTGGCGCTGTCGGCCACTGGCGCCCACGACCGCGCGCTGCCGCTGATGAGCCAGGGCATGGCCAAGGGCGGCTTGCGCCGGGCCGACGACGCACGGCTTCACCTGGGTGTCGCTCAGTGGCGCGCCGGCAAGCTCGAAGAGGCCAAACGCAGTTTTGCTGCGGTGCAGGGTACCGACGGCGCTGCCGATCTGGCGCGGCTGTGGCAGCTCCACCTGGGCCGCCTGCCAGCGCCGTGAGCTCGATCGGGCGTCGGTTCAGGCCGCGGGGCGGCGACCGAACATGCCCCAGCCTTCCATCGTCAGCACCGGCTCGTGGAGCTGGTTGAGCACCTCCCACCGCGATCGCACCAAGCCCACGCCGGGCCGGCTGTTCATCACCCGGGCTTCGAGCACCGTCAATCGCATGCTCAGCGTGTCGCCGGGGCAGACCGGCTTTAGCCACTTGAGCTGGTCTATGCCTGGGCTGCCCAGGCTGGCCGAATCGAGCAGGTAGTCATCGCACATCATGCGCATCGCCATCGCGCAGGTGTGCCAGCCGCTGGCCGACAGGCGGCCGAACAGCGAGCCGGCTGCGGCCTCGTCGTCGAGGTGGAAGGGTTGCGGGTCGAACTGACGCGCGAACTCGAGCACGGCCTCGCGGCTGACGGGCATCTGGCCGAACTCGCGTACCGTGCCGGCGCTGAAGTCTTCCCAGTAGTGCTTGATCAGGCGGGCGGGGTTGGCGTTGGTCATCGGCTAGGGGTCGGCTTGGAGGATGGTTTCAGCATAGCGGCGCGCTGGCCATCGGCCCTGTCATGCAGGGGACCGGGGGTCGCGGGCAGAATCGGGCCCAACTCCACGACAGGACACCACCATGGGCGCGTTGATTCTGGGTTTGCTGCTGTTTCTGGGCATGCATTCGGCACGCATCGTCGCCGAGGACTGGCGCAACCAGCTGATCGCCGCGCGTGGGCCGATGGCCTGGAAAGCGCTGTACACGGTGGTCTCGCTGGTCGGCTTCGGGCTGATCGTCTGGGGCTACGGCCAGGCCCGTTTGGCGCCGCAGGTGCTGTGGGTCAGCCCGCTGTGGACGCGGCACCTGGCGGGCCTGCTGATGCTGGTGGCCATCGTGCTGCTGGTGGCGGCCTATGTGCCGCGCAACAGTTTCAAGGCCAGGCTGCACCACCCGATGGTGCTGTCGGTCAAGGTCTGGGCGCTGGCGCATTTGCTGGCCAACAACACGCTGGCCGATGCGCTGCTGTTCGGCAGTTTTCTGGTCTGGGCAGCCTTGGATTTTCGTGCTGCTCGTCAGCGTGACCGGGCCGGCGCGCAGCGCTACCCGGCCGGCAATGCGTTGGCCACGGTCCTGACGTTGCTGTTGGGCGCAGCAGTCTGGGCGCTGCTGGCTTTCTGGGGCCACCAACAGCTGTTCGGCGTGCGGCCCTTCGGCGGCGGCTGATCGTCGCTGGGCGCGAGGCTCAGCCGGGGCTCGCGGTCGGCAGGCCGCTGCGCAGACGATAGGTCTCGAGCAAGGCGCGCGTGTCATCTGGCAGTGCGGCGCTGCGGCGTGTTTCGCGGTCGATCACGACCATCACCGTGTCGTAGACCGCATGGCAGACCTCGCCGTCGAACAGCGCGCCGCGCACGGTGATCGAGCGCTCGCCTAGGCGGGTGACACCGCAACCGGTTTGCCATTCGGCGGCCGGTCGACTGCGCTCGAGCCAGCGCGCGGCCACATGGCCGACGATGAAGCCGGTGGTCGAGGTCCGACGCATGTCGCCGAAAGCCTCTGTCAGGAACTCGACCCGTGTCTGTTCGGCGTAGCGCGCGATGCTGGCGTCACTGGTCTGGCTTCGCGCATCGCTGTCAGAGAAGCGCGAGCTCAGCGCCATTCGCCAAGGCAAGTCGCCGATCGTCGGCGCCGGCCCAGGCACGGGCGATGCGGGCGCCGCGCGGTCCAAGGCCGGGAGCCCGTCCTGCTGTGCGGCGGCGGCGTGCAGCGCGTCGATCACCGCTGCGGGTAATGCCAATGGCCGGCCTTTGTCCCAGACCGCCAGCGTCGCCTCGTGCAGACCGATGCAGGACCCGTTCTGAAACAGCGCCGACCCCAGCCGGAAGCTCTCCGCATCGAATCCCAGCAAGCGGGTACCGGTGGCCAAGGGCTCGGGGTATTGCCCTTCGGCCAGGAAATCCGTCGCACAGGCCAAGGTGGCGATGGCCGGTTTGGCCTGGCGCCAGACGCGGGCACCGAAGACGCCGCGCAGCCAGCGCTGGCAGTTCTCGCCGTGCATCGAGATCAGCGCAGCGTTGTTGAGGTGCTGCCAGAGGTCGACGTCGGTGTAGCGAGGCATCAACTCGCCTTGCAGCGTGTAGGAAGACGGCTCTCGCCGCCAAGCGTCCATTTTCATGCGCGCAGTATGCCCGGGCTGGCTGCTGGAGGTCTTGGCAAAGGCCTGCGCCTGCGGTTGCCAATCGTGGCGCAACGCCGGGCACCCGGGCTGTGCGCCTCGGGGTATTCACCCCAGACTGGGCGCCGGCAGTTGGCATGATGGCGGCGGGATTCCTGTTCTTGGCTTTTGGAGCGATTGATGAATCAACTGATCAAACAAGCCGTCATTGGCGCGGCGTTGTTCGTGGCCGCGATGCTGGCCCAAGCGCAGGTCGACAAGCCCGTGCGCTTGCTCGTAGGCTTTGCGCCAGGCGGTTCGGCCGACATCGCTGCGCGGCTGATCGCCGAACGGCTTGCCGCCGAGCTCAAGCACAACGTCGTTGTCGAGAACAAGCCGGGCGCCGGCGGCCGCATTGCGGCGACGATGCTCAAGGACGCAGCGCCTGATGGCAGCACCTTGATGCTCGCGCCGATCGTCGTGCCGGTGCTCGCGCCCTTGGTCTTCAGCAAGCTGTCCTACGACCCCTTGGCCGATTTCGCGCCGGTGGCGCATGTCGCCAACTTCCAGTTCGGCCTCTCTGTCAACGCCGGCCACCCGGCGAAGAGCGTGCAGGACCTGGTGGCCTGGTTCAAGGCCAATGCGGCGCAGGCCAATTTCGGCAGTCCCGCGCCGGGCAGCCTGCCGCACTTCTTCGGTGTGATGATCTCGCGCGGTGCCGGGATCGACCTCGTCCATGTGCCTTTTAACGGTGGCGGCCCGTTGATGAACGCGCTGGTCGGTAACCAGGTCAACTCGGGCATCGACACGCTGGTCGACCAGATCGAGATGCACCGCGGCGGCAAGACCCGCATCCTGGCGACCTCGGGTGCTGCTCGCAGCCCGCTGCTGCCCGACGTGCCGACTTTTGCTGAAGCCGGCTTGAAGGGCGTCGAAGGGGCTAGCTGGTTCGCCGTCTACGCCCCCGCGAAGACGAGCGCGGCCACCTTGCGGCAGCTCAACGCGGCGATCAACAAGGCGCTGGAGGCGCCCGAGGTCAAAGAGCGTTTCGCCAAGCTCGGCCTGGAGCCTACCGGCGGCAGCGCTGCCGATCTGGTGGCCCTCATGAAGCGCGACACCGAACGTTGGGGGCCGGTGGTCAAGGCGTCCGGCTTCAAGGGCGACTGACCGGCTGGCGAAGGAAAAAATGCAAGCCTCCTTGACACTGCCGGTCGACGCCATTCGCGAGGGTCTCGCTGCTGATCCGGAATGGGCGTTGGTGGCCCGCTACTGGAACGCCGAAATCCGGTTTTTCGTCGGGACGGACAATTATTCGCTGCGTGTCGAAGAGGGCCGCGTCGTCCGTTTCGAGCGACGCCCCGACGCGTCCTTCGCCTACACGATTCTGATCGGCGGACCGACCGAGGCCTGGCGGGAAATCCTGAAGCAAGTGCCGCCGCCCTACTACCAAGACTTCCTGCCGGCGCAGGTGTTTCATGGTTTCACCTGCGGCGGTGACCTTGAGTCGCTCTATGCCTACTATGCCGCGATCAGCCGGATCTTGGCGATCATGCGCCGTTGCGCCAACCCAGCGCGTTCCTGAACCGACCGAAAGAGTCCTATGGCACGTTTCGCCGACATCGAGGCCAGGTACGCTTACTTCCCTGTAGAGGGCGTGGAATACCGAGTTTTCATCGAACAGGCGGGTCAGGGCATTCCGATCTTGCTCCAGCACACGGCCGGTTCGGACGGGCGCCAGTGGCGTCATCTGCTCGAAGACCCCGAGATCACCCGCCACTTTCGTCTGATCGCCTATGACCTGCCCTACCACGGCAAATCGCTGCCGCCGCTATCGCAGCGTTACTGGGAGACAGAGTACAAGCTGACCCAGTCGTGGTTCATGAAATTTGTGGTGACGCTGTCTGACGAGCTCGAACTCGACCGGCCGATCTACATGGGATGCTCGATGGGTGGGCATCTTGCCCCTGATCTGGCGCTGCACTATCCAGAGAAATTTCGCGCCGTCATCGGTGTCGAGGCGAGCGCCAAGACCGGCGGCACGGTCGAGCGCCTGCGCTATCTCTCGCACCCCAGGATTTCGAACGAAGCCAAGTCGGCGATGATGCTCACGCTGTGTTCGCCAACCGCTCCTGAGCCACTGTGCCGCGAAACCGTCTGGTGTTATGGCCAAGGTGCGCCGCCCGTGTTCAAGGGCGACCTGAACTACTACACGCTTGAGCACGACGTCTCAGGAACGGCTGCGAACATCGACACCGGCAAGGTGGAGGTGCACATCCTCAACGGCGACTACGACTGGTCTGGCCATGTCGCGGCTGGCAAGGCGCTGGCCGACCAGATCAAGGGCGCAACCTGGACCCGGATGGAAGGTCTGGGTCATTTCCCGATGAGCGAGGACCCGGTGGCCTTCAAGCGCTACCTGATGCCGATTCTTGAGGGCATCCGCGAGCGATCGGCGGCGAGCTAGCCCTCGGCCACAGCACGCCCGCCGAACAAGAGTCGTTCACCACGGCAAGGGGTCGGCGGACAGCCTCGCGGCCTGCTGGAGCGCCAGCGAGAGCTGACGGGTAGCATGTGTTTCCCGCCACTGCACCTTGCCCAGCCATGTCCACTTCCGAACTGCTCGCCCCGCTGCACGCCGAGATGACTGCCTGGCGGCAGGACATCCACGCCCACCCGGAACTCGGCTTCCAGGAAAATCGCACCGCCGGTCTGGTGGCGGCCAAACTCGAGGCCTTCGGCTTTGACGAGGTGCACCGCGGTGTTGGCCGCACCGGTGTCGTCGGCGTGTTGCGCGCGGGCAAGAGCGGGCGCAGCGTCGGCCTGCGTGCTGACATGGACGCGCTGCCCATTCTCGAGGTCAACCGCTTCGGCCATTGCTCGGTCAACAAGGGTGTGATGCACGCCTGTGGCCACGACGGCCACACCGCGATGCTGCTCGGCGCGGCGCGTTACCTGGCATCCACCCGGCGCTTCGATGGCGTGGTGAACTTCATCTTCCAGCCCGCCGAAGAAGGTCTGGGCGGCGCGCGCGCGATGATCGACGACGGGTTGTTCGACCGCTTTCCGTGCCAAGCTGTTTTCGGCATGCACAACCGGCCCAGCCTGGACATCGGTCGCTTCGCGGTGCGCTCCGGACCGATGATGGCTGGCGGTGCCTTCTTCGACATCCGGGTCACTGGCAATGGCGCCCATGGCGCGCGGCCCGAGACCAGCGTCGACGCCGCCTTGGTCGCTGCCCAGATCGCGGTGACGCTGCAGAGCATCGTCTCGCGCAACGTCGCGCCGGTCGACACCGCCGTGCTGTCGGTGACGCGCATCCATGCTGGCGACGCCTACAACGTGATCCCGCAGACCGCCGAACTGGGCGGCACCGTGCGGGCCTTCTCGAGCGAGGTGATGCAACTGGTGGAGCGCAACATGAAGCGGGTGGCGGAGAACACCGCCGCGGCCTTCGGTGCCACGGCCGAGGTCGACTTCCGCTTGCTGTTCTCGCCGACGGTGAACAACCCCGCCGAGGCTGAGTTCGCAGCGCGTATCTGCGGCGAACTGGTGGGCCAGGACAAGGTCGAGCGCAACCCGCCGCTGATCATGGCCTCGGAAGACTTCTCCTTCATGCTGGAACAGGTGCCGGGCTGCTACCTGAACATCGGCAACGGCTTGGCAGAAGGGGGTTGCGAGGTGCACAACCCGGCCTACGACTTCAACGACCGTGCGCTGCCGCTGGGGGCCGCTTTCTTCGCGCGGGCGGTCGAGGCCAAGCTGGCGCCAGCCTGAACGACTGGCTTTGTGGGCTGCGGCCAGCGCGTGGCCGCACGGTCAGAAGCTCAAGCGCAGGCCGGCAGTCAGCGCGCGCCCGCCTGCCGGCGACAGCTCGCGCGCACTGCGCAGCGCTGTGGCGTTGTAGGCCAGCGCGTTGCCCAGGTTGGCCAGCTTCAAGCTCCAGACCGCGTCGGTGTCGCCCCAGCGCTGGTGCCAGCTGGCCCAGAGGTCGACCAGCGTGGCGCCGGCGGTGGCGATGTCCTCGGTCGGCACCCGGTCCTGGCTTGCGACAGACTTCAGCGCCACCCCTGCGCGCCAGGACCCCTGCGCCGCATCGAGTCCGAGTTGCAGCCGCATCGGCGCGATGCGCGGCAGCGGCTCGCCGGTGGCGCTGTTGCTGCCGCGCACCAGGTCCAGGCCGGCGCTGGCATCAAGCTGCCAGGGGCTGCTCAACAGCCTGTGCCTGGCCTCGACTTCAAACCCATGCAGCGCAGCCGGCACGCCGATGAACCGGTACTCGGGTCTTGTGTCTGCCGCGCCGGCTTCGACCGCGATCTGCAGGCCGGTGGCTGCGAGCGCGATGTAGTTGGCAAAGCGGGTGGCGAACAGCGCGGCGTGCAGCTTGCTCGCACCTTGCTGCCACTGCAGCCCCAGCTCCAGGTGTCGACTGCGTTCGAGCAGCAGGCCCGGGTCGCCGCGCTCGTAAGCGCCCGTGGCCAGGTGCAGCCCGTCAGCATAGAGCTCGTAATAGGCCGGCGCGCGCTCGGTGCTGCCCAGCGTCGCGCTGGCTTGCCAGCCCGCGCCCAGCTTGGCCACCAGGCCCAGCGACAGGCTGTGCGGCTTGAAGTTGCGCTGCGTTGCGGCGCCAAAACGAGGTGAATCTGGTTCGGCTGCATCGCCTTCCGACCGAACCCGCGCCTGCTCGAGCCTGGCGCCTGCCGATCCAGTCAGCGCGCCGATCGCCAGTTCTTGCAGTGTGAACAGCCCACTCGATCGGGTTTGCGTGGTCGGGACGAAGGCCTCTTCACCTAGCGCCGAGAAGTCCAGCTGCTCGAGTTGCAACCCGACAACGCCGCGCCAGGTGCCGCCCAGCGCGGGCCGCGCAGCCTGCTTGGCTTGCAGCCGCAGCTCGGTACCCTGGCTGTTGAAGCGGGTGCCGACCGCGCCGCTGCCCTCGATTTCCTGGTGCTGGTAGCGGGTCTGGCTGGCTTGGAAGCTCAATTCCGCTAGCGGCCCAGCCAGGCCGCGCCGCTCGCCGGCGAGCTGGGCGCGCTCGCGCTGCATCTTGATCGTCACGTCGGGCTCGACGGTGACGCCGTAGTCGTTGCGGTAGCCGTCGATCGCGATGCCGACGAAGCCCCGCGAGTCGGCCCAGGAGCCCCCCAGCGCTGCCGAGCGGCTGTCGCCGGCGCTGTTGGCGATGCGGTTGGTGGGCGGACCGGCGGGGCCGTCTGAGCGCGGCGTGAAGCGCGGCGTTCGCAGGTCGGCGCTGTGGCGCTGGGCGGCGTCGACATGCCAGTTCAAGCCGTTCTGGCCGCCTTCGACCAGTGCCGAGCTGGCACGTTCGGCGGCGGCGCCGCCGAGCCGCAACTCGGCCCGGCCGCCCAAGCCGCTGAGCGGGGCGCGCGGGATCCGGTTGTCGATCGTGTTGACGACGCCGCCGGTGGCGTTGCCGCCGTACAGCAGCGCCGCCGGGCCGCGCAGCACCTCGATGCGCTCGACGACCAAAGGGTCGACTGCCACCGCATGATCGAAGCTGAGGTTGGACGCGTCGGCCGATGCGCCGCCGTTGTCGAGCAGGCGGATGCGGTCGCCGTCCAGGCCGCGGATCACCGGTCGGCTCGATTGCGGGCCGAAGCCGCTGGCCGACACGCCGGCCAAGCCGCTGAGGGTTTCGCCCAGCGTGCCGGCGCGTCGAACCGCGAGTGCGTCGCCCGTGAGCAATTCGCTGGGCTGGGACAGCGCGCTGCCCAAGGGGTTGCCGGTGATCACGACGCGGGCTGCGCTGGCGTCGCTGCTCTGCGCCATTGCAGGGTTGGTGAGCGCGGCGAGCAGCGCTGCCGTCAGCAGGGACTGGGCACGAACGGCCACAGCATGGGTGGGGCCGCGCGCGGTCGCGGCGATGGAAACGGATGTCATTCGGGACTCTCGCAACAGACGGGTGGAACAGGCCGCGCACGCCCGTCGGGCGTGCGCAGGGCCTGCGCTTTCAGGTCAGTGCAGAGCTGCCGGGGGCGCGCGCGCCAGGTAATGCGGGTTGCAGCGGGCAGCGGTCGTCTCGCGTGCGGGGAGTTGCGGCGCGCTGCCGCGCCGCCGTGTCGCCAGCCAGAGCAGCAGCGCCGGCAAGACCGCGAAAGCGATCGACGCCAGAACTGCGCAGACCGCACAGCTGCCATCGCTGGGCTGCCCGTCATCGGCAGGGCTTGCGTCGGCCGCAGCGCCTGCGGCGACCCATGACGCCGCATCGCTGTCGTGCGACAGCAGATGCTGCAAGCCGAACTGCTGCGTGACCAGCAGCAGCAAGGCGAGGGCGAGGGCAAGGGCGCGGTGTTGCATCTGGGTTCGCAGCATAGCCGACGGCCGTGACGCTCAGGCTTGGGCCGGCAGTGGCGCGATCAGCCCGGGTCCGTCGGCACTGGCTCGGCCGACAGCGCGCGCCACCGGCCAGGCCTGCATCGCGCTGGCGTCGGGCTGGGCTTGCAGCAGCGGTGCCAGCGCGGCCGCATCGGTCTGGCCGCGCGCCAGCCAGGCAGCCCAAGACTCGGGCGGCAGGATCAGCGGCATCCGGTCGTGGATAGGCGCCATCAGCGGGTTGGCATCGGTGGTGACGATGCAGCAGCTCAACAGCCAGTCGCCTTCAGCCGTGCTTCGGTGGTCTGGTGCCGCGTTGGATTCGCCAACGGCTGCCGGTGGCACCCGCCAGGCCTCGAACAGACCCGCGAAGGCGAACAAGGGCTGGCCGGTGGGCTGGCCGGTCGGGCAGATGTACCAGGGCTGCTTGGCGGGCTTGCCGTCGCCGCCCGCTATCGCTTGCCATTCGTAGAAGCCGCTCGCAGGCAGGATGCAGCGCCTGCGTCTCAGGGCCTGGCGGAAGCTGGGTTTGTCGGCCAAGGTCTCGCTGCGCGCATTGTTGAGTTTGGCGCTGATACTGGTGTCGCTGGCCCAGTGCGGCACCAGGCCCCAGCGCATCAGCTCACAGACCCGCTCGGCTGCGCCGTCGTCAGGCCGGGTCTCGAACACCACGGGCACGGCCGACTGCGGCGTGATGTTCCAGCGCTGCGCGAAGGGCTGGATGCGGATCAGGCTGAAGGCTGAGACCAGCGTCTGCGGGTCATAGGCCACGACATAGCGTCCACACATGGGATTTGGCAGTGGTTGGCGTTCGACAGCCCATCATCGTGACACAGAGACCACCGGGTGGGCGATGTCCACCCGAATGGGGGGTGCCGCTGGGGGGACGAAAGAGGGCCCACCTCGCTCCACCCGCCGGGTGATGGCGCCGGCAAGCCCAGGCACGGAAGATGGCTTCACCCCCGCCGCCCTGGCTCAACCTGGAGATTGCCATGACCGACCTGATGACTCTGCTGCGCCGTCAGACTGCTGAACGGCCCCTGCCAACGATGCAGGCGATGCCTGTCGACGATCTTCTGGCCGGCGCCGATGCGCCGGTCGAATGCGGTTGGTACGAATCGAGCTGGGACCTGCGGCACGGCCTGTCGGTCAAAGAGCTGCCCTCTGACGATCTGGCGACGCTGTGGTTTCCTGGTTTGGGCGACAGCCGTGCAGTCCCAGTGCGGCTTCAATGAGTCGCTCAGCGCGGCGCGGCCTTGTAGCGCTCGACCAGGCTGGCGTCGAGCCGGTAGCCTGTGCTGCCCATCGCCGAGTTGCCGCGAACCGTCTTGATCGTGCCGCTGACCCAGACCGTGTCCATGCTGCGCAGCCCTGACACCGGTTTTGCCGGGACCACCAGCACGATCTGGTTGGCCGGCGGTGGCGGGGTGTGGATGCAGGCGCCGAAGTAAGGCACCAGCAGGAATTCGGTGTGGCCGGCAGCGCTTTCTTCCAGCGGCACGAGGTAGCCCGGCAGCTTGACGCGGGTGCCGTCCAGCGAGGGCTCGGTCGGCGCGTTGTCCCAGAGTTCGCGCATCTGGTTCATCAGCGCCTGGGTCTTGGGGTCGCCGTCCATCAGGCTGCCGGGGTTGGTGATCCCTTGGTCGCGCAAGCCCTTCATCGGGTCCCAGCCCTTGGGCACCAGGTCGTCCCAGCGCAGCTCGGTGAAGCCGCCCGGTCCGGGCTTGGGCAGCGGCTGGGCCGTGCTGGCGGCGGCAGCGCCGGTCAGCAGCGTTGCGCCGACCTGTTGCAGCCAGCGCCGTCGCGTCGGTCCATCGGCAGCGGCTTCGATGGCCTTGGGTGCGTAGAGCTTGAGGCTTGGCATGGTTCAGATCCGGGGTGACAGGCCGTCGGCCAGCGAGAGTTGGTAAGCGCGCCAGCCCGGCACCAGGCTGGCGCCAAAGCCGCCGACCAGCAACGCGGCCAACCAAAGCCATTCTGCGCTGCCGGGGGCTTGCAGCCGCAGACCGATGCCGAACTGCGATTGCACCCAGGGCGCCAGCGCGGCCACTGCGCCAGCGCAGGCCAGCACGCCCAGCAGCACGCCCAGCGCAGTGACCAGGCCCCCTTCTAGCGCGAGCAGCAGCAGCAGCTGGCGCGGCCCGGCGCCCAGCGCGCGCAGGATGGCCAGCTCGCGGCGGCGCTCGTTCAGTCCGGCGGCGATCACCGCGACCAGCGCGACCAGGCTGACAACAGCGACCAGCGCGCTCATCGCCTGCAAGCCGCGCTCGCCGACCCCGACCAGCTCCCACAGCGCGTCGAGCGCGACGCCGGGAAGGATCGCCATCAGCGGCTCGTCCTGGAAGGCGGCGATGTCGCGCTGTACCGCGAACACGGCCGCGCGGCTTTTCAGCCCGATCAACGCTGCCGTGACACTGCGCGGCCTGAGGTCGGCCTCGGCCGCCGCGGTGGCGCTGACAGCCTGGCCCGGCAAGGGCGCGCCGGCGGCCCAGTCGAGATGGATCGCCTCCACCGCCTGCAGGCTGATGTGCAGGGTCCGGTCCACCGGCGTGCCGGTGGGCGCGAGGATGCCGACCACGGTGAAGGGTTTGTCGGCGTGGTCGTTGGTCTCCATCGCGCCGTCGCCGTGGGCCAGCACGACTTGTTGGCCGATCCGGTAGCCCAGCGCGCGCGCCACTTCGGCACCGATCACGGTCTCGAACAGCGCTTCGAAGCGCCGGCCCTGGGCCAGCACCAGTGGCTGGCGCTCGCCGTGGCGGAAGCGCTGGAAATAGTCCACGCTGGTCCCCAGCACGGCCATGCCGCGGTGGCTGTCGCCCAGCGACAGCGGCAGCACCCAGGCCACCGCACGGTGCTTGGCCAGTGCTTCCAGGCTGGTGTAGCGGATGTTGCGGGTCGCGCTGCCAATCCTGAACACCGAGTTCAGCAACAGCTCGACTTGCCCGGTGCGCGCGCCGACGATCAAGTCGGTGCCCGAGACTGCTTGCGAGAAGTTCTGCCGCACGTCCTGGCGCAGCCGCTCGATGCCCAGCAGCAACAGCGTGGACAGCGCGATCGACAGCAACACCAGCCCGAGCACGAAGCGGCGGTTCCAGGCGCTTCGCGCGGCCAGGCCCAGCAGCGCGCTCATCGCGACACCTCGGCGTTGTTGAGGTCGGTCGCAGCGCGGTTCAGGCTTGGCAGGTCGATGACGCGGTCGAAGCGCGCAGCCAGCCGCAGGTCGTGGCTGACGAACAGCAGCGCGCTGCGGGTGGCATTGCAGCGCTCGAGCAGCAGCGCCATGAAGGACTCACGCAGATCTTCGTCCAGCGCCGAGGTCGGCTCGTCGGCGACCACCAGTTCGGGCGCGCCGATCAGCGCGCGCGCTGCGGCCACCCGCTGCTGCTGGCCCACCGACAGCGCGCCAGCGGGCTGCCGCCACAGACCCGGTGGGAGCCCGCTGCGCTCGAGCAGCATCTCGGCACTGTCAGCCCCGCTGGCTGCCGAGCGCGTCGCGCGCCGGCGCGAGAAGCGCAGCGGCAGCCGCACGTTGTCGAGCACCGACAGATAAGGCAGCAGGTTGAACTGCTGGAAGATATAGCCCAGGTGGTCGGCGCGCCAGCGGTCGCGCGCGCCGCGGCGCAGCCCAGCCCAGTCCTGGCCGAGCAGCCGAACCTGGCCGGCCTGCGGCAGCAGCACGCCTGCGGCCAGCGACAACAGCGTGCTCTTGCCGCAGCCGCTGGGCCCGCGCAGAAAGACCTTGTCGCCAGGTGCCAGCCGCAGCGAGTCCAGCACCAGCGTGTCGGCGCTCGCGCCAGGCCAGCGGTAGCGCAGGGCTTGCAGGTCTAGCGCGAACAGGGTCTCGGAGCTCATCGGTTGGGTTCCAGGTCAGCGCGGCAGCATAGCGTTAGCTGCTCGCATGAGCCGCCGCGCCGCGTCGCCATCAGTTCAGCGGCGCGCCGGCGTCGAACCAGCGTTTGAGCAGGTTTCGTTCGTCCTCGGTGATCTGGGTCGCGTTGTTCATGGGCATCAGCTTGAGCACCGAGGCCTGTTGGTAGAGCGCCTGCGCGTTTTGCTTGATCAGTTCCGGGCTGTGCAACGCGACGCCCTTGTTCTGCAACTGCGCGTTGTGGCAAGGCACGCAGCGTTGGTCGATCACCGCCTGGACGGCGGCAAAGCTGACCGGTGCGGCCTGCCGCGACTCGGCTTTGGGCGGCGGCGGCGCGAGCCAGATGGCCAGGCCCAGCAGTACCACGACGCCGGCAGCTGCTTGCTCCCAAGGCACTCGCCGGCCCTGCACCAGGGCCTTGTGGCGCGCGACGAAGCTGTGGCGGATCAATGCGCCGGCCAGCATCAGCAGCACCAGCACGATCCAGTTGTGCGGGCCTGAGCTCAACCAGCCGTAGTGGTTCGACAGCATCGCGACCAGCACGGGCAGCGTGAAATAGGTGTTGTGCACGCTGCGCTGCTTGGCGCGCCAGCCATGGATGGCATCCACCGGCAGGCCGGCTTTGAGCTGGTCCACCACCTTGCGCTGGCCCGGGATGATCCAGAAGAACACGTTGGCGCTCATCGTCGTGGCGAGCATCGCGCCGACCAGCAAGAAGGCGGCGCGCCCGGCAAACAGCTGGCAGGCCAGCCAGGAAGCGAAGACCACGAGAGCCAGCACCGTGGCGCCGACGATCAGATCGCCATTCTTCTTCTGGCCGAAGACGCGGCACAGCACGTCGTAGGCCAGCCAGCACAAGACCAGAAAGCCCAGTGACGTGGCGATGGCCGCTGCCGGCGACCAGTCGTGCACGCTCTTGTCGATCAAGAAGGTGCCGGCGTTGAACAGGTACATCACTGTGAACAACGCGAATCCGGTCAACCAGGTCGAGTAGCTCTCCCAGTAGAACCAGTGCAGTTGCTCGGGCAGTTTTTTCGGCGCGACCAGGTACTTCTGGGGGTGATAAAAGCCGCCGCCATGCACGGCCCAGAGCTCGCCGCCAACGCCTTTGTCCTTGAGCACCGGGTCGTCGGGCGGTGTCAGGCTGTTGTCGAGGAAGACGAAATAGAAGGACGAGCCGATCCATGCGATCGCGACGATGACATGGGCCCAGCGCAACAGCAGGTTTGCCCAGTCGAGCAGGTAAGCGTCCAAGACAGCATCTCCAAAGGGTCGAGAATGGCGCAGCGCGCCTTGCTCTCACCACAGCGGGCTCTGTGAGAAGCAGGTGTCGCGAACCCGAAAGTCAAGCTGCTGGCGCTGACCTCGGGGCTCCGCGGCGACATGGATAAAGTGTATGCAGTGATTATCTGTGCAGGCCCGGCCTGCCGTGACGCCGCTGAGCCGCTACGAGCCCCGGTAGGTCGAATAAGCCCAGGGCGAAACCAGCAGCGGCACGTGGTAACGACCGGCTGCGTCGGCGATGCCGAAATCGACCTGGACTTGGTCGAGGAAGGCGGGTTCTGGCAATGTCACACCGCGCGCCCGGAAGTAGGGTGCGACCGAGAAGATCAGCCGATAACATCCAACCGCCATGGACTGCGCGTCTAGCAGTGCACCGCCGTCGTTTCGGCCGTCGGCATTGAGCGTGAAGGCTTTCAGCATCACGGCGAGTTCGCCCTCGATGCGTTGCAGCCTGACCTCCATGCCGGCTGCGGGGCAACCGTTCATCGTGTCGAGTACATGCGTGCTCAGGTGTCCCATGGGTGTCCTTTGGTGTCTTGTTGCCAGGTGACGTGGCTTGCGCTGCAGCGGATTCCTGTGACCACAGCTTGGCTGGAGAGATGGCTTAAAGTGTATACACTCGCTTTCAATTTGCGGTAAAACCTAGACATGGTCAGAATCCGAATGCCGCTCAGAATCGCGCCTGACGCCGTCAAGCCCGTGCCTGCGGGCGCCACCGAACGCATCGTCGGGTCGATCACCGCTGCGATTGTCGAGCGCCGGTTGATGCCCGGCACCAAACTGTCCGAGCAGAAGATCGCCGACATCTTCGAGGTCTCACGCACGCTGGTTCGCCAGGCGCTCCATCAGCTCAGCCGCGATCGCCTGGTCACGCTGGAGCCTGCGCGCGGCGCCAGCGTCGCGGTGCCCAGCGTCGACGAGGCCAAGCAGGTCTTCCAGGTACGGGCGATGCTGGAAGGCGCGCTGGCGCGGCAGCTTTGCGCGCGCATCACCGACTCGCAGATCGTCGGGCTGCGCGCCCATCTGCGCGACGAGGTCGCGGCCTTGTCGCGCACCGACGTTCCTGGCCGGACCAGACTGCTGGCCGATTTCCACGTCGTGCTCGCGCGCATGCTGGGCAACGAGGTGCTGGCCCAGCTGCTGTCCGACCTGCTGAGCCGTTCGTCGTTGATCGCACTGATGTACCAGTCCTCGCATTCGGCGGCTCAATCGCAACAAGAGCATGTGCTGATCGTCGACGCGCTGGAAAAGCGCGACGCGCGCGCGGCCGCCAGGCTGATGGAGCACCATATCTTCGCGGTCGAGCACAACCTGCGGCTCGGCCCGCACAGCACTGACCTCTTTGCCGCACTGCGCCCCCAAGGCTGAACCACCATGACCAAGCGCACCGAATCAACTGCGAACTACCCCCGCGACCTGCGCGGCCATGGCCGGCACCCGCCGTTGGCGAATTGGCCCGGCAACGCACGCGTCGCGCTGCAATTCGTGCTGAACTACGAGGAGGGCGGCGAGAACTCGGTGCTGCACGGCGATGCCGGCAGCGAGCAGTTTCTGTCCGAGATGTTCAGCCCGCCGGCTTTTCCGGCCCGGCACCTCAGCATGGAGAGCATTTACGAATACGGCTCGCGCGTCGGCGTCTGGCGAATCCTGCGTGAATTCGAGCGCCGTTCGCTGCCGCTGACCGTGTTCGGCGTCGGCATGGCGCTCGAGCGCTGCCCCGATGTCGCCGCTGCGTTCAAGGAACTGGGCCACGAGATCGCCTGCCACGGCTGGCGCTGGATCAGCTACCAGGGCCTGGACGAGGCCACCGAGCGCGAACACATGGCGATCGCGATGGCGCGCATCCAGGCTTTGACCGGTGAGCGGCCGCTGGGCTGGTACACCGGTCGCGACAGCCCGAATACCCGACGCCTGGTGGCCGATTTCGGCGGCTTCGAGTACGACAGCGACCACTACGGCGACGACCTGCCGTTTTGGCTGCAAGTGCGAAAGACCGGTGGTGAACTGGCGCCACATCTGGTCGTGCCCTACACGCTGGACGCCAACGACATGCGCTTCGCGCTGCCTCAGGGTTACTCGCATGGCGACGAGTTCTTCCAGTACCTTCGCGATGCCTTCGACGTCCACTATGCCGAGGGCGACGAGCGGCCGTCGATGATGAGCATCGGCATGCACTGCCGATTGCTAGGCCGCCCCGGCCGGATGCGGGCCTTGCAGCGATTTCTCGACCATGTGCAGGCGCACGACCGCGTCTGGGTGTCGCGACGCGTCGACATCGCGCGCCATTGGAAGGCCGTGCACCCGTTCGACCCCGCCACCGCTTTTGTCTGGGAGTGACCCATTGCTGACCCTCGAGCAGATCAACGCCAGCACCGCCGATGAATTCGTCGCGCTGCTGGACGGCAGTTATGAGCACTCGCCCTGGATCGCCCAGCGCGCAGCGTCGCAGCGTCCTTTTGCCAGCCTGGCGCAGCTCAAGCTGGTGCTGGCGACGGTGGTGCGCGACGCCGGCTGCGACGCGCAGCGGTCGCTGATCCGCGCCCACCCCGAGCTCGCCGGCAAGGCCATGGTCAGCAAGACCTTGACGGCCGAGTCGACCGATGAGCAGAGCAAGGCCGGCCTGACCGACTGCACGCCTGCGGAGTTCGACCGCATCCAGCAGCTCAACACCGACTACAACGCCAAGTTCGGTTTCCCCTTCATCCTGGCGGTGCGCGGACCCAGGGGCCTGGGCCTGAACAAGGCCGAGGTCATTGCGGACTTTGCGCGGCGACTCGGCAACCACCCAGACTTTGAGCTGGCCGAATGCCTGCGCAACATCCACCGTATCGCCGAGATCCGCCTCGACGACAAATTCGGCCGCAGTCCGGACCTGGGCAACCTGGTCTGGGACTGGGCCGAACAACTGGCGCTGCACAGCGACCCGGGCTATGCCGAGCGCGGCGAGCTCACCGTCACCTACCTGACCGATGCGCACCGCGCTTGCGCGCAGCAGCTGGCGCATTGGATGAGCGCCGAGTGCGGTTTTGACGAGGTCAGCACCGATGCGGTCGGCAATGTGGTGGGGCTCTACCATGGCAGCGATCTGCAGGGCAAACGGCTGCTGACCGGCAGCCATTACGACACGGTGCGCAACGGCGGCAAGTACGACGGGCGGCTGGGCATCCTGGTGCCGATGGCCTGCGTTCGCGAACTGCACCGCCAGCGCCGGCGCTTGCCTTTCGGCTTGGAGGTCCTTGGTTTTGCCGAGGAGGAGGGGCAGCGCTACAAGGCTGTTTTCCTGGGATCGGGCGCGTTGACCGGTCAATTCGACATGGCGTGGCTGGACCAGAAGGACGCCGCCGGTATCCCGATGCGCGAAGCCATGCGGCATGCCGGGCTGCGCATCGAAGACATCCCGAAGCTGCAGCGCGACCCATCGGATTACCTCGGTTTTGTCGAAGTGCATATCGAGCAGGGCCCGGTTCTGAACGAGCTCGACCTGCCGCTGGGCATCGTGACGTCGATCAACGGCAGCTTGCGCTACGTGGGCGAGATCGTCGGCATGGCCAGCCATGCCGGGACGACGCCGATGGACAGGCGCCGTGATGCCGCCACTGCGGCGGCCGAGCTGGCGCTGTTCGCCGAAAAGCGCGCCAGCGCGCAAGCCCATCTGGTCGCCACGATGGGCATGCTCGAGGTGCCCAATGGGTCGATCAATGTCGTGCCCGGGCGTTGCAAGTTCAGCCTCGACATCCGCGCTACGACCGACGAGGTGCGCGATGCCTGCGCTGCTGAGGTGCGCGCCGAGCTGCAGCGAATCTGCGAGCGGCGCGGCCTGCATCACAGCCTCGAGGAGACGATGCGCACCGCAGCAGCCCCGTCGGCACCGGCCTGGCAGCAGCGCTGGGAGCGGGCGGTGCAAGCGCTTGGCCTGCCGATTTACCGCATGCCCAGCGGCGCTGGCCACGACGCGATGAAGCTGCACGAAGCGATGCCGCAGGCGATGCTGTTCATGCGTGGGCTCAACGCGGGCATCAGCCACAACCCGCTCGAGTCGGTCACGAATGACGACACAGAACTCTGCGTCCGCGCTTTTGGCGAACTTCTCGAACAACTCTCAACGGAAATGTCATGAGTTCAGAACAATCCTTGGATGCCTGGGTCGACGCCCATTTCGACGAGGAAGTGCGTTTCCTGCAACAACTGGTGCAGGTACCGACCGACACGCCGCCGGGCAACAACGCGCCCCATGCTGATCGCACGGCCGAATTGCTCAAGGCTTTTGGTTTCGAGGCCGAGAAGCACCCGGTGCCGGCGCAGGAGGTGCGGGCCGCAGGACTCGAGAGCCTCACCAACCTGGTCGTGCGACGCCGGTACGGTGCCGGCCGAACGATCGGTCTGAACGCGCACGGCGATGTCGTGCCGCCCGGTGAGGGCTGGACCCACGACCCTTATGGCGGCGAGGTCGTCAACGGCAAGCTCTATGGCCGCGCCTCGGCCGTCAGCAAATGCGACTTCGCGACCTTCACCTTCGCCACGCGGGCGATCGAAGCGATGAAGCCTGAGCGCCGAGGCTGCGTGGAGCTGTATTTCACCTACGACGAGGAGTTCGGTGGCGAACTCGGCCCGGGCTGGCTGTTGCGCCAGGGCCTGGTCAAGCCCGACCTGCTGATCGCCGCAGGTTTCAGCTACCAGGTGATCACCGGCCACAACGGCTGCCTGCAAATGGAAGTCACAGTGCACGGCAAGACGGGGCATGCGGCGGTGCCTGACACCGCTGTCGACGCGCTGCATGCCGCCACGCTGATCCTCCATACGCTGTATCAGCAAAACACGCTCTACCAGCAGGTCAGCAGCCAGGTCAAAGGCATCACCCACCCGTATCTGAACGTCGGCCTGATCGAAGGCGGCACCAACACCAACGTCGTGCCCGGCAAGGTGGTGTTCAAGTTCGACCGCCGCATGATCCCCGAGGAGAACCCGGCCCAAGTCGAGGCGACGCTGCGCCAGGTGATCGCCGATGCGGCGGCGCAGTCGCCGGGCATCACGGTCGAGGTCAAGCGCATCCTGCTGGCGAACGCGCTCAAGCCGCTGGCCGGCAACCAGCCGCTGGTCCAGGCTTTTTGCCGGCACGCCAGCGAGGTGTTCGGCGAGCCCATCGAGCCCTCGGGCACGCCGCTCTACACCGACGCACGACTGTTTTGCGAGCGGGGCATTCCGGCGGTGCTGTACGGCTGCGGACCTCGCACCGTGCTCGAGAGCAACGCCAAGCGCGCCGATGAACACATTGACCTCGAAGACCTGCGGCGTGCGACCAAGGTGGTCGCGCGCGCGCTGGCCGAATTGCTGAGCGCTTGAACGCCGGCAAGCCCTACCATCGGCGATCCCGACAGGACGCGCCAGCCCGGCGCGGCGCGGGCCCTGGAGCATGGTCATGAAAGCGATCTGGAATGGCGTGGTGATCGCCGAGAGCGACGACACCGTGGTGGTCGAAGGCAACCACTATTTTCCCGAGGCGGCGGTCAAGCGCGAATTCCTCGCCCACAGCAACCACCGCACGGGCTGTGCTTGGAAGGGCCAGGCGCGCTACCACAGCCTGCTGGTCAACGGCGACCTCAATCCCGACGCGGTCTGGTATTACCCCGAACCGACCGAGGCCGCCGCCAGTATCAAGGGCCGACTGGCCTTCTGGAAAGGCGTGCAAGTGATTTGACGCGCCGATCAGGCGCCGGCGGGCCCTCGTGTTGCGCAAGGCCAGGCCTCGAGCTATGTCAGCGTGGCGGCTGACGCGGCGACGGCGCTCAACATCGACTCGACGAGCAAGTTTGGCTGGTACGCCAGCGGCGTCAAGTTCATTGCCAAGGGTCTATACACCGTGTTCGTGTTCGCTGACTCAGCCGACCAGGACACTACGAAGAAGACCCAGGTGCGCCAAGAGCGCTGAATCCAGGCAGGTCGGCGGGCACTCTTTCCCGCCATTTGAAACGACTCGGCCCCGGCACTTCGCAACGCCGGGGCCGAGTCGTTTCAGGCCAGCCTGCCGGCCTGGAAGTCTTCCACCGCCTGGATCAGCTGCTCTCGGGTGTTCATCACGAACGGCCCATGCTGCGCGATCGGTTCACGCAGCGGCGCTCCGGCGATCAGCAGCGCGCGTGTCGGCGCCGGACCGGCTTGCAGCGACACGCCGTCGCTGCCGGCATCGTTGGCCAGGATGGCCATGCGCTGCGCCGGCACTGCCGTCTCGCCCACGCTCAGCGCGCCGCGGTAGACATAGACGAAGGCGTTGTGATCGGCCGGCAGCGGCTGCTCAAAGCGCGCGCCCGGTGCCAGGTGGAGGTCGAGGTAGACCGGCTCGGTGCGCGGGCGCTGCACCGCACCGGCTACACCCTGGCTGCTGCCTGCGATCACCCGTACCGTGACGCCGTCGCCGTGCTGCTCGGGGATCTGTGCGCTTGGTATGTCGCGGTAGCCTGGGGGCTGCATCTTGTCGACCCCGGCCAGGTTGAGCCAGAGTTGGAAGCCTTCCATCACGCCGTCTTCCTGCTCGGGCATCTCGCTGTGGATCACGCCGCGGCCGGCTGTCATCCACTGCACCGCGCCATCGTCGAGCAGACCCTCGTTGCCGGCTGAGTCGCGGTGCCGCATCCGGCCGGCAATCATGTAGGTGATGGTCTCGAAACCGCGGTGCGGATGGTCGGGGAAGCCTGCGATGTAGTCGCCGGGCTGGTCGGATCCGAAGGCGTCGAGCATCAGGAAAGGGTCGAGCCGGCGTTGCAAGTCCTGGGTCAACACCCGGGTGAGCTTGACGCCCGCGCCGTCGCTGGTGGCCTGGCCTGCGACCAGGCGTTCGACGCGGCGCGGATGCTGCAGGGCAGCGGTGGGGTTCGAGATGCTCATGGCGGCTCCGGGGGTTGGAAGATGGCTTGGCCTGTGATGGCCTCGGTGGGTGGATCTTGCCGCAAGCCGTCGCCCGAGGCCTGTGGGTGCGATTGCGGCCCGCGTCGGCGCAGCCGTTTTCTGCGCGATTGGCTCAAGCGCGCTACGCTATCGCTATTGAAACCTGGAGACATCGCCATGAACAGCCCCGCCCCGAAAGCTGCACCGACAGCTGGCCTGAAACTCTCTGCCCCGGTGGTGCCGCGGCTGGCCGCGACCACCTTGATCGTTCGCGACGGCGATACCGGCCTGGAGGTGTTGATGGTGCGGCGCTCGCTGCAGGCCAGCTTCATGCCTGGCGCCTATGTGTTTCCGGGCGGTGCGGTGGACGCTGCCGATGCATCGCACGATCACCCGTCGCTGTGCGACGAGTCTGCGCAAGCGCTGGCGCGGCGCGTGGGCGCGGTGACCGAGGTCGGTGACCAGGCGCTGGCCTTCGCGGTGGCGGCGCTGCGCGAATGCTTCGAGGAATGCGGCTTGTGGCTGGGCGCGCCCGACCACCATGCGCCCGCGGACGGTGGCTTCGAGGCGCTGCGCGCCAGGCTGCACGCGGGCGAATCGCTGGCAGCGTTGGTGGCTGCGTCCGGCACGCGCTTGATCACCAGCGGCCTGCAGCCCTGGAGCCGCTGGGTCACGCCAGTGGGCTTGCCCAAGCGCTTCGACACGCTGTTCTTTGTCGCGCGCACGCCGGTCGGCCAGACGCCTGAGGTTGACGCCGGAGAAACCACCACGCTGGCTTGGGTGAACCCGCCTGCGGCACTGGAGATGCGCGAGAAGGGCGAGTTTCCGATGGAGTTCGCCACCGTCAGCACCGTCGAGTCGCTGCGGCCGTTTGCCACGACCCAAGCCTTGCTCGACCACGCTGCGGCCCAGACCCGCTTGCCGGCGATTCACCCACGCATGAAGGTCGACGCCGAAGGCCGCGTGCGTGGCGTGGTGCTGCCTGGCCAGCCGGGCTACGAACAGGCGCACCACGCGGACTGAGTGAATCTTCGGTCGCTGCCGACCGGCCGGCGCCTGCCGCCGGCGCGCAGCGCGTCGCGCCACCATCAGTCCTGCCCAGTAGGAGTTGTTGACCATGCGTTGTTTCAAGTTGTTGGACCGATCTGCGTTGGTCGCCGGCCTAGCCGCCGCATGGATTGCGGCGCAGCCTGCTCTGGCTGCCGCGCCCGCTGGCCGGCCTGCGGTGGCCTGGCGCAACGCCGCTGCCGATGCTGATATCGAGATCGCCTTCGCCCAGGCCAGGGCCGAGAACAAACCGCTGCTGCTGTACTGGGGCGCGGCCTGGTGCCCGCCCTGCAACCAGTTGAAGGCCACACTGTTCAACCGCGCCGATTTCATCGAGCGCTCCAAGAGTTTCGTCGCCGTCAACATCGACGGCGACCTGCCCGGTGCGCAAAAGCTCGGCGGCCGCTTCAAGGTGCGCGGTTACCCGACACTGATCCTGATGGGCGTCGACGGCACTGAGATCACTCGGCTGCCCGGTGAGGCCGACCCGCCGCAGGTGATGAAAGCGCTGCAGCTCGGCCTGTCGGGCGGCCGCTCGGTCAAGGCGGTGCTGGCCGATGCGAGCGCCGGCAAGAAGGTCAGCGGCCCGGAATGGCGGATGTTGGCGTTCTACGGCTGGGACATCGACGAGGCGCAGTTGGTGCCTGCCGCTGACCGCCCTGGCTTGCTGGCCCAGCTCTCGGCGGCCTGCCCGCCGAGCGAGCGGGAATCGGCGACGCGGCTGTTGCTCAAGGCGCTGGCCGAGAGCGACGACGGCAAAGGCATCAAGCCTGACGCGGCGCTTCGCGAGCGCGTGCGCAAGCTGTTGGCCGACCCGGTGGCGACCCGCGCGCAGATGGATGTGGTGACCAACTCGGCGACCGAGATCACCAAGGCGCTGGCGCCCGAGCCTGGCGCCGAACGACAGGCGCTGGCCAAGGCCTTCGACCTCGCGCTGCAAAAGCTCGAGGTCGACGCCAGCCTGTCTCGCGCTGACCGGCTGGGCGCGCTGATCTCGCGCGTGGCGCTCGCACGCATCGACGCGCCCAAGGACGAGCGCACGCCCAAGCTCGGCGCAGCGCTGAAGCAGCGGGTGCGCGACCAGGTGGCGCGCGACGACCGCGAGATCAGCGATGGCTACGAGCGCCAGGCGGTGATCACATCGGGTGCCTACGCGCTGAGCCAGGCGGGGCTTTGGGCCGAGAGCGACGCGCTGCTCAAGGCCAACCTGGTCAAGAGCCATTCGCCGTACTACCTGATGAGCCAGCTCGCAGGCAATGCACGCAAGCTCGGCCGCAAGGACGAAGCGCTGCGCTGGTACGAGCAGGCCTATGCCAGCAGCCAAGGCCCGGCAACCAGGTTGCAGTGGGGCGCAGGCTATTTCAGCGCGCTGGTCGAGCTCGCGCCTGGCGAGGCTGCTCGCATCGAGACGCTGGCGCGCCAGTTGTTCGCCGAGGCGGCGAAGGACCCTGCGGCTTTTCACGAGCGCAGCGCGCGCTCGCTGCAAAGAGTCGGCAGCCAGCTGGGCCAATGGAACAAGGAAGGCCAGCACGACGAGGCGCTGCGCCGGCTCAGGGATGGGCCTGACGGCCTGGCGGCGGTCTGTGGCAGGCTGGAGGCGGCAGATGCCCAGCGCGCGACCTGCGAGGCTGTCCTCAAGCCGATCCCGAAGAAGGCTTGAGCGGCCTCGGCCGTTGACCCAGGACCGAGGGCTTGGGGTTGCGGGTCACCTATGCTTGGCCGCCCAGCAGCCAACGAGACCAAACATGCCACGCACCATTCTTGAAGAGTCCGCGATCCATCCCGCCGTGCGAGAGCAGGTGGCCAGCCACGAAGCCGCGATCGTCCGCGAGGTGCAGGACGCCATCGCCCGCCATCCGGTGGTGGTGGTCGGCATGCGCGCCAACCCCTACCCGAAGAAGGCCCGCCGCGCGCTCGACGCCGCCGGCGTGGCCCATCACGACCTCGATTACGGTGGCTACCTCAGCGACTGGCGGCGCCGCAATGCGCTGAAGATGTGGAGCGGTTGGCCGACTTTCCCTATGGTCTTCGTCAAGGGCCAGTTGGTCGGCGGCGCCACCGACCTGGGCCGGCTGATCGCCAGTGGCGAGTTGAAGCGGATGCTGGGCTGAAATCGGCTTGCATCAGCCGGCACGCATCAGCCGGGGTTGGCGGTTGGTGTGGCGCGTCGGCTCAGCACCTCGCGCTGGCTGCCGAGTACGACTTGGCACAGGTGGGCGCCGCCGTCGATGTCGATCTCGGCACCGTTGATGAAGCCGGCATCGTCGCTGCACAGGAAAGCCACCAGCGCGGCGATTTCTTCAGGCCTGCCGGTACGGCGCGCCGGCACGAGTGAGATCGCGTCGTCGCGGATCGCTGGTGGCAACTGGCCGACGGCGTCGGTCTCGATCAAGCCCGGCAGGATCGCGTTGCAGGTGATGCCGTGGCGGGCGTGCTCCAGCGTCACCGCGTGGGTCAGGCCGAGCAGGCCACTTTTGCTGGCCGAATAGCCGGCCTGGTTGAACAGCCCGCCGCGCGCCGCCAGCGACGAGACATTGACGATGCGGCCCCAGCCGCGGTCGACCATCGCTGGCAGCAGTGCCTGGGTCAGCAGGAACGGTGCGGTCAGGTTGATGTCGAGCTCGCGTTGCCAGCCGGCGGGCGTCATCCGGCGGATCGGCGCCACATGGTTGGTGATGCCCGCGTTGTTGACCAGGCCGTCGATGGGGCCCAGCCGAGCTTGCAGCATGACCAGCGCGGCATCGATTTGCGCCGGGTCGGCCAGGTCTGCCTGGGCCTGGGCTAAACACACGCCTGTTGCGGCGAGTTCGACCAAGGTGTCGGCAGGTATCGGCAGCAGGTCTAGCAGGCCGACGCCGTATCCGGCGCGCGCCAGGCGCAGCGCGATGCTGCGGCCCAGGCTGCCAGCGGCGCCGGTGACCAGGATGTTGCGGGGTGATTTGGGCGTCATGGGGTGGCTCGGTGTGGCGGGATGGGATGTGCGCTTCGATGCTGATGCGGACGGTACGGGCGCGGCGACCTTCGCGCTTGTGTCGACTGGTCGGTGAAGATCGGGGAAAACCCGTGTTGCTGGTTCAGCATGCGCCCGTCGCGTAACGCTGCGGCGCTCGGCAATTTTAATAACTTATAAAACAAGCGTCTATTGAGCGCCCCAAGGCCGGCCGAAGCCGGCCGCCCCCCGTGGGGATCAAGCAAAGTGGCAGAGCCACATTTGCTTGAGAGGCATAGGACTGCAGGGTCGAGGCAGCGTGTTTTACCGATGTCGGACCGGGTTTTTACAATGGCGACCTGTTCACCCCATTCTGGCGTCTGCCCACGCCACCGCCGCCGTGCTGCATCCCCAAACATTCGATGTGATCGTCGTCGGCGGTGGCCATGCTGGCACCGAGGCGGCATTGGCTGCGGCCCGCATGGGTTGCAGCACCTTGCTGCTGAGCCACAACATCGAGACGCTGGGGCAGATGAGCTGCAACCCCTCGATCGGTGGCATTGGCAAAGGCCATCTGGTCAAGGAGGTCGACGCGCTGGGCGGCGCGATGGCATCGGCCACCGACGAGTCGGGCATACAGTTCCGCATCCTCAACAGCAGCAAGGGGCCGGCAGTGCGGGCCACGCGTGCCCAGGCCGACCGTATCCTGTACAAGGCGGCGATCCGCCATCGGCTGGAGAACCAGCCCAATCTGTGGCTGTTCCAGCAGGCGGTGGATGACTTGCTGGTCGAGCCTGAAGGCGGGGTCGACCGAGTGGTGGGTGCGGTCACGCAAATGGGCATCGCGTTCCGCGCACGCACCGTGGTGCTGACGGCCGGCACCTTTCTCGACGGCCGCGTTCATGTGGGCTTGCGCAACCACGCCGCCGGGCGGGCGGGGGACCCGCCGTCGGTGACCTTGTCTGCGCGGCTCAAGGAGCTCAAGCTGCCGCAAGGTCGCTTGAAGACCGGCACGCCGCCGCGCATCGACGGCAGGTCTATCGATTTCTCGAAGTTGACCGAGCAGCCCGGCGACCTTGATCCGCTGCCGGTCTTCAGCTTCATGGGCCACGCCAGCCAGCACCCGCGCCAGGTGCCCTGCTGGATCACCCACACCAACGAGCGCACCCACGCGATCATCCGCTCGGGATTCGACCGCAGCCCGATGTTCACCGGGGTGATCGAGGGCGTGGGGCCGCGCTACTGCCCGAGCATCGAGGACAAGGTCAACCGATTCGCCGACAAGGACTCGCACCAGATCTTCCTCGAGCCCGAAGGCTTGAGCACGCATGAGTTCTATCCCAACGGCATCTCGACCTCGCTGCCCTTCGATATCCAGCTCGCTGCGCTGCAGTCGATGGCCGGGTTGGAGCAAGCCCATATCCTGCGGCCGGGCTACGCGATCGAGTACGACTTCTTCGACCCACGAGAGCTCAAGAGCAGCTTCGAGACCCGGGCGATCGCCGGGCTGTTCTTTGCCGGTCAGATCAATGGCACCACCGGCTATGAGGAGGCTGCGGCGCAAGGCCTGTTTGCCGGCGCCAACGCTGCGCTGCAGGCGCAAGGACTGGACGCGCTGAGCTTGCGCCGCGACCAGGCGTATCTGGGCGTGCTGGTCGATGACTTGATCACCCAGGGCGTCAGCGAGCCTTACCGGATGTTCACGAGCCGGGCCGAGTTCAGGCTGCAGCTTCGTGAGGACAACGCCGATGCGCGGCTGACCGAGATTGGCCGCGGGATCGGCTTGGTCGACGATGCGCGTTGGGCCTTGTTCAACCGCAAGCGCGACGCGGTGGCGCGCACGGCTGAGCAGCTCAGGAGCAGCTGGGTACACCCCGGCATCGTGCCGGCGGATGATTCGCAGCGCTTGCTGGGCAAGGCGATCGAGCGCGAGCACACGCTGGCGGACCTGTTGCGGCGACCCGGCATTGGTTTCGACGCGGTGGCCGAGGTGGCTGGTATCGCGAGAACAGGGCGCGGCACCGGCCCGGCGGCTGTTTCACGTGAAACATTGACTGCCGAGCTGGGCATGCCGCTGGCTGATGCGGTGATCGAGCAGGTCGAGATTGCCACCAAATACGCCGGCTACATCGGCAAGCAGACCGAGGATGTGGAGCGTGCAGCACACTTCGAGCACCTGGCGATGCCCGAGGGGCTGGACTATTCGCTGGTGCCGGCTTTGAGCTTCGAGGCCAGGCAAAAGCTCAATCGCCACCGGCCGCAGACGCTGGGCCAGGCGTCCAGAATCTCGGGCGTCACGCCGGCCGCGATCTCGCTGTTGCTGGTCCACCTGAAGAAGGGTCGGCTCAAGGGATTGACCTTGCCTGGTGCCGCTGGGGATCAGGGGCGGTCCGAGGCGCCCGCTGCCGCGACGCTTCAGCACCCAGCCTGACATGGTCAGCGACGCTGATCTGAGGCGGCGACAGCAGCTGGAGGATGCTGCCGTCGCGCTGGGCTTGTCGGTCAGCCCGGCGATGCTGGACCGTCTGATGGACTACCTGCAGATGCTGCAGCGCTGGAACAAGGTCTACAACCTGACGGCGTTGCGCGACCCTGACGAGATGCTCAGCCATCACCTGGTGGACTGTTTGGCGGTGCTGCCTGCGTTGCAGCGCCATGTTGCCGGCCTGGTGAATGGCGCTGCCGGCGCTGCGCCAACGGGCGCGCTGCGCATCCTCGATGTTGGCAGTGGCGCAGGTCTGCCCGGCGTGGTGATCGCGGTGTTGCGCCCGGACTGGCATGTCAGTTGTGTCGACACGGTGGCCAAGAAGGCGAGCTTCATCCGTCAGGTCGGCGCGGAGCTCAGGCTGCCAAATTTGCAGGCACTGCACGCCAGGGTCGAGAATCTCGATCCCGCGATGGGCGTTTACGACGTGATCACATCGCGTGCGTTTGCGTCGCTGGCTGACTTCACGGCCTTGTCTGCAGCGGTGTTGGCAGCGCAGGGCGTCTGGCTGGCGATGAAGGGCAAGCTGCCGACCGACGAGCCTTCGCCGCCGGGCGTGCAGATGTTTCACGTGGAACAACTGCAGGTGCCGGGGCTCGAAGCCCAGCGCTGCCTGGTGTGGTTGCGCCGCGCCGTCTCTTGAAAATCGTTTGTCGGCAGTCGGCAAACCGCGATCAGCAGCTTTGAACCAGCGGCGATACTCCTGATCATGGCCAAAGTTTTTTGCATCGCAAATCAGAAGGGCGGCGTCGGCAAGACGACCACCACCGTCAACCTGGCTGCCGGTCTGGCCCAGGTGGGTCAGCGTGTTTTGGTGGTCGACCTGGACCCTCAGGGCAACGCGACGATGGGCTCGGGCATAGACAAGCGCGCGATGACGCTGTCGGTCTACGATGTGTTGCTGGAGTCCGCCACGGTGGCCGAGGCATGCC
Organism: Bordetella parapertussis; assembly: GCA_945878355.1. GTDB lineage: Bacteria > Pseudomonadota > Gammaproteobacteria > Burkholderiales > Burkholderiaceae_C > Pseudaquabacterium. The sequence goes on along the minus strand of CAMCTC010000008.1, from coordinate 48,621 downwards.
AACGCTCCGAGCGCGGTGGCTACGACGTGCTGGGTGCCAACCGTGAGCTCGCCGGGGCCGAGGTCGAGTTGGTGGCGCTCGAGCATCGCCACGAGCGCTTGCGCCGTGCCTTGGCCGTCGCGGCACAGCAAACATCAGGCGACTACGACTTCGTGTTGATCGACTGCCCGCCGTCCTTGAGCCTGCTCACGCTCAACGGTCTGTGCAGCGCCAACGGGGTGATCGTGCCGATGCAGTGCGAGTACTTCGCGCTGGAAGGCTTGTCCGACCTGGTCAACACGATCAAGCAGGTGCACGCCAACTTGAACCGCGACCTGCAGATCATCGGGCTGTTGCGGGTGATGTTCGACCCGCGCATCACGCTTCAGCAACAGGTCAGCGAGCAGCTCAAGAGCCACTTTGGCGACAAGCTGTTTGGCACCGTGATCCCGCGCAACGTCCGCCTGGCGGAAGCGCCCAGCTACGGACAGCCCGGAGTGGTGTTTGACCCCGCTTCCAAGGGCGCTATCGCCTATGTCGAATTTGCGTCTGAACTGGTGCGCCGGGTCGGCGCGCTGATGCCGACGGGCCGATGACTTCGCTGCCGATCACGTTGCTGTCGCGCATAGAGGACGCCGGCATCAACGCCAGCGCGCCGCCGCAACAGCGCTGGATCGACGGTTGGCTGTTGCGCTTCTCGCCCGGCAATGCCAAGCGCACGCGCTGCGTGCAGGCGGTAGCCCAAGGTCGTTTGTCACTGGACCAGCGACTGGAGCTTTGCGCAGCGGTGCTGCGCGACGCCGGGTTGCCCATGGTCGTGCGCATCACGCCGTTCTCGCTGCCCGAGTCGCTGGACGAAGCGCTCGCGGACCGCGGCTATGGCCGATTCGACGAAACCCGGGTGATGGTCGCGCGCCGGATGCCGGCGCAGGCCGAACCGCTGCCGAACGGGTTGGTGCTTGAACCGCTGGCGCCGGCCGAGTTTGCCGAGGTGGTGGGCCGCTTGCGGGGTTCACCGCCGGGGCATCGCGCCGCTCACGCCGAACGCCTGGCGCTGTCGCCGGTGCCCTACCAGGGTTGGGTGCTGCGTCGCGCTGACAGTGCTGCCGGCGCTGACGGCGGCGCGGTGCTGGCCTGCGGCCAGACAGCGGTCGAATCCGAGTTGGTCGGCCTGTACGACGTCTTCACAGCCCCTGAGGTCCGCGGCCAAGGGCTGGCTCGCCGGCTGTGCAGCGCGTTGCTGGCCCGGACGGGCGCGGCCGGTGCCAGCACGGCCTATCTGCAGGTCGATGCCGACAACGCGCCGGCCCGGGCGATTTACCACCGCCTGGGCTTCGACGACGCCTACAGCTACCACTACCGCGCGCTAGATCCCGACGCGGCCTGACACCGGCTGAGCCGGTCGGGCAGGCTCAGAGCCCCAGCCCTTCGTCCAAGCCCAGGTGGACATTCATCGACTGCACCGCGGAGCCACTGGCGCCCTTGCCCAGGTTGTCCAGCCTCGACATCAGCAAGACCTGGCGGTCGTTGGCAAACACGAACAGCTCGCAGCAGTTGCTGTCGTTGCAGGCCTGGACGTCGAAGAAGCCTTCGGCCAGCGTCGCAGGGTCTGACAGCGGCATCACCTTGACAAAGCGCTCGCCACGATAACGCTCAGTCAGTGCGGCATGCAGCATGGCGCCATCGGTGCCAGGCTTGAGCTGGTTCAGGTGCAGCGGCACCGTCACCGCCAGGCCCTTGTAGAAGCCCGCGACGATGGGCAGAAACACCGGTGCCTGGGTCAGACCGGTGTACGCCACCATCTCGGGCAAGTGCTTGTGCGCCAGGTTCAGCGCGTAAGGCCGGGGCGACTGCAGCTTGGCATCGCCGCCCGCCTCGTATTGCTCGATCATCTTCTTGCCGCCGCCCGAATACCCGGTGATCGAGGTCGCGCTCAGCGCCAGTGCGGCCGGCACCAGCCCGGCGTCTACCAGCGGTCTCATCAGCAGGATGAAAGCGCTGGCGTGGCAGCCCGCGTTGGCGATTCGCTTGGCTGCGCGCAGCCGTTCGCGCTGGTCCTTGGCCAGTTCGGGCAGGCCGAAAGCCCAGCCTGGCGCGATGCGGTGCGCGGTGCTGGCGTCGATCAGGCAGGTGCGGGGGTTGTTCACCAGCGCGACTGCTTCGCGCGCAGCCTGGTCGGGCAGGCACAGGAAAGCCACGCCCGCGGCATTGAGCAGGCGCGCTCGCTCAGCCTCGTCCTTGCGACGGTCTGCGTCTATGCGCAGCACCTCGACCTCGGGGTGGCGGGCCAGCATCTCGTGGATGCGCAGTCCGGTCGTGCCTTCCTGTCCGTCGACAAAGACGAGCGTGCTCATGGCGGTTTCCTGTTGGTCACAATGCGGGTCAACCCCAGAGGATAAGCCAAGCCGATGACGCCACCGAGAATATTGCTGCTGCCTGGCTGGCAGGGTGCAGGTGCCAGCCACTGGCAATGCCATTGGGAGCGCCGCTTCGGCTTCGAGCTGTTGCAGCAGGACGACTGGTGGTGGCCGCGCCGCGGCGACTGGATGGCCAGGCTCGAAGACGCTTTGCTGGCTGACGAGCGGCCCACGGTGCTGGTGGCGCATGGCCTGGCCTGCCAGCTGGTGGCGGCCTGGGCTGGCCACTCGCGCCAGGGCCACCGGGTGGTCGCTGGCTTGCTGGTAGCACCGCCCGACCTGTTGCGCGTCGACCTGGCGCCTCAGCTGGCGGCCTGGGCGCCGCTCGCGATGGCTCCGCTGGCGTTTGCCAGCACCGTCGTGACCAGCGTCACCGATCCACATTGCCAGCCCGAACACAGCCGGTCGCTGGCGCTGGCTTGGGGCAGCGAGCTTCACGATGCAGGCGCTGCTGGCTCACTCGACGCCGTCCTGGGCGACTGGCCGGCTGGGCTGAGCTTGCTGGGCCAGTTGATGCGGCGCGCCGGCTTGCCAAGGTCCCCGCCATTCGACCCGCCCGGCCCGGGATGACAGCCGCACCGCACGATCACCGACAATCTCTCTCCATGGTGACCAAGAAACCCAAGGGCCTAGGCCTAGGCCTCGAAGCATTGCTAGGCCCGAAGGTGGCGGACACGGCGGCTGCCGATGCGTCGCGACCGACGACGCTCAAGCTCAGCCAGCTCAACGCTGGCAAGTACCAGCCCCGTACCCGAATGGACGAAGGCTCGCTCTACGAGTTGGCCGAGAGCATCAAGAGCCAGGGCATCATGCAGCCGATCCTGGTTCGGCCGTTGGCCTCAGCGCCTCATGACCCGTCGCAAGGGCCTGCCCCGGCGACCGGCGCATTCAACCGCTCGGCGCACCAGTACGAGATCATCGCTGGCGAGCGGCGTTTCCGCGCCGCCAAGCTGGCCGGCCTGGACGAAGTACCGGTGCTCGTCAAGGAGGTCCCTGACGAAGCGGCAGCCGTGATGGCGCTGATCGAGAACATCCAGCGCGAGGACCTGAACCCGCTGGAAGAGGCGCAGGGCCTGCAGCGACTGGTGCATGAGTTCTCGCTGACCCACGAACAGGCTGCGCAGGCCGTCGGCAGGTCGCGCAGCGCGGCGAGCAACCTGCTGCGCCTGCTCAACCTGACGCCACCGGTGCAGCAGATGCTGATGGCTGGCGATCTGGACATGGGCCATGCCCGTGCGCTGTTGGGCTTGGAAGCCGGGCAGCAGGTGGCCAGCGCCAACGAGATCGTCGCGCGCAAGCTCAGCGTTCGCGAAGCCGAAAAACTGGTGGCCAAAGCCCAAGGCAATGGCCGGCAAGCGACCTTGCTGCGCGTTCGCAAGGACAAGCCGCGCGACATCGTCCGGCTCGAAGAGCAGCTCGCCGATGCGCTGACTGCGCAGGTCGAGATCCGCATCCACCGCAACACCTCGCGCGGCCAGCAGGGCGAGGTGGCGATCTCGTTCGGCTCGCTCGAAGAGCTCAACGGCTTGCTCGACAAGCTCGGCGCCAGCGAGCGCTGAGTCGGTCTGAACGACGCTTCTTGCGCCTAACAGGCCAAGTGCGCGAACAGACGAAATAACACAAGCACTGAATGCCGCGCCGCGGCCGGCCGCAGCGCACGCCTGCGGCCCGTGCATCCGTGCCCACAGAGTGCCCGCGACAAACCCGCGATGCGAGGATTAGTTGGCGCGCCGCTGCCTGCCCGCACCAGGAACAGCACCCGGATATGGGGTTACATCCGGCCATCTTGCCGAGCACGATCGAGCCAAACTGGCGTCCGCTGATTCGACAACGCAATGCGCTGACCGGAAAGCTCTGATGGCGCCCTGGCCTGTGAAGCCTGGACGTCATCAGATCTTCCCCGCCGCCGATGGGGCTTTCCGCCCGCATCGACGCTGTGTCCGACCCAGGAGGCCTTCATGGACATCATCAGCAGCTTTGCCGCCCGTTACGAACGCACCCGCGAAGAGGAGTTGTCGCTCGAAGACTACCTCGCCGAGTGCAAAAGAAATCCCCTGGCATATGCCTCGGCCGCCGAGCGCATGCTGCGCGCGATCGGCGAGCCGCAAATGGTCGACACCCGAAACGACCCCCGGCTGTCGCGCATCTTCGCCAACAAGCTGATCAAGCGCTACCCGGCGTTTGCCGAGTTCTACGGCATGGAGGACGCGATCGAGCAGGTGGTGTCGTACTTCCGTCATGCTGCCCAAGGGCTGGAAGAGCGCAAGCAGATCCTCTACCTGCTCGGGCCTGTGGGCGGCGGCAAGAGCTCGATTGCCGAGCGGCTCAAGGCCTTGATGCAGGAGGTGCCGTTCTACGCGATCAAGGGCTCACCGGTCAACGAAAGCCCGCTCGGGCTGTTCGATCCAGCCGAGGACGGCGCGATTCTCGAGAGCGAGTACGGCATCCCCAGCCGCTACCTCAACCGCATCCTCAGCCCCTGGGCTGTCAAACGGCTCGAGGAGTACGGCGGCGACATCCGCAAGTTCAAGGTCGTCAAGCGCCACCCCAGCGTGCTCAAGCAAGTCGGCATCAGCAAGACCGAGCCGGGTGACGATAACAACCAGGACATCAGCTCGCTGGTGGGCAAGGTCGACATCCGCAAGCTCGAGACCTATGCCCAGGACGACCCCGACGCTTACAGCTTCTCGGGCGGCCTGTGCCTGGCCAACCAGGGATTGCTCGAATTCGTCGAGATGTTCAAGGCGCCGATCAAGGTGCTGCACCCACTGCTCACCGCCACGCAAGAGGGCAACTTCAAAGGCACCGAGGGCTTCGGCGCGATCCCGTTCGATGGCGTGGTGCTCGCGCACAGCAACGAGAGCGAGTGGAAAGCTTTCCGCAACAACAAGCACAACGAGGCTTTCCTGGATCGAATCTACATTGTCAAAGTACCATACTGCTTGAGAGTTAGCGAAGAGATCCACATTTACGAAAAGCTCGTCAACAGCAGCTCGCTGGGACAGGCCAAGTGCGCGCCCGGCACGCTCAAGATGATGAGCCAGTTTGCGATTCTGACGCGTCTGAAGGAGCCTGAGAATTCGTCGCTGTTCTCCAAGATGCAGGTCTATGACGGCGAGAACCTCAAGGACACCGACCCGCGCGCCAAGAGCTACCAGGAATACCGCGACTACGCGGGTGTCGACGAAGGCATGAACGGCATTTCGACCCGCTTCGCTTACAAGATTCTGTCCAAGGTCTTCAACTTCGACAGCGCCGAGGTGGCGGCCAATCCTGTGCATCTGATGTATGTGCTCGAGCAGCAGATCGCCCGCGAGCAGTTCCCGGCCGACCTCGAGCAGAAATACACCGGCTTCATCAAGGAGCAGTTGGCACCGCGTTATGCCGAGTTCATCGGCAAGGAGATACAGACCGCGTATCTCGAGAGTTACAGCGAGTACGGCCAAAACATCTTCGACCGCTACGTCACTTACGCCGATTACTGGATTCAGGACAACGAATATCGTGACACCGACACCGGCGAGGTGTTTGACCGCGGCGCGCTCAACGCCGAGCTCGAGAAAATCGAAAAGCCCGCAGGCATCTCCAACCCCAAGGACTTCCGCAACGAGATCGTCAATTTCGTGCTGCGCGCGCGCGCCAATCACCAGGGCAACAACCCGGTCTGGACCAGCTACGAGAAACTGCGCACGGTGATCGAGAAGAAGATGTTCTCCAACACCGAAGAGTTGCTGCCGGTGATCAGCTTCAACGCCAAGGCCAGCGCCGACGAATCCAAGAAACACGAGGACTTCGTCACCCGCATGGTCGCCAAAGGCTACACCGGCAAACAGGTTCGCCTGCTGTGCGAGTGGTACCTGCGGGTTCGCAAGTCGAGTTGATCCACCGGCACGCCCGACCTGCGTGTCGGGTGGCTTGGCAATGGGCTTCGCGGCCCGGTGCCAAGCCTGATTCGCGACCCAGTGAGGATTCATGCAACTCCACATCATCGACCGCCGATTGGCTGGCAAGAACAAGTCGATCGGCAACCGCGAGCGCTTCATGCGCCGCTACAAGGACAAGATCGCCGAGGCCGTGCGCCGAGCCGTCGACGGCCGCGGCATGCGCGACCTTCAACGTGGCGAGGAGGTCCGCATCCCCAAGAAAGACCTGTCCGAACCCGTCTTCCACCACGGCCAAGGCGGCGTGCGTGACATGGTGCACCCCGGCAACCAGGACTACTTGCGGGGCGACCGGATCAAGCGCCCTCAGGGCGGCCAGGGCGGCGCCGGCAAGGGACAGGCCAGCGACCAGGGCGAGGGCGAAGACGACTTCAGCTTCGCGCTGAGCAAGGAGGAGTTCATGCAGGTCTTCTTCGAGGACCTGGCACTGCCTCGTCTGACTCGTACCCAGCTTGCCGAAGTGCCTGAGTGGAAGACCCATCGCGCCGGATTCTCCAGTGACGGCACACCCAATAACCTGGATGTGGTGCGTTCACTGCGCGGCGCAATCGGTCGGCGTATCGCGATCGGGTCGGATTCACGGCGCGAGCTCGCCGAGCTTGAGGCTCGGCTTGCGATCAACCGCGCTGCTGCGTTGGCCGGCGATGTCAGCGCCGAGGGCGAGATTTTGCTGCTCGAGGACAAGATCGAGACTTTGCGTGCAAGGCTGGGTCGAATTCCCTACCTCGATCCGATCGACCTGCGCTACCGCAACCGGGTCAAGGTGCCGGTGCCCAGCGCCAAGGCGGTGATGTTCTGTGTGATGGACGTCTCTGGCTCGATGGACGAAGCGCGCAAGGACTTGTCCAAGCGCTTCTTCATCCTGCTCTACCTGTTCCTGACGCAGCATTACGACAAGATCGACATCGTCTTCATCCGCCACCACACCCAGGCCCAGGAGGTCGACGAACAGGACTTCTTCCATGCCCGCGAGACCGGCGGCACGGTGGTCTCGAGTGCGCTGGTGTTGATGGAAGAAATCATCCGCGCCCGCTACTCGCCCAGCGAGTGGAACATCTACGGCGCCCAGGCCAGCGATGGCGACAACTGGCACCACGATTCGGGCCGCTGCCGTGAGCTGCTGGCCGAGAACATCCTGCCCTTGTGTCGCTACTTCGCCTACGTGCAAGTCGCCGAGGAAGAGCAGAACCTGTGGTCCGAGTACAGCCAGCTCACGGCGAGCCACCGGCACTTCGCGATGCGCAAGGCGGTCGAGGCCTCGCAGATTTATCCGGTGTTCCACGATTTGTTCAAGAAGGAGGGCGTGAAATGACCCACCCCCAAAGCGCCGTAGGCGCGCTCCCTACAGCGGACCGGGCTCCGACGAAGCCGGATCCGCGGCTTGTGCTTGGCGGCGCCAGGCCGAAGCCCTTGCGCGGCCCTTTGCCGATGAACAAGACCGCCGAGCGCCTGCCCTCGCCGAGCGACTGGACCTTCGAGCTGATAGACCAGTACCACGAGGTGATCCGCGACACCGCCGAGCGCTACGGCCTAGACACCTACCCGAACCAGCTCGAGATCATCACCGCCGAGCAGATGATGGATGCCTATGCCAGCGTGGGCATGCCGGTGACTTACCGCCACTGGAGCTACGGCAAGGAGTTCATCAGCACCGAGAAGAACTACAAGCGCGGCCACATGGGACTGGCTTACGAGATCGTGATCAACGCCGACCCCTGCATCAGCTACCTGATGGAGGAGAACACGATGGCGATGCAGGCACTGGTGATCGCCCATGCCGCCTATGGCCACAACAGCTTTTTCAAGGGCAACTACCTGTTCCGGATGTGGACCGACGCGTCGTCGATCATCGACTACTTGGTCTATGCCAGGAACTATGTCGCCGAGTGCGAGGAGCGCCACGGTCAGCAGGTGGTGGAGGAATTTCTCGACTCCTGCCATGCGCTGCAGAACCACGGTGTCGACCGTTACCGCCGGCCCAGCCGCAAGTCTCTGGCGCAGGAGCTCGCCGAACGCGAGGACCGCGAGGCCTACGCCCAGCGCCAGGTCAACGACTTGTGGCGCACGTTGCCCAAGCGCGCTGACAAGGCCGATGGGCCGGTGGAGGCGCGACGTTTTCCAGAGGAACCGCAGGAGAATCTGCTGTACTTCATCGAGAAGAACGCGCCGCTGCTCGAGCCCTGGCAGCGTGAGATCTTGCGCATCGTTCGCAAGGTGGCGCAGTATTTCTACCCACAGCGCCAGACCCAGGTGATGAACGAGGGCTGGGCCACGTTCTGGCACCACCGTCTGCTCAACCAGATGTACGACGACGGCTACCTCAGCGACGGGGTGATGATCGAATGGCTGAAGTCGCACACCAACGTGGTCTACCAGCCGCGCGTCGGCGACAAGGCTTACGCGGGCTTCAACCCTTACGCGCTGGGCTTTGCGATGTTCACCGACATCAAGCGCATCTGCGAGCATCCCACTGACGAAGACCGGCATTGGTTTCCGGCCATCGCTGGCACCGACTGGGTGCCCACGCTGGATGCGGCGATGCGCAACTTCAAGGATGAGAGCTTCATCGGCCAGTACCTCAGCCCCAAGCTGATGCGCGACTTCAGGCTGTTCGCGATCCACGACGACGAGCAGCAAAGCGAGCTCGAAGTCAGCGCGATCCACGACGATGCAGGCTATCGCCGGGTGCGCGAAGCGCTGTCGCAGCAGTACGACCTGGGCTCGCGCGAGCCCAACATCCAGGTCTGGAACGTCAACCTGCGCGGCGACCGCTCACTGACCTTGCGCCACTTCCAGCATCACAACCGGCCGCTGGCCGAGGGCTCGCAAGAGGTGCTCAAGCATCTGGCCAGGCTCTGGGGTTTTGGCGTGCAGCTCGAGAGCAGCAACGACAGCGGTGAGATCACCAAGCGCTGGACAGTGCCTGCGCCTAGCGCCTGAATCGGCGGCCAACGCGTGCAAGCCGGCTGCAGCCGGGTCAGAGCGCGAAGATCTTGCCTGGGTTGAGGATGTTCTTCGGGTCCAGCGCGCGCTTGAGCACCCGCATCATCTGCACCGTGGCGACACCGGCCTCGTCGATCAGGAACCCTTGCTTGTGCAGGCCGATGCCGTGCTCGCCGGTGCAAGTGCCTTCGAGTTTGAGCGCATGGTGCACCAATTGCTCGTTGAGCCGTTCGGCGGTGTCGCGCTCGGCGGGGATCGCTGGGTCTATCAGGTAGGCGATGTGGAAGTTGCCGTCACCGACATGGCCGACGATGTAGTACGGCAGGCCGGCCTCGTCAGCTTCGCGCACCGCCAGGTCTATGCAGGCGGCTAGGCGCGAGATCGGCACGCAGGTGTCGGTGGTCACGGTGCGGCAACCCGGCTTCATCTGCAGTCCGGCGAAATAAGCACGGTGGCGCGCCGCCCACAGCCGGGTGCGCTCCTCGGGCGTGGTGGCCCACTCGAAGTCCTCGCCGCCATGCTCGCTCGCCACCTCTTGCACCGTGCGTGCTTGCTCGGCCACGCTGGCCGCGCTGCCGTGGAACTCCATCAGCAACATGGGCGCTACCCGCAGCGTCAGCTTGTCGTGCTTGTTGACCGCGCGCACCGCGTTGGCGTCCAGCAGTTCGCAGCGCGCGATCGGCACGCCCATCTGGATGATCTGGATGGCCGTGCTGACGGCCGATGCGATGTCGGGGAAATTGCAGATCGCCGCCGACACCGACTCGGGCTGCGGGTAGAGCTTGACCGTGACCTCGGTCAGGATGCCCAAGGTGCCCTCGCTGCCGACCATCAGCCGCGTCAGGTCATAGCCTGCGCTGGACTTCTTTGCGCGGGTGCCGGTGCGGATGATTTCGCCGCTGGCGGTGACCACCTGCAGCGCCAGCACGTTCTCGCGCATCGTGCCGTAGCGGACCGCATTGGTGCCGCTGGCCCGGGTCGCGGCCATGCCGCCTATCGATGCGTCGGCGCCGGGATCGATCGGAAAAAACAGCCCGGTGTGGCGGATCTCGTTGTTGAGCTGGTTGCGGGTGACGCCGGGCTGCACCGTGACGGTCAGGTCTTCGCTGTTGATTCGCAGCACCTTGTTCATCCGCGCAACATCGATGCTGATGCCGCCCTGGACCGCGAGCAGATGGCCTTCCAGCGACGAGCCGGTGCCGAACGCGATCACCGGTACCTCGTACTGGTCGGCCAGCGCCACCGCAGCGGCCACTTCCTCGGTGCTTTCGGCAAACACGACGGCGTCTGGCGGCGGCACCTCGAATGGCGATTCGTCGCGGCCATGCTGCTCGCACACCGCCTGGGCGGTCGAGCAACGCTCGCCGAAACGCGCTTTCAGCGCAGCGATCATCTCAGCGGGGACGGGCCGACGCTCGGTCATCAGCAGGTGGGCGGGCAGGGTGGCGTTCATCGCTTGGATCTCCGGCTTCGGGGGCGTTCAGGGTTTCAGACTGGGATGGTATGACGTTTGTCGCCGCCTGGTCCTCGGGGCTGTCACGCCGGCCCGCAGCCCACGCCGCGATGTTCGGGCAACATGCTTTCCTGAACCTGAAAATTTTCCTGGAGACCTCACCATGGCCAACCGGCTGACCCAAATCGCCACGCGCACAGGAGACGACGGCACGACCGGTCTCGGCGACGGCACGCGCGTGCCCAAGGATCACCTGCGGGTGCAGGCCATGGGCGACGTCGACGAGCTCAACTCGGGCCTGGGCGTGTTGCTGGCCGAGCCGCTGCCGGCCGACGTGCGTGAACTGCTGGTTGTGATCCAGCACGAGCTGTTCAACCTCGGCGGCGAGCTGTCGATCCCGGGTTACACCTTGCTCAAGCCCGAGGCGGTGGCCCGGCTCGACGCCGCGCTGGCGCATCACAACGCGGCCTTGCCGCGGCTGGCTGAGTTCATCTTGCCGGCAGGCACACGCAGCGCCGCGCTGGCCCATGTCAGCCGCACCGTGGCGCGGCGCGCCGAGCGCGCAGTGGTCGCGCTCAGCACCCAGGCCAGCGTCAACGACGCACCGCGTCAATACCTCAACCGATTGTCGGATCTGCTGTTCGTGCTCGCGCGGGTGCTCAACCGCGCCAACCTCGACGGACTGGGCGGTGACGATGTGTACTGGCGCAGCGAGCGGCTGGCAGCGCAGGGCGCGCCAGCCGGCGACTCGCCAGCCTCATCTCTGCCAGGGGATGCTCTCAAGTAAATGTGGCTTTGCCACTTTGCTTGACCCCCACGAGGGGCGGCCGGCGTCGGCCGGCCTTGGGGCGCTCTCAAGCAAATGTGGCTTTGCCACTTTGCTTGATCCCCACGGGGGGCGGCCGGCTTCGGCCGGCCTTGGGGCGCTCAGTAGCTGATCGTGCCGCCGCCGGCGTCCACCCGCACCAGCGGGCGGCCCAGTGCGGCGAGCGCGGCGTGGGCGAAATCCAGGGCCCAGGCCGGGTCGCTGGTGAAGCGGTCCTCGCCGACAGTGCGGGCCAGCACCAGCACCATGTCGGCGGTCAGCACCTTGCCGCTGGCGCGCAGGGGTTCGCAGTCGTTGGCGACGAACTGCTGTTCAAGCCAACGCCGGGCCTGGTCAGCCGGCATTGCGGCGCCGTCAGCCGGCGGGGTCAGCGAATGCTCACGGTTGGGCTCGAACTGGACGATCATTTCTTGGCGCATGCCATCCTCCTGGTTCGGGCCAGCACAGGCCGCCGCCAGGCGGCTGTCGCGCGCTTGGGTCAAAGCTTGCGTCGCGCGGCCACCGCATCGCTCAAGACCTGCAACACGGTCAGTGAATCGTCCCAGCCTATGCAGGCGTCGGTGATGCTCTGGCCGTAGGTCAGCTTGGCGGGGTCGTCCTTGCCTGCGCTGAATTTCTGCGCGCCGGCCAGCAGATGGCTCTCGACCATCACGCCGATGATGTGGCGTTGGCCAGCGGCCAACTGCGAGCCGATGTCGCGCGCCACGTCGATCTGACGCTGGTGCTGCTTGCTGCTGTTGGCGTGGCTGCAGTCGACCATCAGCTGCGGCCCCAGCTTGGCAGCGACCAGCTCCTGGCAGGCGTCGGCGACGCTGGCCGCGTCGTAGTTCGGTGCCTTGCCGCCGCGCAGGATCACATGGCAGTCCTTGTTGCCCTTGGTCTGGACGATCGCGACCTGACCGTTCTTGTGGACTGACAGGAAATGGTGCGGCCGCGACGCGGCCTGGATCGCATCGGTCGCGATCTTGAGGTTGCCGTCGGTGCCGTTCTTGAAGCCTATTGGCGCCGACAGGCCCGACGCGAGCTCGCGGTGCACCTGGGACTCGGTCGTTCGTGCGCCGATCGCACCCCAGCTGATCAGGTCGCCGATGTACTGTGGGCTGATCACGTCGAGGAACTCGCTGCCCGCCGGCACACCCAGCCGGTTGATGTCGACGAGCAACTGGCGTGCGATGCGCAGCCCTTCGTGAATGCGGTAGCTTTCGTCGAGGTAGGGATCGTTGATCAAGCCTTTCCAACCGACGGTGGTGCGGGGTTTTTCGAAATAGACCCGCATCACGATCTCCAGTGTGTCCGCGTATTTCGTGCGCTGGGACTTGAGCTGGCGGGCGTAGTCCAGTGCGGCGGCCGGGTCGTGGATCGAGCAAGGGCCGATCACCACCAGCAACCGGTCGTCCTTGCCGTCGAGGATGCGGCGAACGCTGCGCCGGGTGTCGCCGACGAGTTTTTCAACCGGCGTGCCGGCAATCGGAAAGAAGCGGATCAGGTGCTCGGGAGGTGGCAACGGGGTGACCTCCTCGATGCGCTGGTCGTCAGTCTCGCTGGTCCTCTCGCTCAACGAATAGCCGTGGTTCGGTTCGCTGGCTTCAGCGTGGTGGTGGGACTTGGGCGCCATGATGGGTTCCTGTTGCGGTGAGATCGTCGGGGCAAAAAAAAACCGCCGGGTTTGCCGGCGGTTGGTTTGTTCGGGTCGCTTGTCTTACGCGCGATCGCCTCTCAAGCCGCCGGTCAGGGGCGAGAACCAAAAGTACGAAAATCGCGAGGAACGCATCGGTGAAATGTAGCACGGACAGCGTGGCATGCGGCCAGGCAGCGAGATCAGGCCGTGCCGCCGACGGTCAGCCCGTCGATTCGCAGCGTCGGCTGACCCACGCCGACCGGCACGCTCTGGCCTTCCTTGCCGCAAACGCCGACGCCCGAATCGAGCGCCAGGTCGTTGCCGATCATCTTGACGCGGGTCAGCGCATCCGGGCCGTTGCCGATGATCGTCGCGCCCTTGACCGGGTACAGGATCTTGCCGTTCTCGACCCAATAGGCCTCGCTGGCCGAGAACACGAACTTGCCGCTGGTGATGTCGACCTGGCCGCCGCCGAAGTTGGTCGCGTACAGCCCGCGCTTGATCGACCCGACGATCTCATCCTTGGTCTTGTCGCCGTTGAGCATGTAGGTGTTGGTCATTCGCGGCATCGGCACATGGGCATAGCTCTCGCGTCGACCGTTGCCAGTGGGCTTGACGCCCATCAGCCTGGCGTTCATCGAGTCCTGGATGTAGCCCTTGAGGATGCCGTCCTCGATCAGCACGTTGCGCTGCGATGCGCAGCCTTCGTCATCGACATTGAGCGAGCCGCGCCGGTCGGGCAGCGTGCCGTCGTCGAGCACGGTCACGCCTTTGGCCGCCACGCGTTGGCCGATTCTCCCGGCGAATGCTGACGAGCCCTTGCGGTTGAAATCGCCCTCCAGGCCGTGGCCTATGGCCTCGTGCAGCAGCACGCCGGGCCAGCCCGGGCCCAGCACGACGGTCATCACGCCGGCCGGTGCCGGTCGCGAGTCGAGGTTGGTCAGCGCTGCGTTGACCGCCTGGTCGACATAGAGCGTGAGCTGCTCGTCCTGGAAGTAACCCAGGCCGAAACGCCCACCGCCGCCACCCGAGCCGACTTCGCGCCGGCCGTTGGATTCAGCGATCACAGTGATCGACAGGCGAACCAGCGGCCGCACATCGGCCGCGCGGGTGCCGTCGGCGCGAGCGACCATCACGACGTCGTACTCGGCGGCCACACCGGCCATCACCTGCACGACGCGGGGATCGCGGGCGCGGGCCATTTTTTCGATCTTCTCGAGCAGTGCGACCTTCTGGGTGCTGTCGAGCGTGCCTATTGGGTCGGTGGGCAGGTAGAGCGAGCGGCTGGTCGCGATCCTGGGCTTGCGCGCGAGCTTGACGCGCCGGTTCTGGCCCGCTGCGGCGATGCTGCGAACCGTGCGCGCGGCGTCGAGCAGCGCGGCTTCGGAGATGTCGTCGGAGTAGGCAAAAGCGGTCTTCTCGCCTGCCACCGCCCGCACGCCAACGCCTTGGTCGATCGAGAAGCTGCCGCTCTTGACGATGCCCTCTTCCAGGCTCCAGCCCTCGTGGCGGGTGATCTGGAAGTACAGGTCGGCGTCGTCGATGCGGTGTTCGCCGATCACGCCTAGCGCGGCAGCGAGCTTGGCCTCGTCCAGACCGAAGGGATCGATCAGCAGTTGCTGGGCGATGGCTAGGCGTTCAAGGGTGGGTTCGCGCGAGATCATCGGCGGATTGTAGGAGTCGCAAGCCGGCTTTGCAGCCCCAGGGTTCACGCCGCGCCGCAGCCCGTCAACCGGCTGGTCAGTCGAGGTTGTGGCAAGCGATCACGCCGCGTCGTCGGCGTCGCGTCGCAGCGCCAGCGCATGCTCGTACAAGGCGTTGCGCGGCGCGCCGCTCAGCTCCGCCGCCAGTGCCACCGCCTGTTTCAGCGGCAGCTCGCGCAGCAGCGGCAACAGCAATCGCTCTGCCTCGGCCGGCAGGCCGTCCGCGCCCGTTGCCACCGCCAGCGTTGGCAGCGCATGCAGCACCAGCACGAACTCGCCGCGGCCACGGTTGGCGTCTGCCGCCAGCCAGGCTGGCAGTTCGGAGGCCTGGTGCGTGACGATGGTCTCGAACTGCTTGGTCAACTCGCGGCACAGCGTGACACGTCGCTCGGGCGCGGCCTCGGCCAGGCCGGCGACCAGTGCTTCGATGCGGTGCGGCGCTTCGAACAGCACCTGGCATCCTGGTGCTGCTGCGGCCGCCTGCAGCGCGCTGCGCCTGTCCTGGCCCTTGCCGGGCAGGAAGCCGATGAACGCAAAACCTTGGGCCAGCGTGTCGCCGGCCACGCTGATGGCGGTCACGGCGCTGCTGACGCCTGGGATCGGCATCACCCGGTGACCGGCGGCCACGACCGCGGCCACCAGCAAGGCGCCTGGGTCCGAGATCGCTGGCGTACCGGCGTCGCTGACATAGGCCACGCGCTGGCCTTGCGCCAAGCGTGCGATCACGCTTTGGGCCGCGCCCGCTTCGTTGTGCTGGTGCAGCGCGAGCAGCGGCTTGTCCAAGCCGAGGTGGCGCAGCAACTGGCCTGAGACGCGGGTGTCTTCGCAGGCGACCGAGTCGACCAAGCCCAGCAGATGCACTGCACGCAGCGTGAGGTCGGCGAGGTTGCCGATGGGCGTGGCCAGCACGTACAGTGTGCCCGTCGGGTGATGCTGGCCGCCGGCGGCAGCGTCAGCCGCCTGGATCAGCAGGGAGGGGGCGATGTTCAAGGGTTGGGACCGTGGCGTTCGGCAGGTTGCGAAGCCGCAAGGCTTCGGCACCAAGAGGGTTGGTGACAGCGCCGAGGATTTGGCGCTGGCGCATCTGCAGCAGCAAGGCCTGCGCCTGCTGTGCCGCAATTATCGACTGGCCGGCGGGCCGCACCAGCCTGGCGCCGAGATCGACTTGATCCTGCTCGAGCCCGACGGCACCCTGGTGTTTGTCGAGGTCCGCGCCAGGCGAGACAGTGACCATGGCGGTGCCGCTGGCAGCGTGTCCTTGGCCAAGCGCCGGCGCATTGTTCGTGCCGCCCAGCATTACCTGTTGGGCCTGACGGTGCTGCCGGCTTGCCGCTTCGATGTGGTGGCGATCGAAGGTGATGCACTGCAGTGGCTGCGCGCTGCCTTTGACAGCTGATGCCGATCAGCCGCGTGGCGCAAAGCTGCTGACTTATGATGCAGGTCCATGTTTGAGCAACGTATTCAGCAGCATTTCTTCGAAAGCGCCGATCTCAAGTACCAGTCGGCCGAGGTGCTGAGCCGTCCGATTGAGGACGCGGCGATGGCTCTGGTCGGCGGGCTGACGGCTGGTGGCCGCGTGCTGGTCGCGGGGCTGGGCGCATCGGCCAACCTGGCTCAGATGTTGGTTGGCGCGCTGCTCGGTTGCCTCGAGCGTGAGCGACCTGGACTGGCCGCGCTGGCGTTGGGCAACGAAGCCACCGCGCTGGCGGCATTGCTCGCCTTGCCGGCGGTCGGCGCGCTCGATCAGGTGCTGGCGCGCCAAGTTGAGACATTGGGCCAACCCGGAGACCTGCTGCTGTTGATCGACTGCGAAGGCGACCATCCCGCGTTGCTGGCTGCCGCGCAGGCCGCACAGGCCAAGGACATGACCGTGATCGCGCTGACCGGACGAAGCGGCGGCGCGCTGCGAGCGCTGCTGACCGAAACCGATGTGCTGGTGGCGGTACCGCACGAGCGCAGGATTCGCGTGCTTGAAACACATCTGCTGGTGCTTCACTGCCTTTGTGACGCGATCGATCTGCAACTGCTGGGCGAACAGGATCCACCATGACCTTCTTGATGAATATTTCTTCCGCGCGCCGGACTGCGCTGCTGGCTGCTGCGCTGGGCGCCACCACGCTGCTGGGCGCTTGTGCGCCGCTGGTGGTGGGCGGTGCGATGGTGGGTGGGGCGATGTCCTTCACCGACCGACGCACCTCGGGCGCGCAGGTCGAGGACGAGGCGATCGAGTTCAAGGCCGGGGCCCGTCTGCGCGAAGCGCTGGGCGAGCGCGGCCATGTCAACGTCACCAGCTTCAACCGCACGGCGCTGATCACCGGCGAAGTGGCGACCGAGGCCGACCGCGCTGCGGCCGAGCAAGTCGTCAGTCGGATCGAGAACATTCGCGCCACCGTCAACGAACTGGCAGTCGCTGGCAGCGCCTCGCTGACCTCGCGCAGCAACGACCTGATCCTGACCAGCAAGGTCAAGGCGGCCTACTTCGAGGCCAAGGACCTGCAGTTCAACGCGATCAAGGTCGTTGCCGAGCGCGGAACGGTCTTCTTGATGGGCCGGGTGACCGAGCGCGAAGCCGCACGTGCCACCGAATTGGCGCGCGGTTTCAGCGGCGTCACCAAGGTGGTTCGCGTGTTCGAAGTGATCACCGAGGCCGAGCTGGCCCGGATACAGCCGCCGGCTTCGAAATAAGCGGGCAGCGCCGACCCGACTACTTCAGCCGCCGCAACAGGCTGGAGGTGTCCCAGCGCCGACCGCCCAGCGCCTGGACATCGGCGTAGAACTGGTCGACCAGTGCAGTGACCGGCAGTCGGGCGCCGTTGCGCCGGGCTTCGTCTAGCACCAGGCCCAGGTCCTTGCGCATCCAGTCGACCGCAAAGCCGAACTCGAACTGGTCGTCGACCATGGTCTTGCCGCGGTTGTCCATTTGCCAGCTCTGGGCTGCGCCCTTGCCGATGACCTCGAGCACTTGTTTCATGTCGAGACCGGCTTTGGTGCCAAACGCGATGCCTTCGGACAGCGCCTGCACCAGGCCGGCGATGCAGACCTGGTTCACCATCTTGGCCAGCTGACCCGCGCCGCTGCCACCGACCAGCGTGACGGCTTTCGAGAAAGCCATCGCCACCGGTTTCATGGCTTCGAACGGCGCTTCCTCGCCGCCGCACATCACCGTCAACGCGCCGTTGACCGCGCCGCCTTGGCCGCCAGACACCGGTGCGTCGACGAAGCGCAGACCCAGCGTTCGGGCTGCACCGCAGAGTTCGCGCGCCACTTCGGCCGACGCGGTCGTGTGGTCGACAAACACTGCGCCCTCGGCCATTCCGGCCAGCGCGCCGTCGGCGCCGAGCACGATGGACCGCAGGTCATCGTCATTGCCGACGCAAGCGAAGACGAACTCGGCACCTGCGGCCGCCTCGCGCGGCGTCGATGCAGACTTGCCGCCGTGTTCGGTGACCCAGGCCTGGGCCTTGGCTGCGCTGCGGTTGTAGACGATGACCTGGTGGCCGGCGCGCGCCAGGTGGCCGGCCATCGGATAGCCCATCACGCCGAGGCCTAGAAAGGCAACGCGGCGAGCCGGGGTGGAGTCGTAGGTTTTCATGGCGCGCAGTGTATCGGTGGCCGCCCAGTGCTACAGGATGGCCAGGTGATCGGTGCCGGCCGACAGGTCGCGGTTGTGCGCACGCTGGCTGTTGAGCTTGATCTGCAGCCGCAGGTCATTGACCGAATCGGCGTTGCGCAGCGCGTCTTCGTAGCTGACTTGATGGCGCTCGTAGAGGTCGAACAGTGCCTGGTCGAAGGTCTGCATGCCGAGTTCGCGCGAGCGCTTCATCAACTCCTTGATCTCGGCGACCTCGCCCTTGAAGATCAGGTCGGCGATCAGCGGCGTGTTGAGCAGCACCTCGACCGCGGCGATCCGACCCTTGCCTTGCTCGAGCGGCAGCAATCGTTGCGAGACGATGGCCTTGAGGTTGAGCGACAAGTCCATCAACAGTTGTTGACGCCGCTCCTCGGGAAACAGGTTGATGATGCGGTCCAGCGCCTGGTTGGCGCTGTTGGCATGCAAGGTGGTGATGCACAGGTGGCCGGTTTCGGCAAAGGCCACCGCGTGGTCCATGGTCTCGCGGTCGCGGATCTCGCCCATCAGGATCACATCGGGTGCCTGGCGCAGCGTGTTCTTCAGCGCGGGCTCCCAGCCATCGGTGTCGACGCCGACCTCGCGCTGCGTGACGATGCAGTTCTTGTGCGGGTGAACGAACTCCACCGGGTCCTCGATCGTGATGATGTGGCCGTGGCTGTTGGTGTTGCGGTGGTCGATCATCGCTGCGAGCGAGCTGCTCTTGCCCGAGCCTGTGGCGCCGACCATGATCACCAGGCCGCGCTGTTCCAGACTGATCTGCTTGAGCACTTGGGGCAGGCCTTGGCCGTCGATCGTGGGCAGGACTTGCGGGATGGTCCGCAGCACCATGCCGACATGGCCTTGCTGCATGAATGCGTTGACGCGGAACCGCCCCAAGCCCTGCGGCGAGATCGCGAAATTGCACTCCTTGCTGCGCTCAAACTCGCTGGTCTGGCGCTGGTTCATCACCGACCGCGCCAGCGCCATTGTGTGCTGCCCGGTCAGCGCCTGCGCCGAGACCCGCGTGACCTTGCCGTCGACCTTGATCGCAGGCGGGAAATCGACGGTCAGGAACAGGTCCGACCCGCCGCGGCTGACCATCAGCCGCAGCAGGTCGTTGATGAACTTGGAAGCCTGTTCCTGTTCCATGAAGTCGCCCGCTCTGTGTTGGCGCGGTGCCGCTGATCTGCCGGCGGCCTCTCGCTCAGCCGAGGAAGTTTTCCGGGATCTTGGCCTTGGAACGTGCCTCGGCGGCCGAGATCAGGTTGCGCCGCACCAGGTCGGCCAGGTTCTGGTCCAGCGTCTGCATGCCCAGGTTCTGGCCGGTCTGGATCGACGAGTACATCTGGGCTACCTTGTTCTCGCGGATCAGGTTGCGGATCGCCGGGCTGCCGATCATGATCTCGTGCGCCGCGACCCGGCCGCTGCCGTCCTTGAGCTTGCACAGCGTCTGCGAGACCACCGCCACCAGCGATTCGCTCAGCATCGCTCGCACCATCTCTTTCTCGGCCGCCGGGAAGACGTCGACGACCCGGTCCACCGTCTTGGCCGCGCTGCTGGTGTGCAAGGTGCCGAACACCAGGTGGCCGGTCTCGGCGGCGGTCAGCGCCAGCCGTATCGTCTCCAGGTCGCGCATCTCGCCGACCAACACCGCGTCCGGGTCCTCGCGCAGCGCCGATCGCAGTGCGTTGGCAAAGCTCATCGTGTGCGGGCCGACCTCGCGCTGGTTGATCAGACACTTCTTGCTCTCGTGCACGAACTCGATCGGATCCTCGACCGTCAGCACATGGCCGTATTCGTTTTCGTTCAAGTGGTTGACCATCGCTGCCAGCGTCGTGCTCTTGCCCGACCCGGTAGGGCCGGTCACCAGCACCATGCCGCGCGGGCGCAAGGCCAGATCGCCGAAGATCTTGGGCGCACCCAGTTGCTCTAGCGACAGGATCTTGCTCGGGATGGTTCGCAACACCGCGCCGGCGCCGCGACTTTGGTTGAAGGCATTGACCCGGAAGCGAGCCAGCCCCTGGATCTCGAACGAAAAATCGCACTCCAGCGTCTCCTCGTAGACCTTGCGCTGGGCGTCGTTCATGATGTCGTAGACCATCGCGTGCACCGCCTTGTGGTCCAGCGCGTCGACGTTGATTCGGCGCACATCGCCGTTGACGCGGATCATCGGCGGCAGACCGGCCGACAGGTGCAGGTCCGAGGCCTTGTTCTTGACCGAGAACGCGAGCAGTTGGGTGATGTCCATCGTGCTTGAGGTAGGCTCTTGCAATTATGAACACTGTTATCGGCAAGCTGGAGCAGGTCCGTAGCCGGATCGAGGCCGCCTGCATCGCGGTGGGCCGACCTGTGTCGGGCGTCACGCTGCTGGCGGTGAGCAAGACCCAGCCGGACGCCGCAGTGCGCGATGCCTTTGCCGCCGGCCAGCGCGCTTTTGGCGAGAACTATGTTCAGGAAGCGTTGGACAAGATCGCCGCCACGGCCGATCTGCGCTCGCAGATCGAGTGGCATCTGATCGGACCGCTGCAAAGCAACAAGACCCGGCCGGTGGCCGCAGCGTTTGACTGGGTGCAGTCGGTCGACCGGCTCAAGATCGCGCAGCGCTTGTCCGAGCAGCGGCCGCCCGAACTGCTGCCGCTGCAAGTTTGCTTGCAGGTCAACATCAGCGCCGAGGCCAGCAAGAGCGGGCTGATGCCGGCCGAGGTGCTGGCGGTGGCGCTGGCCGTCGCGGCGCTGCCTAGGCTCACGCTGCGCGGGTTGATGGCGATCCCAGAGCCCGCCGGTGACTTCGCAGCTCAGCGTGCACCGCACCGCGACTTGCGCGAGTTGATGGGCGGGCTCAACGACCGTGGGCTGGGCCTGGACACTTTGTCGATGGGCATGAGCGCCGACCTCGAAGCCGCGGTGGCTGAAGGCGCGACCATCGTGCGGGTGGGCACGGCGATCTTCGGCGGGCGCGGCCTGTCAGCCTGACGGGTCGCCGCAAGCCCAGCGCTCACTGGTCGAGCTTGATGCCGGCCTTCTGGATGATCGCGCCCCAGCGCTTCGCGTCGGCGTCCAGCAGTCGTTTGAAATCCTCTGCGCTGCCGCCTACCGCGGTCAGGCCTTGGCTGTCGAGCGCGGCCTTGATCGCCGGGTCGTTCAAGGCTGTGTTGACGTCGGCGTTGATCTTGTCGACCACGGCCTTGGGCGTGCCCGCGGCGGTGAACAAGCCGTTCCAGGCCAGCGACTCGATCTGCGGATAGCCCGCTTCGGCCAGCGTGGGCAGGTCTTTCAGGCTGTCGGGCCGCTGCGCAGCGCTGGTCGCGAGCATCCTGACCTTGCCCGACTTGACATGCGGCAGCAGCGCCGGTGCGGTCATGAACGTGGCGTCGGCCTCGCCTTGGGCGACCGCAAACGCTGCGGGTGGTGAGCCATTGAACGGCACATGGGTGGCGCCAAAACCGGCTTCGCCCATCATCAGCGCCATCGTCAGGTGGGCCGAACTGCCCTGGCCCAAGGACGAGTAGTTGAGCTTGCCGTCGCGGGCCTTGGCCCAGGCGACGAAGTCCTTGACGGTCTTGACCGGCAGGTTGGCGTTGACGGCCAGCACATTGGGTTGCGAGGTGGTCATCACCACCGGCAGCAGGTCGCGCGCCGGGTCGTATGGCATCTTCTTGTAGAGAAACGGCGCGAACGCGATGGGTCCGTTGAAGCCCAGCGCCAGCGTGTGGCCGTCGGGCGGCGCTTTGGCTGCGATGTCCACCCCCAGCATGCCGCCGGCGCCTGGCTTGTTGTCGACCAGCACCGGCTGGCCCCAGCGGTCTTTCAGCTTCTCGGCCAGCAGCCTGGCGATGATGTCCAGCGAGCTGCCGGCAGGCGCGGGTACCACGACTTTCACCGGGTGGGTCGGCCAACTCTGCGCCAGCGCGGGCTGGACCATCGCGGCGATCAGGCTGGTGGCGGCAAGGACAGAGCGGCGGCGCATGGTGGGTCCAGGCTGTTGTGGGGATCAGCATACTAGCCGCTCGCTCAGCCGGCGCTCAGGGGTACAGGCCGCGCTCCTGGCGCGCCGTCAGGATGCGCTCGCAGGCCACCGTGAAAGCGGCGGTGCGCAAGCTGATGCGGCGCAGGTCGGCCTGATCCCAGATCTTCCTGAGCGCGCCGACCAGGATCTGGTCGAGCTTGACGTTGATCTCGTCCTCGGTCCAGAAGAAGGACGAGAAGTCCTGCACCCATTCGAAATAGCTCACGGTCACGCCGCCGGCGTTGCAGATCACGTCGGGCACGACCAGCACGCCGCGCTCGGCCAGGATGTCGTCTGCCGCCGACCCGGTCGGGCCGTTCGCGCCTTCGAGCACCAGCCTGGCCTGTAGCCGCTGCGCGCGCGCCGCAGTGATCTGGTTTTCCAACGCGGCCGGGATCATCACGCTGCAGTCCACGTCCCAGAAGGCCTCGGTGTCGATCACCTCGGCGCTGGCGAAACCTGCAACGCCGCCGCTGGCCTGCACATGCGGCACCAGCCGCGACAAGTCCAGGCCCGCGCCGTTGAAGATGCTGCCGCTGTGGTCCTGCACCGCGACGACCAGCGAGCCGGCTTGGCCGAACAATTCGGCCGCTGCCGAGCCGACATTGCCGAAACCTTGCACCGCCACCTTGGCGCCGTTCAGGTCCAGGCCGATGCGGCGTGCCGCCTCGCGCCCGGTGACGAACACACCGCGCCCGGTCGCTTTGATCCGGCCCATGCTGCCGCCCAGATGGATGGGCTTGCCGGTGACCACGCCGGTGGCGGTGGAGCCGGTGTTCATCGAGTAGGTGTCCATCATCCAGGCCATCACCTGCGGGTTGGTGTTGACATCCGGCGCCAGAATGTCTTGCTGCGGCCCGATGACGATGCCGATCTCGCTGGTGTAGCGCCGCGTCAGCCGCTCCAGCTCCTTGCGCGACAGCTGCTGAGGATCGACCCGGATGCCGCCCTTGGCGCCGCCGAATGGCAGGTTGACGGCGGCGTTTTTCACGCTCATCCAGGCCGCCAGCGCCATCACCTCTTCGAGCGTGACATCGGGGTGGTAGCGCACGCCCCCTTTGCCCGGGCCGCGCGTCAGGCTGTGCTGCACCCTGTAGCCTTCGTGGTGGGCGATGCGGCCGTCGTCCATCTCGATCGGCACGTCGACGATCAGCACCCGCTTGGGCCGCTTGAGCGTTTCGGCCCAGCGCGCCAGCGGCCCCAGGTGCGGGATCACCCGGTCGATCTGCGTCAGGTATGTTCCCCAGGGACTGTCGGCGCTGGGGTGGACATAGGAAAGCGTCATGCGGGTACCTTGGCTGGAGTCTGGGTCAAGTCTCGGGTGCTGACCGATACACTGACCTGATGAACGTCAAGCACCCATCCACGATCGTCTTCGTCGGCGGCGGCAACATGGCCAGCGCCTTGATCGGCGGGCTGATCCGCGCCGGCCGCTCGCCCGCCGACATCCTGGTCGTCGAGCCCTTCGAGGCCCAGCGCGACAAGCTGCAAACCGATTTCGGCCTGCGCTGTCTGGCGGCTGCCGATCCGACGCTGTCAGGTGCGTCGCTGGTGGTCTGGGCCGTCAAGCCGCAGTTGTTCGCGCAAGCTGCCGCACCCTGCAAGCCTTTCGTGGCGGGCGCGCTGCAGCTCAGCGTGATGGCGGGCATCCGCAGCGAGACGATGGCCCAAGCGCTGGGACAGGCGCCCGATCGCGCCCGAATCGTCCGCAGCATGCCCAACACGCCGGCGCTGATCGGCCGCGGCATCGCCGGCCTCTATGCCAGACCGGCCGTCAGCGCTGCCGAGCGCACGCTGGTCGAACAGGTGCTCACGCCGACCGGCGCGCTGGTCTGGGTCGACCGCGAGGCCGATCTCGATGCGGTGACCGCGTTGTCGGGTTCCGGCCCGGCTTATGTGTTCTATTTTCTCGAGGCGATGATGGCCGCCGCCAGCGAGATGGGCTTGTCGCCGGCGCAGGGCAAGCAGCTGGCGCTGGCCACCTTCGACGGCGCGACCGCGCTCGCCGCGCAGTCCGAAGAATCACCGGCCGTGCTGCGCGAGCGCGTGACCAGCAAGGGCGGCACCACTTACGCTGCGCTGGAGTCCTTGCGCGGCGATGGCGTCGGGCCGGCGGTGGTGCGCGCGGTCCGTGCGGCCCAGCAGCGGGCCAAGGAATTGGGCGACGAGTTCGGCGGCTGATCCGCGCCGGCCTGTCGCTCAGCCCAGTGGATGGCGCAGCGCCAGATCGAGCGCAACACCGGCGAACACCGCAGCGCCGATCCAGTGGTTGAGCTTGAACGCCTTGAAGCAGCCCTCGCGGCTGCGCTGGCGGATCAAGCTGAAGTGCCAGACCGCCTGGGCTGCCGCGGCCACGATGCCGAGCAAGAAGATCCGACCCAGTCCCAGCGACCAGCCTAGACTGGCCCAAGACGCCAGGTAAGCGGCGTAGCACAGCATCACCGCGGCAACGTCCCATCGCCCCAGCGTGATCGCCGAGGTCTGGATGCCGATGACGAGGTCATCGTCGCGGTCGACCATCGCATACTCGGTGTCGTAGGCCAGCACCCAGCACAGGTTGCCCAGCAGCAGCCACCAGGCCTGCGGCGGCACCGCTGCGCTGACCGCCTGCAACCCGCTTTCTTGGCCGCCTTGTACAGCGGAGAACGCCATCGGGATGCCGAAGCTGAAGGCCAAGCCCAGCACCGCTTGCGGGATCGCCAGCACGCGCTTGGCGTAGGGGTAGGCCCCTGCGATCGCCAGCGCGGCGAACGACAAGGTGATGGTCGGCCGGTTGGTGCTCAGCACCAGCGCAAAGGCGGCCGCGGCCAGCAAGGCGCCCAGCATCAAGGCATCGATCGGCGACAGCGCACCGCTGGTGACCGGGCGCTGCGCAGTGCGCTTGACATGGCGGTCGAATTCTCGATCGGCCACGTCGTTGATGCAGCAGCCGGCGCTGCGCATCAGCACCGTGCCCAAGCTGAACACCAGCAGCAAGTGCCAGCCCGGAAAGCCGTCGGCGGCGATCCACAGCGCGCTCAGCGTCGGCCACAGCAGCAGCAACCAACCGGCGGGACGGTCCCAGCGGATCAGTTGCAGGTAGAGCCTCAGGCGCTGTCGCATCGGGGCCGGATTGTGGCATCCGCTCGGCATCCGCCCGCCCGATAATGCCGTCCCGCTCCAAGGACAGCCGATGCCAGCCCACCCGTTTCTCGACCTGCACCCCGAGGTGGCGGCCGCGTTGGACCATGGCCGGCCCGTGGTGGCGCTGGAGTCGACGATCATCAGCCACGGCATGCCCTGGCCGCAGAATGCCGAGACGGCGCTGGCGGTCGAGGCCGAGGTCCGCTCGCATGGCGCGGTGCCCGCGACGATCGCGGTGATCGCCGGTCGCTTGAAGGCCGGGCTGACCACCGCTGAGATCGAAAACCTGGGCCGGACTGGCCAGCAAGCCATCAAGACCAGCCGGCGCGACCTGCCGTTTCTGGTCGCCAGCGGTGCCACCGGCGCGACCACCGTCGCGGCGACGATGATCATCGCGGCGCTGGCCGGCATCAAGGTGTTTGCCACCGGCGGCATCGGCGGTGTCCACCGCGGTGCGGCGACCAGCTTCGATGTCTCGGCCGACCTGCAGGAGCTCGCGCGCACCGAGGTCGCGGTGGTCTGCGCCGGGCCGAAGTCCATCCTCGACCTGGGGTTGACGCTGGAGTACCTGGAAACCCACGGTGTGCCGGTGATCGGCTACTGCACCGACGAACTGCCGGCTTTCTTCACCCGCGACAGCGGTTTCGGCGTCGACTACCGACTCGATGCGCCGGCTGAGATCGCCCGCGTGATGCGGGCGAAACAGTCACTGCGCCTGGGCGGCGGGCTGCTGATCGCCAACCCTATCCCGGCCGAGTTCGCGTTGCCGCGCGAACTGATCGACGGCGCCATCGCACAGGCATTGGTCGATGCGAGCCTGCAGGGTGTTGCCGGCAAGGCGCTGACGCCATTTCTGCTCGATCGCGTCAATGCGCTGACCGGCGGCTTGAGCCTGGCGGCCAACATCGAGCTGGTGCTCAACAACGCCCGACTGGCGGCGGCGGTGGCGGTCGCGTTTGCCGCTGGCGGGGCCGGACCGGCCTGAGCTGCCGGCCGGTGTCAGGGCTTGGGGAAGTACTTCACCCCCGGCAGGCCGTCGAAATGTGCGTCCTGGGTCCAGAGTGCTGCGCCGCGCCAGCGCCAGGTGTTCGAGCGCGCCCCGGCGTCACAGTGGCCGGTCCGGCTCGCGCACGAGCGTGATGTCGATGCCGCGGGCAATACCGCGCAAGGTCGCGGGTGGCTTGAGCGGCAGCAGGCGCAGCTCGCCGTTGAACTCCACGACCTGCAGCTTGGCGCCGGGCAGCAGCTTCATGCGCTGGCGCACCGCCAGCGGGATGACGACCTGGAATTTGGGCGAAACCGTCACGGTATCCATGGCGTTCATGCTAGCGGATGACGGTCCTGCCGTCGATCTGGCGGCACCCGCCCAGCCTGGCGGATGTGTCGGCCAGCGCCGCCTTCAGCCCTCCAGCCGCTTCTGGAACACCAGCCCCGCATGCTCGCGCAGCGCGTGGAACTTGATCTTCGGCCAGTTGGCCTCGATCGCCCGCAGCTCGGGTGCGTACTCGACCAGCAGCGTCGGCGCGTTCACCGCGTCGTAGGCCATGCGGTGGCTGTTGCCCTCGATGAAGCGGGCCAGCTCTTTCTCGTCGGCCGCCGCGCCCTGGCCGGTCTCGCAGGTCACCCAGCGCGCGATCGAGAAGCGGCAAGGGCTGATGCGCGCCTTGCAGCCGTATTCGTGCTCGAGCCGATGCGCCACCACCTCGAACTGCAGCTGGCCCACCGCGCCCAGCATCAGCACGCTGCCGACCATCGGCCGGAAGACCTGGATCGCCCCTTCCTCGCCGAGCTGGGTCAGCCCGGCCTTGAGCTGCTTGGTCTTGAGCGGGTCGGCCACCTCGACCATGCGGAACATCTCGGGCGCGAAGAAGGGCAGCCCGGTGAACTGCAGCGCCTCGCCCTCGGTCAGCGTGTCGCCGAGCTGCAGCACGCCGTGGTTGGGGATGCCGATGATGTCGCCGGCGTAGGCTTCGTCCAGCAGTTCGCGGCGCTGGCTCAGGAAGGACACGACGGTGTTGGGCCGCAGCTCCTTGCCCGATCGCACCACTTTGAGCCGCATGCCGCGCTCGAAGTGACCCGAGGCCACGCGCAGGAAAGCGATCCGGTCGCGGTGGCTGGGGTCCATGTTGGCCTGGATCTTGAAGACCACGCCGGTGAATTTGGGCTCCTCGGGATGCACCACGCGCTGCATCGCCGGGCGGTCGCCGGGCGGCGGCGCCAAGTCGACCAGCGCGTCTAGCACCTCCTGGACGCCGAAATTGTTCACCGCCGAGCCGAAGAACATCGGCGTCTGGCGGCCAGCCAGGAACTCGGCTTCGTCGAAGGCCGGCGCAGCGTCGCGCACCAGTTCGACTTCGCCCGCGGCCTGCTCGTAAGCGGCACCGAAGCGCTGGACCAGCCCCGGGTCGTTCAAGCCGTCGACGATCTCGTCGTTGTCATTGGCGCGGTCTGCGCCCGCCTTGAAGACCCGCATCTGTTGCTTGCGCAAGTCCATCACGCCGCCGAAGAACTTGCCCATGCCTACCGGCCAGGTGAAGGGCACGACCGTCATGCCGAGTTCGCGTTCGATCTCGTCCATCAGCACCAGCGGGTCCTGCACCTCGCGGTCCATCTTGTTCACGAAGGTCAGGATCGGCGTGTTGCGCGCCCGGCAGACCTGCAGCAGCCGGCGCGTCTGCGGCTCGACGCCGTTGGCCGCGTCGATCACCATCAGTGCGGCGTCTACTGCTGTGAGCACGCGGTAGGTGTCTTCGCTGAAGTCCTGGTGGCCGGGCGTGTCGAGCAGGTTGATCACGCAGTCGCGGTATTCCATCTGCATCACGCTAGACGCGACCGAGATGCCGCGCTGCTTCTCGATCTCCATCCAGTCAGAGGTGGCGTGGCGACTGGCCTTGCGCGCCTTGACCGAGCCGGCAATCTGGATCGCGCCCGAGAACAGCAGCAGCTTTTCGGTCAGCGTGGTCTTGCCCGCGTCAGGGTGCGAAATGATGGCAAAAGTGCGCCGACGGCGCACTTGGGTGGACAACTCGGTGGACATGGATGTCCTCTGCAGGCGGCCTGGCCCGGGTTCGGGCCTTGGGCGGGAGCGGCGCGCGATGTGCGCCGACGGTGGCGGAATTCGATTATCGCCGCCGGCACGCCCGCTGCGGGATTGTCACCCTGGTGCGGGATTGCGCAGTTTTGGTGCGTTGCGACTGCCGGCGCGCCGGGTCTGCGCACGGGTCGGCGCTTCAGCCGGCGCCAAGGCCTTTTGGCGGCCTGGCATGCCAAGTGCTACGGCTGTTGGGTCTGATAATCTTCCGTTTCAAACTTCAAGGATCCCCCAATGCATGGTTTTCACCGTCATCTTTCCCTTATCGCTGCTGCCGCGCTGGTCGCGGGCGGTCTGGCCGCCCCGGCACAAGCCGCCGACTGGAGCGACACCTCGATCGGTATCCGGGGCGGCAGCAAGTACGCCGAGCCCTTCAACGGCAAGGACATCACGAAGACCATCGTCAACCTGAACCACGCCAGCGGCTACAAGTACGGCTCCAATTTCTTCAACGCCGATTTCCTGTTGTCCGACAAGATTGACCCGGCTGGCAAGGGTTCGACCAATGGCGCGCAAGAGGTCTATGTGGTGTACCGCCACACGCTGGACCTGGAAAAAGTCACCGGTACGGCCTTCAAGTTCGGCCCGGTGCGCGGCCTCGGTGCGACGGCTGGCTTCGACTTCAATGTCAAGACCGACGCCGGCTACAACTCGAAGAAGCGCATGCTCGTCGCAGGCCCGACGCTGATGATGGATGTGCCTGGCTTCCTCAATGTCAGCCTGCTCGCGCTGTGGGAAAGCAACGCGCCGTACAGCACTTTCACCGGCGTCAGCACACCGCGTTACAGCTACGACGCCCACCCGATGTTGTCGGCTTCCTGGGGCATCCCGCTGGGCAAGGACACAGGCTTTTCGTTCGAAGGCTTCGCCAACATCATCGCGTCCAAGGGCAAGAATGAATTCGGTGTCGCCACCGCGCCCGAGACCAACATCGACGCCCAGGTGATGTATGACATGGCCGCGCTGACCGGGTCCAAGGGCAAGCTCAAAGTCGGTCTGGAATACCAGTACTGGAAGAACAAGTTCGGCAACGACACCGGCGGCGTTGCTGGCAAGGGAGCGACCGCCAGGACCCCGATGCTGCGGGCCGAGTACCACTTCTGAACCCGCACCGGCGCCTGCTGGCGCCGGTCTTCGCGCTCACTTGCCGGTCAGCTTGGCCTTGATGTCCTGGCCAACGCCTTTGTTGACGAACTGCAGCGTGGCGACCTTGGACAGATCGACATCGCCGGGTTTGTACAACCCGGCCCTGACCATCTGCGCGTAGAAGTCAGCGATGCGCGGCGCGTTCATCGCGCCTATGCCCTGGGTCGCGGCCTCGCCCGAGTCGACGATGCCCTGGGCTTTCATCAGCGCCACCGAAGCCTCCATCTCGGCTTCGCTCATCTCGGGGTTGTCGCGGGTCATCAGGTCGGCCGCGGCTTTTCGGTTGCCATAGAGGTAGTTCACCCAACCGATCGCCGATGCGTCGACAAATCGCTGCACCAGGTCGGGCCGGCCCTTGACCACATCGGCGCGGGCCTCGATCAGCGTGCTGTAGGTCGAAAAGCCATGGTCTGCCAGCAGGTGGACCACAGGCTTGAACTTGCCCTGGTTCTCGACGTAGATCGGCTCTGCCACCGAATAGCCTTGTTGGATCGACTTGGGGTTGGCCAAGAAGGGACCGAGGTTGTAGTTGTAGGGCTTGAGAGCCTCGTCGCGGAAGCCATGCGTGACTTTGAGCCACTGCCACCAGCTGAACTGGCCGTCCTTGGCTATCAGTGCCAGCGGTGCGTTTTTGAGTGCCTCGAACTTCTCATAACCCTGACCCGGATGGGCCAGCAGCGCCTGGGGATCTTTCTGGAACATCGCTGCGACCACCACGGTGGGCACCTTGTTCTTGACGTTGTCGAAGCTGTGCAGCAGGTTGCCCGTCATCAGGAAGTCGATCCGCCCTGCCGGCAGCAGCGGCCGGTTGTTGACCTGCGGGCCGCCTGGTTGGATCGTGACGTCGAGGCCGTACTTCTTGTACGTGCCATCGGCCAAGGCCTGGTAGAAGCCGCCGTGCGCGGCCTGGGCTTTCCAGTTGGTGGCAAACACCACCTTGTCCGGGGCCTGGGCTTGCGCGTTGGCGGCCAGCAGGGTGGCGGTGAGGCAGAGGGACCAACAGAGCCGCATGGGCATCTCCTTCGTTATGTCTTGGGTTTCATCAAAGCTGGCGCGCCGATTCTGACGCATGCCAGGGTCCGAGCAGCCAGCGCGACAAGGCGTTGAACAGCCAGAAGATCATCACGCCAGTGGCCACCAGCAGGCTCAGCGCGGCGAACATTTTCGGGGTTTCGGTGCGAAAGCTCGCTTCCAGGATGCGCGAGGCCAGGCCGGTCTCGCGGCCTGCGGCGCCTGCGACCATCTCGGCGGTGACCGCGCCGATCAGGCTCAAGCCGCCCGAGATCTTCAGGCCTGCGATGAAGTAGGGCAGCGCTGCAGGCATGCGCAGCAGCCTCAGCCGCTGCCAGGGTGTGGCGCGGTACAGGCGGAACAGGTCGCGCAGCTGCGGGTCTGCCGCGCGCAGGCCGACGACGGTGTTGGACAGCACCGGGAAGAACGCGACGATCCAGGCGCATAGCAGCAGCGCTGCGTTGGTGCTCTCGACATAGATCAGGATCAGCGGTGCGACCGCGACGATGGGCGTGACCTGCAGCACCACCGCGACCGGGAACAGCGCCCGCTCCAGCGTGGGCGACAGCGCAAACACCGCGGCGATCAACGCGCCTCCGGCGCAGGCCAGCGCCAGCGCGCCGAAAGTGATCTTGAGCGTGACCCACCAGCTGCCGGCCAGCGAGCCGAAATTCGCCACCAGCGTCTGCGCCACCAGCGACGGTGCGGGCAGCGTGTAGGCGGGGATGTCGGCGGCGCGAACCAGCAGCTCCCAGGCTGCGATCAGGCCGAGCATCACCGCCATCGGCAAGCCCTGTTCGCGCCAGTTTGGTTTCAAACCGGCTCCCGGGCGGGTGGCCGAATCGCTTCGTGCGCATCGGCCAGCGCTGCGCCCAGTTGGCGGCAGGCTTGGGCAAAGGCCGGCGAGTGGCGGAAGTCGGGTTGGCGCGGGTAGGGCTGGTCTATCGCCAGCTCGGCCACCACCCGGCCCGGGCGCGCGGCCATCACCAGCACGCGTTGGCTCAGGAACACCGCCTCGGCCACGCTGTGGGTGACAAACAGCGCGGCCATCGCCCGGCCATGCCACCAGGCCAGCAAGTCGGTGTTGAGCCTCTGGCGCGTGATGTCGTCGAGTGCGGCGAAGGGCTCGTCCATCAGCAGCACGCGTGGCCGGGTCACCAGCGCGCGCGCGATCGAGGCCCGCATCTTCATGCCGCCCGACAGCGCGGCGGGGTAAGCCTGCTCGAAGTCGGCCAGGCCGACGCTGGCCAGCACCTGGCGCACCTCGGTCGCGGCGTCGGCGCGCGAGCGGCCTTGCAGCCGAAGCGGCAGCCAGACGTTGTCGAACACGCTGGCCCAGGGCATCAGCGTGGGCTCCTGGAACACGCAGGCGGTCTGGCTGTCACGGCCTGGCAGCAGCGCGGGCGCGCTGAGCTCGCCGCTGCTGGCGGTCTCCAGGCCGGCGGCCAGCCGCAGCACCGTGCTCTTGCCGCAGCCCGATGGCCCGAGCAGTGCGACGAACTCGCCGGCGCTCACGCACAGCGACACGCTGTCCAGCGCCTGCAGGCCGTCGGCAAAACGCTTGTCGACCTGGCGCAGTGAGATCAGCGGCGGGGTTTGGGGCGGGGTTTGGGACGGGTGCATCGGGTAAATAGTTTGCCTGGATTTGCTGCCACAGGGGCCCTGGTGGCAGCAAATCCCTGCACGCACCTGCAGCGCTGGCGACAGCGCTTCTCAGGACAACCGCGCCACCCCCTCGAGCTCGCAGGCATAGACCGCATTGCGCAGCGCAGCGATCGCCTCGTAGCGGGTGAAGCTGCGGCGCCAGGCCAGCACCACGCGCCGGCTCGGCACCGGCGCCTCGAACGGGATGTAGCGCACATGGTCGCTGCCGCTGCTGCGCTCGAACGCGCGAACGCTGAGCTGTGGCACCACGGTGATGCCCATGCCCGAGGCCACCATGTAGCGGATGGTCTCGAGTGACGAACCCTCGAAGCTCTTGCGTATGCCCTCGGCATCGCTGGCAAAGCGGGCGAACTCGGGGCAGACCTCGAGCACATGGTCACGGAAGCAGTGGCCGGTGCCCAGCAGCAGCATGGTTTCTTGCTTCAACTCCTCGGCGGTGATGCGATCGCGTTGGGCCAGCGGGTGGCCGCTCGGCACAGCCACCAGAAAGGGCTCGTCGTATAGAGGCGCGACCGCCAGTCCGGTGTCCGGAAAAGGCTCGGCCATGATCGCGCAGTCGAGTTCGCCGCTGCGCAGCATCTCGAGCAACCTTACGGTGAAGTTCTCTTGCAGCATCAGCGGCATCTGGGGCGTCCGCTCGATCGTGTTGCGCACCAACTCGGGCAGCAGGTAAGGCCCGATGGTGTAAATCAGCCCGAGTCGAAGTGCGCCCGACAGCGGGTCTTTGCCGCGTTTGGCGATCTCCTTGATCCCGGCGGCTTGTTCCAGCACGGTCTGCGCCTGTTGCACGATGGCCTCGCCCAGCAAGGTGACGCTGACCTCGGTGGTGCCGCGTTCGAACAGCTTGACCTCGAGTTCTTCCTCGAGCTTCTTGATCGCCACGCTGAGCGTGGGTTGCGAGACGAAGCAGGCCTCGGCGGCCCGGCCGAAGTGCTTCTCGCGGGCGACGGCGACGATGTAGCGGAGTTCGGTCAGGGTCATGCCCCGATTATCGAGTTGTGGCGCCAGGCCCTGCGCAGGCAGGCCCTGACGTCCGGCTCGGGCCCTGCGCAGGCAGGCCCTGACGTCCGGCTCGGGCCCTGCGAAGGCCGGCCCTGACGTCCGGCTCAGGCCTTCAGGAAATCGGCTCGGGTGTCTAGCCAGCGTGCCACATGCGCGCGAGCTGCCAGCGCGTGCCTGGACAGCAGCTCGGGCGCGAGACGTCTGGCTTGTTGCAGCAGCGGCGCATCGTCGTCCAGATCGGCAAACCGCAGCAGCGCATCGCCGCTCTGGCGCGCACCCATGAACTCGCCCGGGCCGCGGATCTCGAGGTCGCGCCTGGCGATCTCGAAGCCGTCGTTGGTCTCGGCCATTGCCCGCAGCCTGTCCTTGCCGGTGGCCGACAGCGGCCCCTGGTAGAGCAGCACACAGACGCTGGCCACCGCACCTCGGCCGACACGACCGCGCAGTTGGTGCAGCTGGCTCAGCCCGAAGCGCTCGGCATGCTCGATCACCATCAGGCTGGCGTTGGGCACATCGACGCCGACCTCGATCACGGTCGTGGCCACCAGTAGCTTGAGCTCGCCGCTGACGAACTGAGCCATCACTGTGGCTTTATCGGCCGGGCGCATCCTGCCGTGCAGCAGACCGACGGCATGGCCTGCCAGCGCGGCGCTGAGCTGGGCGTGGGCTTCGGTGGCGTTCTGCAGGTCCAGCGTCTCGCTCTCGTCGATCAAGGGGCAGACCCAGTACACCTGGCGGCCGCGTCCGACCTCGTCGGCGATGCGGGCGATGACCTGGTCGCGCCGGTTGTCGGCAAACACCTTGGTCACGATCGGCGTGCGGCCTGGCGGCAGCTCGTCGATGGTGCTGACGTCGAGGTCGGCGAAGTAAGTCATCGCCAGCGTTCGCGGGATTGGCGTGGCGCTCATCATCAGCAGGTGGGGCTCCAGCGCCGGCCCGGGGCTCGTGCTGTCGGCGGGCGCCAGCTTGCGTCGCAGCTCCAGCCGCTGCGCCACGCCGAAGCGGTGCTGCTCGTCGATGATCGCCAGCCCCAGCCTGGCGAAGTGCACATCGTCCTGGATCACCGCCTGGGTGCCGACCACCAGCCCGGCCTCGCCCGAGGCCACGCGTTCGACCATCTGGCGCCGGCCACGGCCTTTGCGGCTGCCGGTGAGCCAGGCGATGCCCACGCCCAGCGGCTCCAGCCACTGCACCAGCTTGCGGAAATGCTGCTCGGCCAGCAGCTCGGTGGGTGCCATCAGCGCGCATTGCCAGCCCGAGTCGATCGCCACGGTGGCAGCGAGCGCGGCGACCACGGTCTTGCCCGAGCCCACATCGCCCTGCAGCAAGCGGTGCATCGGCACCGCGCCTTCGCCGGCAGCGCTGGCGTCGGGCGGGCGCATCAGGTCGCCGGCGATCTCCTCGGCGACGCGGCGCTGGGCGGCGGTGAGCTGGAACGGCAGCGCGGCCAGCAGCCGCTCGTGCAGGCCGCCGGCTTCTGCGCGCAGCAGCGGCGCACGCAGCCTGGCCCGCTCGCGCTGGGACGCCAGCTGCGACAGCTGCTGGGCCAGCAGCTCCTCGAACTTCAGCCGCTGCCAGGCCGGCCGGCTGCGGTCCTCCAGCGCGCTCATCGCCGCGCCGGCTGGCGGGTGGTGCAGGCTGTGCAGCGCTTCGCGCAGGCTGGGCAACCCCGCCGGCACGGTGCCCGGCGGCAGCACCTCGTCAAGTGCAGCGCGCCGCAGCGCCGCGGCCACCGCCTTGCGCAGATAGGCCTGCGGCAACTGGGCACTGGTGGGGTAGACGGGGGTCAGCGCAGTGGCCAATGGGCTGTTCTCGTCGACCGCCTTGAACTGCGGGTGGACCATCTCGCGGCCGAAGAAGCCGGCGTGGGCCTCGCCGCGAACCCGCACCCGCGCGCCCACGGCCAATGTCTTCTGGTGGCTGGGGTAGAAGTTCAGAAAACGCAGCAGCAAGTCGTCGCTGTCGTCCTCGATGCGCACCAGCAGCTGGCGGCGGCCGCGCAGCTCGACGCGGCATTCGCGGACGATGCCTTCGACCTGCACCGGCTCGCCGTCGGGCGCATCGGCGATGGCGCTGACGCGGGTCTCGTCCTCGTAGCGCAGCGGCAGGTGCAGCGCCAAGTCGATGTCGCGGCGAAGCCCAAGCTTTTCCATGGCCCGCTGCGGGCCGGATTTCTCGCCGGTCTTGGCCCTTGGTGCAGGACTGGGTTCGCGCGGCGCGTCGGGCATGGCTCGCGATTCTGCCGTGCTGCGGCGCGCGGCTGCGAGAGGGCGCTAGCGCGCTGCCGATAATCGCGCTCGCCAGCGGGCTCGCCGCGGCCAGCGCAACCGAAGTCCCCATGTCGAATCTCAGCGGCTCTGTCGCCATCTTTTTTCGCCGCCTGCCGCGCCCGTGGCAGCTGGCGCTGTGGGCCTTGCTGGCAGCGCTGTTGCTGGCTTTCGCCTTGCTGGCCGGCGCGGTGGCCTGGTTTGCACCGCAGCTGCCGCCGCTCGACCGCGTCACCACCTACCAACCGCGCCAACCGCTGCAGGTCTACACCGCTGACGGCGTCGAGATCGCACAGTTCGGCGCCGAGCGGCGGCAGTTCGTGCCGATCGCTCAGATCCCCTTGCTGCTGCAGCAGGCGGTGCTGGCGGTCGAGGACAAGCGCTTTCGCGAGCACGGCGGCATCGACCCTAAGGGCGTGCTGCGGGCGCTGGTGGCTGTGGTCACCGGCGGCATGCGTCAGGGCGCGTCGACGATCACCCAGCAGGTCGCGCGGACCTTCTTCCTGTCGTCGCGGCTGACGCCTGAGCGCAAGCTGAAAGAGGCGCTGCTTGCGCTGAAGATCGAGCGCCAGCTCAGCAAGGACCAGATCCTCGAGCTGTACATGAACCAGATCTACCTCGGCCAGCGCGCTTACGGCTTTGCGGCTGCGGCCGAAGCCTATTTCGGCAAGCCGCTGGCGGCGCTGTCGATCGCCGAATGCGCGATGCTCGCCGGCCTGCCGCAGAACCCGGCCTACGCCAACCCGGTGACCAATCTGGCGCGCGCGACCCAGCGCCAGCGGCTGGTGTTGCGGCGCATGCTGACGGCCGGCGTCATCAACGAGGCGCAGCAACTGGCTGCCGGCGCCGAGAAGCTGGCGATCCGCAGCGTGCTGCAAGTGCCGCTGCACGCCAAGCATGTGGCCGAGATGGCGCGCCGGGCGGTGGTCGATCGCTTCGGCACCGAGGCCTATTCGCAAGGCATCAAGGTCTTCACCTCGCTGCGCGCGGCC
Organism: Bordetella parapertussis; assembly: GCA_945878355.1. Taxonomy (GTDB): domain Bacteria; phylum Pseudomonadota; class Gammaproteobacteria; order Burkholderiales; family Burkholderiaceae_C; genus Pseudaquabacterium. Next base: position 11,828 of record CAMCTC010000008.1, on the reverse strand, counting down.
GACCAGCTCGCCGCCTGGACCGCGCTGCGCCGCAGCGTGTTGGGATTCGATGCGCGTCAGCCCTGGCGCGGCCCCGAGGACCATGAAGACCTGCCGCCCGCCGGCGCGCCCGACATCGAGCGTGCCGCTGCGCAGGCGCTCAAGGACCACCTCGACGACGAGCAACTGCGCGTGGCCATCGTGCTGGCGGTCAGCCCGCGCGAGCTGCGGCTGCAGCTCGCGTCGGGCGAGGCACTGCGCATCAGCGGCGAGGGTTTGCGGGTGGCGCTGCCTGGGCTGGTGCCCAAGGCGCCGGCCGAACTGGCCATCGAGCGCGGCGACATCCTGCGGGTCTGGCAGCCGGCCAGGCCGGACGGTGAGGCCAGCGGCTGGGCGGTGACGCAGTGGCCCGAGGTGCAATCGGCCTTTGTCGCGCTCGACCCGGTCAGCGGACGGGTGCGTGCGCTGGTGGGTGGTTTCGATTTCGCGCGCCAACCCTTCAACCATGTCACCCAGGCTTGGCGCCAACCAGGATCGAGCATCAAGCCTTTTCTGTATTCGGCGGCGCTGGAGGGCGGTGTGATGCCGGCCACGGTCGTCAACGATGCGGCGATAGAGACCGTCGATGGCTGGGCGCCGCAAAACGCCGACGGCCAGTTTGATGGCCCGATCACGCTGCGTCAGGCCTTGGCCCGGTCGAGGAACCTGGTCAGCATCCGGGTTCTGCGCCAGATTGGCTTGCCGGCCGCGCGGGACTGGCTGGCGCGCTACGGTTTCGAACCCGACAAGCAGCCCGACAACCTGACGCTGGCGCTGGGCGCGGGCAGCACCACGCCGATGCGGCTGGCCCAGGCCTACGCGGTGCTGGCCAACGGCGGCTGGGCGGTGACACCGGTGGTGATCGAGCGCATCACCGACGCCGCGGGCAAGCTGCTGTTCGAGGCGCCGACGGCACCGCCGCAGGAGGAGGACAGTCGCGCGCTGCCGGCGCGCAACGTCTACGTCACCAACAGCTTGCTCAACGACGTCACGCGGATCGGTACCGCCGCGCGGGCGCAGCAACAACTCCAGCGCAGCGACCTCTACGGCAAGACCGGCACGACCAACGACGCGGTCGACGCCTGGTTTGCCGGCTTTCAACCCGGTCTGGTGGCGGTGGCCTGGATGGGCTATGACAAGCCCATCAGCCTGGGCGTTCGCGAATCGGGCGGCGGCCTGGCGCTGCCGATCTGGATCGACTTCATGGCGCAGGCGCTCAAGGGGGTGGCGGTCGCCGCGCCGCCGCCGGTGCCCGAAGGCCTGGTGCACAGCGGCGGCGACTGGATTTACAGCGAATGGGCCGACGGTGGGTCGGTGCTGACCATAGGCATGGAGCCCGAGGCACCGGCCGCCGCGGCCTCGGCGGCGGCGCGCTGACTTCTGCAGGCCTGGAGTTGATCAACCGCCCAGGTATGCCATGGGCTGGCCGGGTCCATGCAGTCGATCCAGATGTTGGTATCGACCAGAAAACCCGCACTACCGTCGTGGCTGGACAGGCGGGGGCTAGACATGCGCTTGTGGCTGGGTAGGCTCATCGGAACGCAGGAACGCCATCACGTCTGCCGCGTCCAACTGCTTGAAGTCCGGACTCATGCGCTGGCGAACTTTCGCAGCCGCCGCGCGCAATTGTTCGCGGCGATCGGTCTGGATGGCGCTGGCCAATTTGCTGATCACGATCTTGCCGGCTTCGACCGCAAACGTCACTTCGCTGCCGGGCAGCACGCCCGTCGCCAAGCGGATGCGCTTGGGGATGGTGACCTGACCCTTGTCGGTGACACGCATGTTTGCCTCTCGCGATTTGCACTTGAAAAGTAAGAGTCGGCAGTAGGGATCCTGCATCTTCTCGCCTGCGCCAGCGTTCGCTGTCGCGGCTTGCAGCCAGGCTGTGAGGCATGGACAGCTTCGCGCCGACCGGCTCAAGCGACCGCGACCGCCTCGATCTCTAGGCTAAAACCGTGGTGCAGCATCGGCACCGGCACGACCGCGCGCGCCGGTCTCGCGTCGCCGGCCCAGTCGGCATACAGCGTGTTGAAAGCCGGCCAGTCTTCGATGTCGGTGAGGTAGACCCGCACCTGCACCAGCCGGGCTATGTCGCTGCCGGCCGCGCGCAAGGCAGCGGCCACGTTGGCCAGCGTCTGCGTCGCCTGCGCCTCGAACGAGGCCTCGTTGAGCCGGCTGCCGTCGGGTGCGATCGGCAGCTGTCCGGCGACGAACACCAGACCGCCGCCGACCACCGCGTGGCTGTAATGCCCGCCGGGGCGGGCCATCGTCTCGGGCCTGATCTCGCGTCTATCACCAGCCATAGAAGCGCTCCCAGGTCGTGACGCCACCGTCGGCGTCGACCACCGCGTAGGCGGGGAACTGCGCCGCCGTCGCGCAAGCATGGTTGGGCAGGATGCGCAGCTGCATGCCCAGCGGCAGACGCTGCGCGATGTCGGGGCAGACGGCGCCGTCGCGCCAGCAGACGATGCCGTGCTCCTGGTTGGCGCTGCCGACGATGAAGCCGTCGATCGGCGCGCCGCTGATATCGCACACTGCGCCATAGCCGTAGTCCAGCGCCTGCGCCTGCGTGCCGCGGTCTCGGCTCATCGCCATCCAGCCGGCGTCGGTCAGTGCCCAGCCCTTCTCGGTCTGGTGGCCGATCACGGTGGCCAGCACCGACAGCGCGATCTCGGCGATGCCGCAGACCCCGACGTTGGCCATCACCAGATCGTTGAAGACATAGACGCCGGCACGCACCTCGGTCACGCCATCGAGCTGGCGCGCTGACAAAGCGGTCGGCGTCGAGCCCACGCTGACCTCCGGGCAAGGCAGTCCGGCCGCGCGCAGCCGCTCGGCCGCTTGCACGCAGCGCGAGCGCTCTTGTTCGGCCATCGCCTCCAGTGCATCGGGCGTGTTCAGCTCGTACGACGCGCCGGCATGGGTCATCACGCCCTTGAGCACCGCGCCGCCATCGTGCAGCGTGCGGCCTATCGTGATCAGCCTGTCCTCGTCGGGGCGCACGCCGGCGCGGTGGCCGTCGGTGTCGATCTCGATCATCACCTCGAAGCGGTCGCCGCCGGCCACCACCGCCTGCGCTGCGGCCAGCGAGTCGACGACGATGGTGAGCCGGCAGCCGCGCTCGCGCATGGCGCGTACCTGCGCCAGTTTGGCTGCGGCGATGCCCACCGCGTACAGGATGTCGTCGAAGCCGGCGTCGAAGAACTGCGCCGCTTCCTTCAGCGTCGACACCGTGATGCCTTGGGCACCTGCATCGCGTTGGCGTAGCGTCACGCCCAAGCATTTGCTGGTCTTGACATGCGGGCGCAAGCGCACGCCCAGCGCGTTCATTCGCAATTGCATTCGCGCGATGTTGCGGTCCATCTGCGCCGCGTTGATCAGTGCAGCCGGGGTGTCGAGTTCGGTCAGGTTCATCGCGGCGATGCTAGCCAAGGTCTGGCTTGCGCACAATGCGGGGTCGCCCCCGGCCCGCCTCTGCCCGACGCTGCCACCCGCCACCGGCCGCCTGCCTCAGGCCGGTACAGCCCGAACCCCATGCCCAACTACAGCCTTGCCGATTTCGATTTCGACCTGCCGCCAGCGCTGGTCGCCCAGCATCCAGCGGCCGAGCGCAGCGCATCGCGCTTGCTCGACGGCAGGGCTGAGCTGCCGGTCGACCGAGTGTTTCGCGAACTGCCGGCATTGCTCGAACCCGGCGACCTGCTGGTCTTCAACGACACCCGCGTGATCAAGGCCAGGCTGTTCGGCGAAAAGCCCACCGGCGGCGCGGTCGAAGCCTTGGTTGAGCGCGTGCTGCCCAACCAGGAGGTGCTGGCGCATCTGCGCGCCAGCAAGTCGCCGCGCGCGGGCACCCGGGTCAGCTTTGCCGACGGCGCTTTCGAGGCCGAGGTGCTGGGCCGAGGCGGCCCAGATGGCGGTCTGTTCCACCTGCGTTTTTTTCGCGACCGGATGCCTGCCGATCCGCTGGCGCTGCTCGAGGCCTTTGGCCATGTGCCGCTGCCGCCCTACATCACCCATGCTGACGCGGCCGATGACGAGACGCGTTACCAGACCGTGTTCGCCAGCCGGCCGGGCGCGGTGGCCGCACCGACCGCGTCGCTGCACTTCGACCCAGCGCTGCTGGCCGCACTCGCAGATCGCGGCGTGGCCAGCGCGCGATTGACGCTGCACGTGGGCGCCGGCACTTTCCAGCCGGTCCGCGCCCAGAACCTGGCAGACCACAAGATGCACAGCGAGTGGTACGAGGTCGGGCCCGACACGGTGGCGGCGATCGAACGCACCCGCGCCGCCGGCGGGCGCGTCGTCGCGGCGGGCACCACCAGCTTGCGCGCGCTCGAATCCGCAGCGCTGCATGCGGCCCTCAACAGCGGGGGGCTGTTGTCCACCGGCGCGCGCGAGACCGAGATCTTTATCACGCCAGGCTTCGAGTTCCGCGTGGTCGACCGATTGATCACCAACTTCCACCTGCCCAAGAGCACACTGCTGATGCTGGTATCGGCTTTCGTCGGGCACCAGCACATGCTCGCGCTGTACCGGCATGCGATCGAATCGGGATATCGCTTTTTCAGCTATGGCGATGCGATGCTGATCGACAGGCGGGTCGATTAGCGCAGCCGTTCTCGGAAAAAATTGACACAACTTCGGATGAGGTCGACCTGCTGTTTCAGCTATTGCCGGCACAGCGCTTTGCGGGCTGGCGGCTGATCCTGCTGCCCGAGTATGTGGCCAAGATCGCATCGTTCATTGGTATCGACGATGGCGCGATCGGTGGTGTGCAAATTCTCTACGCTGCGCTGCAGCGCAATCTTGGTGACCGCGGCATCGCGTTGACCGGCGCCCAGTCGGCCGGCCGCTACCACTTCGGATTTTGGGCCTGGAACGTCAGGCGGGCGCTGAGTTACGCGAACGACAGGCTCTTGCCCTTCATGTAGGGCGCGGGAGGCACTTCGGTGTGGCCGATGTACAACCGCACCGTATGCCATCAGTTCAGCGATAACGACCTGGACGAATGGCTGGACGCTGCGCTGCAGCTGCACAAGATCTGGCCACTCAGCAGCTGAGGTACCGGCGTTAGGACTATCAGCGCTGAGCCGTCGAAGCAACCGTGTCTCAGGTAGACATCGGCGCCAGGAATGTCGTCATTTAGCATGGAGGTGGACAAAAGTACATTTTTACCAATATACTTTTACTTGTCTGTCGTCGTTCGAGCCGATGTCAGGCAGTCAGTAGACTTGGTCCTTCGTTTGGGGGTCCCGTTTTTGGGGCCCTCTTTTTTTGACACCGAAGGTGAGCTGCCATGCCCTCAGACTCCCGAAGAGCGGCGCGTCGCGACTTTGTCCCCTGAAACGTGTCGGCCGACGAAACCTTGATTCATTTTTTCGGATAGACCAGGTCGGCGCGGCGATTCTTCGCCCAGGCGGCTTCGTCGTGGCCCAGGGCTGTCGGGCGCTCATTGCCCCAACTGATGGCCTCCATCTGGCCGTCCTTCACGCCGTAGATCTTCAGCGCCTTGCGGACGGCCTCGGCGCGCTTTTGGCCCAACGAGAGGTTGTATTCACGACCGCCTCTTTCGTCGGTATTGCCCTCTATCTTGATCGCCAGGGCGGGCTTAGAAATCACGTAATTGGCTTGTCGCTCAATCAGGCCGTTAAACTCACCCTTGATGGCGTAGCCGTCGAAGTCGAAGTACACGCTGCGCTCGGTTGAGATCGCGCTCTTGGGGTCTAGGTGGGGCGCCAGTGATACTGTCGTCACGGTTCGTGCCGCGATAGGCAAGGGCTTGGGTGATGGCGTTGGCGCCGGAGTTGGCGCGGCAACCGCGGGCGTTGGCGCTGGCGCGGCAACAGCCACCATTGTTGGCGGCGTTGCGGGTGTGCTGCTGCAGCCTGCCACGGCAACCCCGATGAAAAATGCCACAGCACTTGCGCTTAACTTGACCATTTGTACATCTCCGAAAATTGGCTTTATTTGGTGAAACCAGTTCGTGGCGAGTCGACCTGCACTCGCACGAGCCCGAATCTTACGATAAAATTTGTACAAATGCACTTTGCCAATTGCTAGCAGACTGGAGGCCAGATGCCATTCGATTCAGTGACCAGTTGGTGAGTGGGCTATTGCGCTGCTGGCTTCGGTCATTCGAAATCTCGGAGGCACTGGGTGGTGAAGAAACTGTTGACAGGCTTGATCACCATGTTGTTTGCGCTCGACATTTCAGCGGGCACCTACCTGTGGTGGTTGCTCGCACACAAGGATCTACCGGTTCAGCGTGAAGGACCCTCTGCGATTTCGCCGGCTGTCTCCACCCGGTGAAACACAAGGGCTTGACCGATTGGCGCGCCATTTGTCAGTTCGATCTGATCGTAGGAATCAAAGCTGATTTGCCATACTGAGAGCACCCCCAAGGCCGCTGTCACGCGGCATCCGCCCGACATGGAGGGGGGAAAATCTTGGGGTGGACCGGCGTTTGTCGCTCATGCGGGAACCCTGCGACAGGTACCCAGGCTCCCACCTGCGCGAGCAAAGTGCGCGGTGGGACAAGTGCCACCATCGCGCCGATCGGCAACCTGACTGTAGAAAGGACGGGACACTGTGCTGACACTGCCTTGATCACGGACAAGGAGAGCTCAGAGCTCTTCAATCGTCGTGCCGCTGCCCTCAGACGACGTCGTCCCAAGGGCGTGAGAGGCGCATCGCGCCATTGACCACACCGACCATCGAGTAGGTCTGCGGGAAGTTCCCCCACAGCTCGCCGGTGGCCGGTGCGACATCTTCGGACAGCAGTCCCAGCGGATTTCGGCGCGCCAACATGGCCTCGAAAATCTCCCGTGCCTCGACGATACGGCCGATGCGCGCCAGTGCATCGATACGCCAGAACGCGCAGACGTTGAACGCAGTCTGCGGTCGGCCGAAGTCATCGGCCTCCTCGTAGCGTCGCATGAAGGGGCCGTCGCACAGATGTTCCTCCAGTGCGCGCAGCGTGCTGACGAAGCGAGGATCGCGCGGGTCGATGAATCCGACCTCGGCCATCAGCAGTACGCTGGCGTCCAGGTGCTCGCCGTCGAAGCTCTCCACGAAGGACTGACGGCGATCGTTCCAGGCGCTCTGCAGAATGCGGGCGCGAATCGTCTTCGCACGCTCGGCCCACCAATTCGAGCGATCTTGCAGATTCAAAGCCAGCGCCGCCTTTGCCAACCGGTCGCAGGCCGCCCAGCACATCAACGACGACGAGGTATGCACCCGAGCCCGGGTCCGCAATTCCCACATGCCCGCATCGGGCTGATCGTACAGTTCCCAAGCGCGGTCTCCCATCGGTTCGAGTGCGCGAAAGTCGTCGATACCGGCCCGACGAAACAAGCGCTGATCGTGGAACGCTTGAGCCGCGCCAAGCACGATGTTGCCGTAGACGTCATGCTGGTGGTGCTCAAAGGCCTGGTTGCCGACACGCACAGGACCCATGCCGCGATAGCCGGCCATGGTTGGCTCGATGCGCTCGGGCAGTTCGCGCTCCAGGCCAATGCCATAGAGCGGCTGCACATGGCCTCCTGCGCTGCTGCGCACCACATCGTGCAGCCAGCGCAGGTAGTCTTCCATCGTACCGACCTCGGCCAGGCTGTTGAGCGCACGGACCACGAAGAAGGCGTCGCGCAGCCAGCAATAGCGGTAGTCCCAGTTGCGGCCGCTGCCTGGCGCCTCGGGAATGCTGGTGGTCATGGCCGCGACGATGGCACCCGTCTCCTCGTACTGGCACAGCTTGAGCGTGATCGCGGCTCGTATCACGGCGTCCTGCCAGTCCAGCGGCACGGCCAGTCGGCGAGTCCACTCGCGCCAGTGGCGGACTGTGGCCTCCTCGAACCATCTTACCGTCTCTTCGATGCTGCCATCGAGCGTTTCGTCCGGCCCCAGCATCAAGTTGATAGGCGTATGAAGTGAGAACCAGGTCTGGTCGGCCACATAAGTCAATGGCGCATCGGTCGTCAGACGCAAGGTCTGTTCGGGCAGCAAGAAACGCAGGTGGTTGGTGCCCCGCGTGACCATCTTCGTAGCTGCGTGCCATCCACCGGTCGGTTGCACCGCGATCCGGATCCGCGGATGCCCGGTCAGTGCGCGAACCCTTCGCACCAACTGCGCCGGGCGGAACATCCGACCGTGATGCATGAACCGCGGCGCGAAGTCGACGATCTCGATGGACTGGCCGGCGTCGTCGAAGAGTGTCGTTCGCACGACCGCCGTTCCGGCGTCGTAGGCCTGCTCGGTGCGCACCATCCGTTCGAGCTCGACGCAGAAGCGGCCTGACGCGCGCGCGTTCTGTTCACCGCTCAGCAAGGCGTGAAACACCGGTGCACTGTCGAAGCGCGGCAGACAGCACCAAACAATGCTGCCCCGTTGGTCGATGAGCGCGCTGATGGCGCAGTTGCCAATCAACGCGAGATTGAGCGAAGCAGTGTCAACAGCCAGTTGTGCGTCCGAGGTCAATGTCTTGGTTAGATTTGTTTGTATAGTAACAAATGTATACTGCAAAGCTTGGTCGCGCAACCCACGAGAGCGTGACGGTTGGGCAAGACTCGGCGTCGGGTCCGGGCGGCTCACAACCTCGCTACCCATTGAAACGGATCTCTATGCAGCCATTGAATTTCGGATGCAATCGCGCGGTCACCCAGCCATGATGGCGCTTCGCAACATTCGATTGCAGTTGCGCTTTCTTCTGCCGCTTGGTGTCACGTTGATCGTTGCCGCTTACTTGGCGGTTCCGCTGATGGATCAGGTTACTTTGCGCTGGTTCAGCCGCGATCTCAACAGCCGCAGCACTTTGATGGCCAACGCCTTGTCCGACTCGATCACGGTCGCGCTGACGTCAACCCACCCCGCGCGCCTGAAACCGCTGTTCGACCGCGCGGCACTGGACGAGCGCTTGTTTGCCATGGGGCTATGCAGCTTGGACGGCCGGCTTCTGCAATCGACCGACAGATTCCCCGACAGTCTGTCGTGCGCTCTCGCGGTCGAAGCGGCGCTCAAGACTGAGCCGCGGCTGGCATTGGCTGGTGGTGCAGTCCATGTCGGTGTGCAGGATATCCTGGGAACCCGCCCGCCCGCGCCGGCTCTGCCGCCTGTGTTGATCGAACCCGCCCCTGTTCGTTGGGCAATGGAGGCCGCCAGCGCCGTGGCGCCCAGCGCGGACGCTGCGGACCCTGGTCCCAGGGTCGTGCTGGCGCGGCTTGTGCTGCTGCACGACTTGAGTTTCATCGAGCGCCGCAGCCAGGACACCCGGCGCTACCTGATCGGCCTGATCGCAGCGCTGGGCCTGGTGATCGCCCTGATCACCGTGGTGGTCGCGCAATTGAGCTGGCGTGGATGGGTGAACGGTGTGCGTGCGCTGTTGCGCGGCGAAGGGCTCGTCAGTCCGATGGTACTGTCGGCGCCGGAACTGGCACCTTTCGCCGCGGAACTGCGTGCCCGCATGCGCGACCTCGAAGACGAGTACCGCCGCTCGGCGGGCCCGGATGCGGAATGGACGGCCGAGCGGCTGCGTACACTCTTGCGCACCCAACTCAGCGGCGATCAGGTCATCGTGGTGTCGAATCGCGAACCTTACATCCACGAGCGAACGGTCGATGGCGTGGTGGTCAAGCGCCCGGCCAGTGGGCTGGTGACGGCGGTCGAACCGGTGATGCGCGCCTGTTCGGGCACCTGGGTAGCGCACGGCAGCGGCAGCGCCGACCGCGACGTGGTGGACGGCACGGACCGCGTGCAGGTGCCGCCCGGCAAACTCGACTATTGGCTACGCCGCGTCTGGATGACCGCGGAGGAAGAACAGGGCTATTACTACGGCTTCGCCAACGAGGGCATGTGGCCGCTGTGCCATGTCGCGCATGTGCGACCGGTGTTCCGCGAGTCGGACTGGGAGGCCTACCGGGCAGTCAACCAACGCTTCGCTGATGCGGTGGTCGCCGAAGCACGCAGCGCCGACCCGGTGGTGCTGGTCCAGGACTACCACTTCGCGCTGCTGCCGGCGATGATCCGCGAGAAGCTGCCCCAGGCCACCATCCTGACCTTCTGGCACATCCCCTGGCCCAACCCCGAGTCCTTCGGCATCTGCCCCTGGCGGCGCGAGATTCTTCAAGGCATGCTGGGCAGCACCATCCTCGGCTTTCACACCCGTTTCCACTGCAAGAACTTCATCGAGACCGTGGACCGCTACCTCGAGGCGCGCATTGAGCATGAGCACTCCACGATCGCCTTCCAGGAGAAGGAGACGCTGGTGGAGAGCTACCCGATTTCCATTGAATGGCCGGGTGAATCCGAGATGGCGACCTGGGCGCCGGTGACCGAGTGCCGGCGGCGCGTGATCGACCGGCTCGACCTGCCCGCTGATGTCTGCCTGGCCGTCGGTATCGACCGCTTCGACTACACCAAGGGCATTCTCGAGCGGCTCAATGCCGTGGAACGGTTGCTGGAGAAGTGGCCGTCGTGGATCGGTCGTTTCGTTCTCGTGCAGGTGGCGGCACCTACCCGCAGCGCGCTGGACGAGTACCGCAGTTTCCAGGAACGTGTTCAGCGCGTCACCGAGCGGATCAACCAGCGTTTCGGCCGCCCAGGCTACCAGCCGGTGCACCTGCTGGCGCAGCAACATGAGCACGACGCGGTATTTGAGTTGTTCCGGGCGGCGGACATCTGTGTGGTGACGAGCCTGCACGACGGCATGAATCTGGTGTGCAAGGAGTTCGTCGCAGCCCGCGATGACCTGCAGGGCGTGCTGGTGCTGAGCCGCTTCGCCGGGGCGGCGCGCGAGATGCCCGAGGCCCTGATCGTCAACCCTTACCACGTGGAAGAAACCGCCGACGCACTGCACCGCGCGGCCACCATGCCTGCAGCCGAGCAGCGCGAACGAATGGCCAGCCTGCGCAGCACCGTGCGCGACTTCAATGTGTTCCGCTGGGCGGGCCGCATGCTTGCCGACGCCGGTCGGTGGCGCCTGCGCGCACGCATTGAGGCACGTGTGCGCAGTCACCAGTCGCATTGATCACCACGCCCGAGCGGACGAGACGAGCAATGAGACACCTGTTCAGCACGGAGGGCGAGATCGCCCTGGCCCGCACGCTGCGGCAGCGGCCCTTGCTGGCCTTCGATTTCGACGGCACGCTGGCACGGATTGTTGCCCGCCCCAACGACGCGCACCTGTCCGAGGGTGTGTCGGCACGCTTGGCGGCCTTGGCAAGGCTCCTGCCCGTGGCCATCGTCACGGGCCGCAGTGTCGATGATGTTCGCGCACGACTGGGCTTCGAGCCCCAGTTCATCGTCGGCAACCACGGTGCCGAAGGCGTTAGCGAGCTTGGCGCTGCGCACGAGCCGTTCGAAGCGCTGGCCCGGTTTCGTCTGCGCCTTCGTGACCTGAGCCCGGCGCTGTCAGCCGCAGGCGTGACGGTAGAGGACAAGCGCCATTCGATGGCTTTGCACTACCGGCTGTCGCGAACTCGTGAGCAGGCGCTCGAGGTCATCACGGGACTGCTGGCGGACCACGATGAGGCATTGCGGGTCTTCGGCGGCAAGTTCGTCGTCAATGTCGTGCCACAGGGCGCGCCTGACAAGGCCGACGCCGTGCGTGAGTTGGTGCGGCGATGCGGCGTGTCATGCGCCCTCTTCGCCGGCGATGACGTGAACGACGAACCCGTCTTTGCAGTCGCCGCCGCGGGGTGGCTAACGATCCGTGTCGGGCGTGACGACCCCAGGTCTAAGGCGCATTACTTCCTCGACAGTCCGGCCGAGATCGCGGTGCTGCTCGAGCGCATGGTGTCGCTGCTGGCACGGCAATGAGC